>CAZOTO010000001.1:0-59123 GCA_964582775.1 uncultured Myxococcales bacterium
GAGATCGTCGACCCCTCCTTTGCCATCTTGAGGAATACCTCGCCCGGAGTTCCATCCTCGTACTCGCCGACAGTGAGATATCCGTCATGTCCCGAGATCGAAAACTTGTGCGTTAGAGCCCGGCGAAGATCCGGAAGCCTTCGACGCCGCAAAGCCGGATCGGCCGGGATGGGCGAAACCGCTGCTGTCGGCTGGACCTTCTGCTCGGCTTCCTCCTTCGCCTTCGTATTGAGCGGCTGCGTTCTCTTGGATCCATCCCGATAGATTGCAAGCGACTTCAAACCGAGCTTCCAGCCCTCCGTATAGGCCTCCTCGATATCCTGAACCGTGCAATCCTTGGGCATGTTTACCGTCTTGGAGATCCCGCCGGACAGAAATGGCTGAGCCGCAGCCATCATTCGGATATGGCCCATGTAGTGGATCGACCGTTTCCCACGTGCAGAAGCGAATGCACAATCGAAGATGGGAAGATGCTCGTCGCGCAAGAAGGGAGCCCCCTCGATCGTGTCGTTCTCATCTATGTAGGCAACGATGGCATCGATTTGCTCCCTCGAGTAACCACGATTCTCGAGTGCACCCGGCACCGTGCGGTTCACGATCTTCAACACGCCGCCGCCCACGAGCTGTTTGTACTTGACGAGCGCGATATCCGGTTCGATGCCGGTCGTATCGCAGTCCATCATGAACGCAATCGTCCCCGTCGGAGCCAGTACGGTCACTTGAGCATTCCGATAGCCGTGTGCCCGACCGAGATCGAGCGCCTCGGTCCAAGATCCACGGGCAGCCCGATGCAATTCCTCGGGAACTCCGACCTCTCCCAGCTGACGCGCATACTCGTTGTGCAAACCGATCACCTCGAGAAACGGCGCGCGATTGCGGTCGAACTCGCGAAATGGACCGACGCGGCGGGAAATCTCGGCCGAGCGACGATACGCGCGACCCGTCATGAGCGCCGTCACGGCTGCACAGAGATTTCGCCCCTCGTCGCTGTCGTAAGCCAAACCGTTTCGCATGACGAGCGCACCAAGGTTCGCGTAGCCGAGCCCGAGAGGTCGGAATGCGTGACTGTTGCGCGCGATCTTCTCCGTCGGATAATCCGCGAAATCGACGATGATCTCCATCGCAAGCGTCATCACATCGACTGCCTGCACGAAGTCATCGACGAGGAAAACCCCCTTCGAGTCTGCGAACTTCAATAGATTCAACGATGCCAGGTTGCACGCCGTATCATCGAGAAAAATGAACTCGCTGCACGGATTGGTCGCATTGATCCGTCCGGAATTCTTGACCGGATTCCAGCGATTGATCGTCGTGTCGAACTGGACTCCCGGATCGCCGCAAACGTGCGTCGCCTCTGCGATCTCGCGCATGACATCCCGCGCGGGGTAGGTATCCAGGATTTCCCCCGTCGTCACCGCACGGGTCTGCCACGCCCCTCCGGATGCATGCGCTTTCATGAAGGCATCGGGGAGTCGCACGGAGTGGTTCGCATTCTGATATTGGATCGAATCGTAGGCACCCCCCTGAACGTTGAACCGCCCGTCGTACCCTGCGTCGATCAGGGTCCACGCCTTCTTCTCCTCCGTCGCCTTGCATCGAATGAAGTCGAGGATGTCGGGATGATCCGCGTTGAGGATCACCATCTTCGCTGCTCTCCGGGTCTTGCCTCCGGAGCGGATCACCCCAGCGAAAGCATCGAGCCCCTTCATGAAGGAAACGGGTCCGCTTGCAACCCCGCCGCCGCCGAGATTCTCTCGGGAACTCCGGATCGTCGACAGATTCGACCCTGCGCCCGAGCCTCCCTTGAACAGCATGGCCTCGGTCTTTGCAAGGTCCATGATCGATCCCATGGTGTCCTCGACGGAGTTGATGAAGCAGGCACTGGCCTGCTGTGGAACCATCTTTCCGTCGGGCTCGATCACGCCGAGGTTGAACCACACAGGGGAGTTGAAACAAGCCTTCTGCTCGAGGATGAGATGAGTGAGCTCATCCGAGAACGTGCGCTCCTGGTCCTCGTCGGCGAAGTATCCACCTTGCCGTCCCCAACGGCACAGCGTTCCGACGACGCGTCCGATGAGCTGACGCACACTGCGCTCGCGGTGTGGCGTGCCAAGGTGACCGCGAAAGTACTTCGAAGCCACGATGTTCGTCGCCATGGGCGACCAACTCGCAGGAATCTCGACGCCTTCCTGCTCGAATACCGCCTCTCCCCCGTCACCAGAGATACGGGCGTCGCGGCGATCCCACTCCACGGTCTCGAAGACATCCTCCGTCGGACGGGTGAAGTGCCGTCGAATCTCGACGCGTGGTGCATTCGTTCCAAAGCGAGTCGAATCGTCCATGAGTCCCACTTCCCCCCTCTCACCTCTCTCCTAACGAGAAGCGTAGTCAAGCTCGGGGCGAGGAGGGGCCGCGTACCTCGCAACCCCGGAACACGGATTCCTCTTAGAACCTGTGCTCCGCTTCCCAGCCGACCCGATCAGCCTCCCAAGGCCGCGCGGCGGAAATCCTCATTCCCCCGAGGCGCTATGTAACGCCGAACGGGAGGCGAGGTCAATCCGTTGCACCACAAGATATTGAGCCGAGATGATCCACCAGTCCAAGATATTGAGTTTATTGGACTTGCGGGGTCGATGTGGATTCCACTCGGAAGCCTGGCAGGACGCGTATCCGGACGGGGAGCGGGGGCTCCGGTACAACTCCGCGAAAAACGGCGACTTTTCTCGGTCTAGGATTGCTCAGGTCGCACGGCGCCAGCGAAGCGCTCGGAGAATCGAGAGGGCGAGCCATCCCCCCGTAGCGGCGAGAAGGAGCCCCGCGAGTCGCGCAAGAAGGTCCTCTCCCGTCGCGATGGCAAGAGCCCCCGTGCCAACGGCGCCCACATGAAGAGCGAACCCCACACGCACCCGCCCCTCGGGCATCAGCGACCGCGCCGAGGGAACCGGCTCGAGCCCCGCACGCGGCGCGAAGCGATGGAACCAGATGAGGAAGGGCACGATTCGGGTCAGCATCCCGTGGACGATCGTTCCCGCCCATCCCAGGATCGCGAACCAGCCCAAGAGCAGGCCCCAGCGCGGATCCTCCAGGAGGAGGGTCGCAGCGGAGGCCCCGGCAGCGACCGGCCCCATCGCAAGCCCCGCTCTCCAGAACCAGAGGCTCGCCTCGTCTCGGCGGCGCTTTCTCTGCTGGAGGCTGCGGAGGGTCGCCCAAGGGTGAAGGATCCAGATCGCCAGCACCGCGGGAAGGGCCCCCAGCCCGGCGAGCCGAGTCGGGACTCCATCCTCCCAGCCCATCGTCCCCCAGCGATGCAGCACGAGGACCAAAACCGGAAGCCCCACCCCCGCCCACGCAAGCCCGAGAATCGCCATCCGCTCGATGCGGCTGGGTAGCCGGCTCAGGAAGAACATCGGGATCACCTGCCAGGATACAGAGGCCATGAGCCCTCCGACCCATCCAAGCAGGGCGACGACCAGATGGACCTGGACCCACAGCCCTCGCGGCCCGGGGAATCGCATACCGCTGTGGCCGTGGACCATCCACAGTCCGAGCAAGGCGGCAAGAAAGAATCCGGCAACCGCCAAGGACATACCCAGCACGGTCGCGGTTCTTGCTGGGGCTCGTTTCAGCGCCAAGCCCACCGGGAAGACGAAGAGCAACACAGCGAAGGTCAGGGGCGTGATCGAAGCGAAGGTAATCGAGTGCGCGCCGCTCGCGAGACCGACGAACAGGGCGGCCACACCCAAGACCAGCAACGCATGGACTCCGTGCGCTAGCCGGACTGCCCGCACGCGACTGCCCGCCACCACCGGAGTCATCTGATAGACTGCGCCCATCATCACCATCGACAGGAACCCGAGCGTGCCGAGATGGGTCAGTGCCAGCGTGATCGGAGACCAGTTCGAGGAGAGCGCCGGCCCACCGCGGGCAAACAGGAGAATTCCCGCTACGACGACCGCGAGCGGAGCCGTCGCAAAGAAGCTCATGGGAATCGAAAGCGGCGGGGCTTGATCGAGGTGCAGACCGCGGGTGTCCATGAAATCTCTTAGCGGGGCCTGCACACATGGACGATGGCCCGCCCATCCACTTGTTCCAGAACGTCATAGATGAGGCCTCGCTCCTCGAGCCTCGGAATCAGGGGTCGTGGATACCGGGGGACGCGCGCAAGCAGGGAGTGCCCAGGCTCCAGTCGCCCTACGGCCGCGAGCATGCGCTCGAACGGCTCGGGCGCAGGGAGATCCGCGAACTCGAAAACCTCGGGGGCCTCGGCCGGCTGAGCCTCGACGATCCACGATCCATCCTCGATCGCGCGCATGCTCGTTCGATAGCCCCGTCGTTCGAGAATCGCCAGCAGGCTCTCTGAGCGCCGTGAAACCACGATCTCGAGGAGTGCGGCGTCCGCAGCGCGATCGAACGCGCGCACGAGGCGGGTGAGCGGCTCTCGGCAACAAGCGACATCCCGCAGGTCGACACGGCGAAGGGGTCCTTCTCCGACGGATGAATCGGGACGGCCCGCGACGTCATCCTCGGCACTGCGTGCACGGACACCGTACGCCAGCCCCATTCGCCAGAGCTCCAGAATCGACTCACGACGTGCCCGCAAAACGTCGGGGCTCTCTTGTGCGGCTGCCTCGAACAAGGCGCCGAAGAGCAATCCAAACAGCAAATCTGCAGAGGATCCCGCGTCGGCGGAACGAGGAATCACGCCGGTGAGGGCCGCCTCACGAACGAGATCGTCAACGGCAAACCGCAGCAACGTGATCGTCCAAGCGAGGGAGCCGTTCGCCCCCGACCTCTCGCCGGATACGAGCGGCTGCACGAGGAGCTTCGGAACGGCAGGACTTCTCTGCGCATAGGAAAACAAGCGCGAGAGGAGCGCATCGATCGCGTCAACCGAGAGCGGGGAGCTGCGCAGTGCACACGCCAAGAGATCGTCGAGATCTCGCTCCGCCGATGAGACCACCGCAGCCAAGAGCCCCCTTCGCGAGCGAAAATAACGCAGGAGGGTTGCGAAAGACACACCTGCGTGTCGCGCCACGCGACGAAGGCCAGGTGGCTCGAACGCAGCGCTCGCAAGCCCGACGAGCGCTGCCTCGACGATTTCCCGCGGGGGGGCATCCGATGAAAGGCACATCCCAGGGATTCCTTTTTCTCGATCGCCCGATAACCTATCGGGCCCCGAGAAGGAGTCCACGCCCATGAGTCAACGGAGCCTCGTTGAGTACTTCACATCCGACCACCGAGACTGCGACGAACGCTGGGCCGGTGTCGAGGACGCGGCGCAGGGCGGGGCATCCGAGGCAGTCCGCCGCGCCTTCCGGAGGTTCGACCATGCCCTGCGCACCCACCTCGAAATGGAGGAGCGGGTACTCTTCCCGGCGTTCGAAGATGCAACGGGCATGCACGACGGCGGCCCGACTTTCGTGATGCGCATGGAGCACGAACAGATGCGCGGGCTCCTCGACCAAATGGCCGCGGCTCTCGCAGGCGGTGCAACGAAGGAGCTGCTCGACCAAGGCGACTCCCTCCTCATGCTGATCCAGCAGCACAATGTCAAGGAGGAGGGAATGCTCTATCCCATGGCGCAGCGAGCACTCGGCGCTCACTGGTCCGCACTTCGCGCTGCGCTCGAGCCAATTCACGCCGGGCGCGACGCGGATTGAGCTCGATTCCAGGTTTCTCTCGACACGGAGGACCAAAGGATCATCATGGGCGGATCCCTCCCGGTCTCGGCACCGGAGGAAGCGACGCTCGCACCCGGGCAAGGCGCAGGGCATCGAGTAGCGCATTGCGCAGTTCACGTGGGTCGATCACCTCGTCATAGCTCATCGTATCAGCCGCACTCCACGGACCTCCGAACTCCCTTGTTTCGAGCTCTCGTCGCACTT
Organism: uncultured Myxococcales bacterium; assembly: GCA_964582775.1. GTDB lineage: Bacteria > Myxococcota_A > UBA9160 > SZUA-336 > SZUA-336 > CAZOTO01. Next base: position 5,886 of record CAZOTO010000001.1, read on the forward strand.
CCGTGTCAGCCCCCGAGGCAGTGCTCGCCCCTGCCGCCGGCATGGCTCCAAGCGACGCACTCGGAAAGGCGAGCGTCATCGTTTGGCCGTCGAACGGATTCATGCCCATCACCGAGCTGCCGAACCCATACGCCTTGCGAAGCGTCACATGGAGCTTCGGTGCCCGGATGCGCGCCTGCGCTGCGAACATGCGCGCTGCACTGCGCAGCGCGCCGGCGCGCTCGGCAGCCTTCCCTGCCATCACTCCTGGGTTGTCCGCGAGCAGCACGACCGGAAGGTGGAACGCATCGGCGATCTCGAGGAAGCGAGAAGCCTTGTTCGCTGCATTCGCATCGATGGCTCCTGCACGCACCATCGGCTGGTTCGCCAACACAGCCACGGCTTCTCCCCCGATTCGCGCAAGGCACGTAAGGAGCGAGTCTCCGAATCGCGGCTGAACCTCGAGCACACTCCCCGCGTCGCAGATGAGATCGACGACACGCCGCATATCGTACGGACGTCGTGGGTTCGCCGGGACGAGCTCGAGGATACCGTCGAGCCGACGCGGCTCCGCGTCCGCCGCAGCACCAGCCATCCCCCTCGGAGGCCGCTCCCACGCGTTGGATCCGAAGTATCCCAGATAGCGCCGCACGAGCCCGAGTGCTGCACGATCATCGGGTGCGGAGTTGTGCGCAACGCCGCTCACCGCCACGTGTACGTTTACGCCTCCGAGCTCTTCCTTCGTCACATGCTCACCGGTCGCATTCGCGACGAGCGGCGGGCCGGCAGAGAAGATCGCGCCCCCCTCCACCATCACGACGAAGTCCGCGAGCAATGCCGTGAGGGCTCCGTGCCCCGCCGAGGCTCCCATCACCACCGATACGGTGGGCACGAGCCCCGCGAGCTCGGCCAAGACTTGCAGGTCATTGGGCGCATGCGGATAGCGCTCGAGCGCATTCGTCGCGCGTTCGCCGGCTCCCTCGAGGAGCATGACGAGTGGCACGCGCTCCTGCAGGGCCAGGTGCGCCAGGCGCACGCGCTTGGCGTGGGTGCCCAAACCGATCGACCCCCCGAGGACCGTGAAGTCCTCCGCACCCACGAGAACCGGACGGCCCTCGATCTCACCCATACCCGAAACGAGTGCGTCCGCCGGAACCGAAGCCTGTCCCGATCGCGCCACGCCGCCGACGAGTGCGCCGAACTCACGGAAGCTACCGGGATCGACGAGCGCCTCGACGCGCGCTCGAGCGTCGAGGCGTCCCTCGGCATTTCGGCGCTCGAGCCGCTCGAGACCACCCATGGCGCGTGCCTGCACACGCCTGCGTTCGAGCTCCTCGAGAAGCGGATCCCAGTCTCCCATGACCATCCGCCCTTCAGATGTACGTGAGGCGTAGCCCCGCACCCTCGGAAAGCTTGTGCCGAATGTTGATTCCGATCAATAGCGCCGTGAGCTGTTCCACGTAGCGCGCGTTGTAGAGCGGTCCGCCGTCGATCCCGCGGGTGCCCGGAATGTCCTCGCACAGCGCCATCACCCGCTCACGCGCCCCCTTGGCACCCGAAACGATCACGTCGCACTCCACGGCCGCATCGAGATCCAGCAGTCGATGTGCGGCAACGTTTTGGAAGGCGGAGACCACCTCGACGCCGTCGGGCGCGAGCGATTCCACCAGCTCCGCGCACGAGCCCTGCGACACCCCGATCACTCGGGCAGCCACATCGCCAATCGCGGTGGCGAGCGGAACGCCCATCGACACCAGCACGCACGGTGGCGCGAGCGCATCGCGGATCCCCTTTACGGTCGCCACGGTGTGCTCGAAGGGAACGGACAGGATCACGATGCCGCCCGCTGCCTCTCGGGTCGCCCCCGCGTTCTCGAGTCCGCGGACGTCTGCCTTCGGAAAACGCTGTCGCACCTCGTCCGCCGCCGCGAGAGCGCGCTCCTCCTTGCGGCTTCCGATGCGCACAGGCCGACCGGCCGCCGCGAACCGGTACGCAAGACCAAGGCCCTGCTCGCCCGTTCCTCCGAGAATCGCCACCACTTCCTTCGACATCATCCCTCCTCGCTTCCCATCCATGACGGGGCGAGGCGGATGCTATCAAAAATGAGCTACCGTTCTCGCGTGAGCGATACGACCACTCCCCTCCAGATCGAACAGGCAGGCCCCACGACCCTGAAGATCCGCTGGAAGGACGGCGCGGAGATCTCATACCCGGTGCGTCGCATCCGGATCGCGTGCCGTTGCGCCCGCTGTGTGGAGGAAGGAACCGGTCGGCCCCTCCTGCGAGCGGAGGACGTTCCTCTCGATGTGCATCCGATGCGCATCCGCCCCATTGGACGTTATGGGATCCAGATCGAGTGGAGCGATGGCCACGACACGGGCATCTACACGTTCGAGACGTTGCGCAGGCTCGCGGCAGAGGCCTGAGCCGCAAAGCAAATATCGAAGTCGGTGCGGGTGGTGATCTACGAGACACCATCGAAACAGGGGGCGCCAATCCCCGACTTCTACGACTCGCGACTCGGTCGTACGACCTCGATCAGTCGATGATCGAGTCGCGATACGTTATTGGTGCGCTCATCTTCTCCGGCGAGAGTCCATCGTTTCCGATGGTCCGCCCTTCGACGAGCCGGTTTCGACTTCCTGCATCAGACGCTGGTAGCCTGCGAGGCGGCTGGGACGAATCTCCCCTGATTCTACCGCCGCACGAACCGCGCAGTCGGGCTCACGATCATGCCGGCAGTCGCGAAAACGGCAACGGGACGCCGCACGTGCAATGGAGGGATACACCCGATCGACCAAGGAGATATCCACGAATCCCGTTGCGATCTCACGCACCCCCGGGGTGTCGATCACGACGGCGTCACCTGGCAGCCGAATCCATGTGGCCCGCGTGGTCGTGTGACGGCCGCGCCGCGCCTTCGTGAGCCCCGCCGTCTCGAGTCGCAGCTCTGGGTGCATGGCGTTCACGAGCGTCGTCTTCCCGACCCCGCTGTGGCCCGCAAGAACGGTTCGCGAGTGTGCGAGATGTGCAAGGAGGCGCCCCACTCCCTCGCCAGAGGACGCAGACGCCGGATAGACCGGAACGATCTCGCGATACGCGGCAATTTCGGGGGGAAGATCCCCATCGGGATCGATCTGGTCGATCTTGTTTGCGATCAAGATCACCTCGAGCCCACCTGCATAGGCGGCCAACAGGAACCGATCGACGGCCCCTGAGCGAAAGGGCGGCTCACGTGCCGCAACCACGATGGCCAGTCGATCGATGTTCGCAGCGATGACATGCTCGCAGCGCATGCGAGGACGAAAGCGGGCGAGACGAGTACGACGTGGCAGGATATCGAGCACGATGCCCCGTGCGAGCTCGAAGCTTACCTCGTCGCCCACAGCGAGCGATTGCTCCCGATGAGCATGTCTTCCGACGAGGCGCAACGAGTAAAGCTCATCACGCCATACGATCGTACAGCCTCCCCGAAACACAGATACGACGGTTCCCACTGCTTCGATCGGCTCTCGCGCACTCATCGACGGGACAGATAACGCTCGGTCAGCAGATCCGGTCGGGAGCGAAGGTCGGTTTCCCGACCGCGCACGAGCACATGAACCGGCCACGAGGAGGGCTCAAGCGGGTCGCCGTTCCACACGACGATGTTCGCGACGGCGCCAGGGCGGATCTCGCCCGCATCGCTCCTTCCAAGAATCTCCGCCGGCACGCGACTGATTGCAGCAAGCGCGTCCGAATACGGGAAGCCCTCTGCTACGGCATTCCCTGCGGCGAGACGCAGTCGTGGCGCCCGAACGAAAGGATCTCTGCAGGTAAATGCGACCGTGACACCAGCCCTATGCATCCTCGCGGCAAGATCACGACGGCTGCGCAGCCGATCGAAGTTTCTTGGGAGGGTGTCGAGCGGATCGACGACGACGGGAACACCTGAACGGGCGATCTCTCCGGCCACGATCCAGCCTTCGGCGACACCTGTGAGAATCGCGCGAAGACGGTAGTCGCGAGTGATCTCGAGTGCCGTCTGAATATCCGACGCGCGATTCACCTCGAACAAGACGGGAAGCTCGCGAGACAATGCTCTTTCGAGCACTTGAAGATCCTGATGCGATGCGGAGAGATCGCGCAGCCTGCGGGTGAGATACGGGCCACGGTTGTCCCGATAGAGACGAGCATCCTCGAAAACCTCGCGAAGCCGCAGAAATGCCGCCGCGCGAGGCCCCTCCTGCGCAGATCCCTCGATCGCGAGCCGAAGCGCCACATCGCGGCGAACGATATTCGCCGGATCCGCTAGATCTGCCCAGAGCGCTAGGCCGGAGACGACCCCGCCGATCGGAACGACCACCGCCGAGGTGATTCCAGCGATTCGTGACTCGGGAAGCACGAGCGTGTGGGTGTCGAATGTATCCGCGACGCGAAGTGCGGCACGAACCGGGTCGCTCGCTGGTGGCAGGGTTGCCTCTACGCTGGAGCTCTCTAGGGCAACCTCTTCGACGCCTAGCCTGGATCCAACGTGAACGAAGCCCGGCGTGATCTGGCTCTCCCTTGCATCGATCACGAAGGCGCCACGCGGCACATCCACGTCAGGTCCGACCGCTACGATCCGGTCTCCGTCGATCAGTACCGTTGCATTCTCCAAAGCGGGACCCCGCCCCGTGTGAATGGTGCCTCCAACGATTGCCAGCGCGGCCAGCAGGCGAATCATGGGATCTCCCGGATCCCAAGCTCGAAGTCCGAGAGGGGAACGCGGGGCTCTGCGCGTTCGTACACCAGCTCTCCACCGACGAAAACCTGCTCCGCCCGCGCATACACGCTCAGCGGCTCATGCGACCAGACCACCAGATCCGCCTCCTTTCCCGGCTCGAGCGTCCCGGTCCGATCGTCGATTCCGAGCACCCACGCAGCATTCACCGTAACCCATCGCAACGCTTGCTCGTGGCTCACGACGATTCCTGCGCGGATTCCCGCGGCTCGAGCCAGCGCCGCTTGTTGGTTGAGCCGCTCGATCTCGTGGGGCAAGTCGGAGTGGAGCGCTACTCGCACACCGGCCCGCTGGAGAATTGCCGCAGCTGCAGGCACGGCGTCCCGTAGCTCCATCTTCCATCCGCCCCAGTCCGCCCAAACCACGGCGGCCACTCCTGCACGCGCAAGCTGCGGAGCGATCTTGTATGCCTCCACCGCATGGTGGAAGGCACGAGGGCGGATTCCATACGCTTCGAGGACCTCGAGCCGCAGAAGCATCTCATCCGCGCGGTAGCAGTGATATTGAACAAGTAGATTGCCCGAGGCAACGCGCTTCATCGCCGCAGCCGCCCAATCGGAGGGCTTCCCATCTTTGGACTCGTACGCTCTGCCGCGATCGAGCGCAGAGCGCAGCAACGCGACCTCGGACATTCGCGTCGATGGCGCTCGCTTCGCGATCTGGCCATGCGAGCGCTTGGGGTTCTCGCCGCATGCCATCTTCATGCTGTTGGGAGCTCCAGGGAAGCGCATCTCGTGCGCAGAGAGCCGGGGAAGAAGCCGGAGGGTGACCCCCTGCCCACCCACTACGTTCGTCGAACCCGGGAGCACATGAATCGTCGTGACGCCGCCGGAGAGCGCTCGTTCGATCGCCGGATCCTGAGGCCAGAATGCATCCATAGCCTGCAACTCCGGCGTCATTGGGTCTGTCGCCTCGTTACCATCGCGATGAGCCGGAACGTCTGGAAGTCCGTAGACCCCGACATGAGAGTGGGGATCGATGAGCCCAGGGGTGATCCAGCGCCCCTTCGCGTCGATCACCTTCGCATCGGGTGGAGCCTCGAGCGATGCCCCGACTGCTGCGATCCGGCCGCCACGAATCAGAACATCCCCATCGGCGATGGTCCGACCTGCCGCAGTCATCACGGTTGCCCCACGAAGGAACATCGCGGGCTCTCGGGGCGCTCCGACAAGCGGAGTGGGATCCGCAGGGTCACCCAGAGCCGCAGCCTCCGATGCGATCGGATCTCGCTCCGAACGCGCCCAAGGAACCTCGAAGGCCACACAGCCTGCGGCCAGTAGACTGCACGCAAGAGCCCAATACTCGGATCCCGTCCAGCGCATGCAGCGCATTGTAGCGCCAGCATGCCCGGGACCGAGAAGTCGTCCTACGCCTTGATGTCGATCAGGCTCCCGAGGAGATCGAGCTGGGTGGTAGCGACGCGAAGGGATGCTTCGGACTGCAATCGGCCGAGGCTTGCTTCGACCAACTCAAGGGCGACATCCACCGGAATCGGATTGCCACTCCTCTCGACCAGCGTTTCGGACCCGCCCTCGGCTCGCGAGATCTGAACCGTCCGCAAGGGATCGAACCGTTCGGTGAGGAGATTCGCCACGTTGTGGCTCGCGACCCCAAGGCGCCGAACCCCAGACCGACTGCCGGAAACGGATGCGGAGAGTGCATCTACGCCCACGGTTCTGGCCCCCTTCCCCTTCGATCGGCGCGCGCCCGAGCGACCATCTGGCCCACGCCGCATGCATCGGGGCGGGAGATTCGACTCTTGAGCTTCGCAATCCCTCAAGGAGCGCGGTTGTCCATCCGGAGGGCGGCGCAGAAGGGGATGAGCCGCGGAGGCGATCCGACAGGGAGAGGGGCGGCAGCTCCTCCGCGAGGTTCCGGCCATGCACATCGATGACCTCGGCGGTTAGCGAGTTCTCCTCCTCCCCCCAACATCGGCTGCGCCCGGAACCGCGCGGGAAGCGGCGGACTCCTCGAACACGGCCGCTGCGCCAAGAGCGCTGGGGGGAGCAGGGGCGAAGAGCAACGAGGCGGAGTCGGGCGCAAGCGACGATCGAATCGCGACGGCCCGCATCCTCGCCGCGCGAGTGCGGCTTCCCACTCCCGAGGATGTCTTCGCCTCCGCCGAAGAGGTCATTCGAGAGAGCCTAGCCGCGCGATCGCGCCTACCCCGTCTCGATGATTTGCTTCTCATCGGCGGCCTGCCGGATCGATCCTCCTTGGCCGCAGAGGGCGCCGTCGACGGTCGCGCACAGGGGATCGAGTCCGCGGGGCGACGAGACTCCGAGACCGTGGAGGGGGCGGACGAACACGAGCGCGTCAGCGCAGTGGCACCAAGTGCCGCACCGCTACCCGGATCCCGCTGCTAGCGAAAATCGCACCGTCGGGATCCGGCACCTGCTCAGTACCTCGAAGACCACGGCGGTTCCAGAGCGTATGTTGAGCATGACGGGCCTCTCGGGCGCCCATTCCAGAACCGATCTGGTAGCGCGTCATCTCGGTGGATCGCGGGAGCGAGACCCCTGCTCGGAGCCGCGATAGTGCGCATTGAGTTGGCTGCTGAGCTCAATCGCGGCTGGAATCAGCCGGTAACGTGAAGAAGAAGCGCGCACCACGCCCTTCTTCCGACTCGACCCAGATCCTTCCGCCCTGCATCGCGACGAGCTTCGAGCAGATGGCCAAGCCAAGCCCGCTGCCCGATCGCTCGCCGGGGTGGGCTCTCTCCAAGGCGCGAAAGATACGCACATGGTGCTCCGGAGAGATCCCGATCCCACGATCCGCCACGCAGAGCACGACTTCGCCGCCCACGCGTTCACCGCTCACACGCACCCGGGGCGAAGTACTGCCGCAGAATCGAACCGCATTGGCGATCAGATTCTGGAAGATGCGCGCAACGAACAGGGCATCGGCCCGCACCCGCGGAAGTGGTGTCATCTCGATCGACGCGGATGAATCCTCGATCCGCTTCCTGAGATTGGCGATCGCCCAACCCACGGACTCGGATGGGTCGATGCCCTCGAGCTCGGGCTGCCTCGCGCCCGCACGAGCATAGTGAAGCAGATCTTCGACCAGCTGACGGGCACGCCTGGCCTGACCGAGCGCCACGGCCCGGGTATGCGGATCTCCCTCGAGCTGACCGAGCAGGTGCTCCAGGTTACGGAGCGGCTCGTCCAAGTCGTGCGCCAAGGAACTCATGAGCGCTTCAAGCTCGTGGATTCTTCCCTCGCTCATCTCCAGTTCTCGGTTCCTCTGCCCACGCGCCGTAGGGTAGCCTGAACCCGCCCATCCAGCGCAAGCGCGGAAACCTGCACCGGTCCAAGGCCATCGATCCGGTACCCGGCGTGCATCCCAGCCCCCCCCAACGGACGCACTCCATCCAGCAGCAATCCCATGGAGACCATCCAGCATTGAAGCCCGAAGCACCAGGGGCCACGCCGCCCTTCTTCACGCGAGTCGTCGACATCTTCCTCAAGGGAAAGCTCTCGCCCTTGCTGATCGCGTTATCCCTCCTCGCGGGAGCCGTCTCCCTAGGCATCACTCCCCGAGAAGAGGAGCCGCAGATCGTCGTACCGATGGCGGACGTGCTCGTAACCGCCCCGGGGCTCTCGAGTGAGGAGATCGAGCGCCACATATCGACACGACTTGAAAAGCTTCTGCTTCAGATCGATGGTGTCGAACACGTGTACTCGATGTCGCGCCCTGAGGAAGCGGTGATCACGGTACGATTTTATGTTGGAGAGGACCGCGAAGACAGCCTGATCAAGCTTCACAACAAGATCGAGTCGCACCGGGATTGGGTTCCAAATAGCGTGACCTCGTGGGTCGTCAAGCCGATCGAGATCGATGACGTTCCCATCGTGATCGCAACGCTTTGGAGTGACCGGCCTACCGAGATCGATGACTACGCCCTCCGCCGCATCGCCGAAGAGCTCGAAATCGAGCTCCAGTCCGTTCCTCAGACCAATCGCACCGCGATCACCGGCGGCCGTAAACGCACTGTTAGAGTAGAGCTCGAACCCGAAACCCTCGCCGCCCGCCAAACGACGCCTCTCGACGTCGCATGGGCACTCGCGGTATCGAACGTGCAGAGCAGAGCTGGTGAATTCGATCGGCGTGATACGACCATTCCAGTGGACGGAGGGGAGCATCTTCAGGACATTCCATCGCTGGAACGGCTCACCGTGAACGTGGTGAATGGATCTCCGGTATTCCTGAAAGACATCGCGAACGTAGTCGATGGACCTGCCGAACGATCCAGCTACACATGGTTTGCATTCGGTCCGGCATCACTGAGGACCAGCGCACATGAGAGCTACATGGCCCCCGGATCCTTGACACCAGCCGTCCACATCTCGATCGCCAAGCAGAAGGGCTCCAACGCAGTTTCTGTTGCGAATCTCATCGAGGAGCGGATCGCACAGCTCGAGAGAACCCATCTTCCCCATGGGGTTCACCTCCGCATCACCCGAAACTACGGAGAAACCGCAAATGAAAAGGTCGCCGAGCTCGTCGAAGCCCTTGCCGTCGCGATCATCATCGTCATCGGACTCATCGCGATCGCGATGGGCTGGCGCGAGGCGCTCGTTGTCGCCATATCCGTTCCGATCACCTTCTCACTCGTTCTTTTCTTCAACTGGCTCGCTGGATACACGATCAACCGCGTTACGCTTTTCGCGCTGATTTTATCGTTGGGACTCGTGGTGGACGATCCCATCGTGGATGTCGAGAACATCCACCGTCATCTGTCCAAGAAGACGGAGCCTCCGCTTCGCGCCGTACGAACCGCAGTCAACGAGGTTCGCCCACCGATTCTGCTGGCTACCGCCGCAGTCATCGTCTCGTTTCTACCCATGCTGTTCATCACAGACATGATGGGCCCCTACATGCGACCGATGGCCATCAATGTTCCTGTTGCCATGGCTTCCTCGATGCTTGTGGCCTTCACGATCACGCCATGGCTCTCCTATCATGTCATGCGCTCGAAGGCGTCGCCGATCCAAAAGGCGGACAACACCAATAAACCAATCGATGACTCGGGATTAAGACGTGGCTACACCCGAATTCTTGAGCCCTTTCTCGAGAATCGAGGTAAGGCACTGTTACTGTTGGCGACCACGGCATTCCTGTTCTTCGCGGCTCTGCTGCTGGCCGGACTTCGACTGGTTCCGCTCAAAATGCTTCCCTTTGATAACAAGGACGAGTTCCAAGTCGTACTCGATGCACCCGAAGGGACGACACTCGAGCGCACCGATGCGATAGCACGCCGCATGGCGCTCGAGATCGCACGAGCTTCTGAAGTCCGTGATCTCAGCATCTTCTCAGGAATCGCCAGTCCAATGGACTTCAATGGGCTCGTCCGCCACTACTTCTTGAGAGAAGGCCCGGAAGTCGCAGACATTCGGGTAAATCTTGCTGAGAAGCGTTCCAGGATGAAGGGAAGCCACGATATTCTCCTTCGTCTTCGCCCGAGGCTCGAAGTCATCGCGCGCGAAGAGGGCGTACGCATTGCACTCGTCGAGACCCCTCCAGGCCCCCCCGTTCTTTCGACAATCGTCGCCGAGGTCTACGGTTCCCCTCAGACTCGATACGAGCAGATACGCGATGCTACGCTCCGCGTAGGGAGTCGGCTATCAAGGGAGCCGCTTGTTTCGGACGTGGATACGAGTGTCGAATCCGCACATGACCGCCTTCTCTTCGTGGTGGACAAGGAGAAGGCAGCGCTTTCCGGTATTTCGACCGACGACGTGACGCAAACACTTCGAATTGCGCTGCGTGGGCTCGATGCGGCACAACTTCACGTTCGAGGAGAGGTGAACCCTCTCCTGATTCGCCTGCAGCTCCCGCGTAAGTGGCGCTCGGGAGAGGAACATCTCTCAGCCCTCACTCTCAAGGGCCGCCCCGGCGTTGCGAAAATTCGCCAGGGCGGAGGGGTACACGATGCCCCTCTTCCGCTTGTTCGCTTGGGCGAGTTAGGCAGATTCCAACGCGTGGAGGCGGAGAGAGTCATCTACCACAAAAATCTCCAACGGGTCTCCTACGTGTATGCCGAACCCGTCGGCCGATCTCCCGCCGAAGCGATCATCGATGTCGGAGCTGATCGGATCCGAGTCGATCAAACCGTGAGTACTCGCGACAATGGCCCGATACCGCTCGAAGCGCGCACCTACTTCCGAAACGGCGGGGGCGATTTCTGGTCGTTACCGGATGATATTACGGTTCAGTGGAATGGTGAGGGTGAGTGGAAGATCACTCTCGACGTGTTTCGCGATCTCGGAATCGCGTTTGGTGTTGCACTATTGGGCATATATCTCCTTCTACTGTACCAGACGAGTAGCTATCTGATGCCTCTCGTCTTGATGATCTCGATTCCTTTGACCTTGATTGGCATCATGCCAGGTTTCTGGATATTGAACCTGCTTGCGGGTGGAGGCGCGGAGGGGATCCCAACTCCCGTGTACTTTACCGCAACTGCAATGATCGGAATGATCGCATTGGCCGGAATTTCGGTTCGCAATTCGATTCTCCTGATCGAGTTCTTGCACGTTGATCTTGCACGAGGACGCTCCCTCGTAGATTCGCTCATCTCGGCAGGCTCCATGCGCACGCGCGCGATCCTTCTCACGGCTGGCACCGCCGTACTCGCTGCGGTTCCCATCACCCTCGATCCAATCTTCTCTGGACTCGCGTGGGCGCTGATCTTCGGTCTTGCCGTTTCGACTGCCTTCACCCTAGTCGTCGTTCCTATCGCCTATTACCTGATCTACGCGGGTCGGGACGGTCATGGACTCGAAAGAGAGGCTCATCGCGAGGAGGACATCGCATGAGGGCCATCATGAAGACGGCACTCGAGGCAGTTGCCGGAGGGTTGGTGCTCGCTGTCGGAGTCGCCTGGCTATCGGGCGGGTGCGGGAAGAGAATCGATCCTGGGAGCGACCCTACGCCCGCCGAAAGAGTTCCCGATGATGCGAGCATCGTTTCGGTTGAGCAGTTTTGGGACCTCGGGTTCGAGCGTTTCAGTGGAACGATCGCTTCATCCCGTCATGCCACGGTTTCATCGAAGATTCTGGCGCGGATCGAGGCGATTCGTGTTCGCGCAGGTTCTGAGGTGAGGGAGGGCGACGTTCTCGTGCAGTTGGATCAACGAGATCTGGAGGCCCGGATGCGGGCCGCTCGCGAGTCTGTCTCCGGTTCGCGCGCCAGCCTGGATCTTGCACGTTCGGAGCTCGAGCGCGTGGAGGGCCTTTGGCGGGCCAACGTTGCGAGCTTGCAGCAGCTCGAGCAGGTTCGCGCACAGTTCGAACTCGCGAAGTCGGATTTCGATCGGACCCAGGAGCAGCTTCGCGACGCAGAGGTCGCAGTGTCCCATGCGGTAATCCGCTCCCCCGTTTCCGGCCGTGTCGTGGATCGATTGGCCGAGCCGGGGGACACCGCAGCTCCTGGAGCTCCTTTGCTACGGATCTATGACCCGGGTGCTCTTCGGCTTGAGGTTCCGGTCAGGGAGTCACTCGCGATGCGGCTAACTCCCGGCCAGCAGATCGATGTTCGCATCGATGCCATCGAGAGCGACGTAGCGGGAGCCATCGACGAAATCGTTCCTCATGCCGAGCCCGGTGCAAGAACTTTCCTCGTCAAGATCCGCCTACCTTCCGATGTACGCTTGTATTCAGGGATGTTTGGTCGGGCCAAGATCCCTTTTCGGGAGACGCTTCGCTTCCGCATCCCGGTCGAGGCAGTGCAAACAATCGGACAACTCGAGTTTGCAGAGGTGGCACGACCCGATGGATCGATCGAGCGGCGATGGATTACGATCGGCCCCGTCGCGGGTTCCGGCTGGGTCGAGGTTCTGAGCGGACTCTCTCCGGGTGAAGACGTCGTGCTCAGGATGTCCTCAGTGAATTCCAACGAGTCGAGTTCAGTGCCTACGGGTGAGGTAGGAGCGGAATTGCAGGCTGAGGTGGTACACCGGGCACGTAATGCGCTTGCACCTCTCAAGCTAGCACTTCGTACAACGCTAGAGGGTGCGCTCTCGAACGGGGGACCCATGAATGCGATCGACGTGTGCCGCATTCGAGCGCCACAGATTGCCTTGGACTCCAGCTCTCGATCGATTCTGGTCGGGCGCACCAGTCATCGGGTGCGAAACCGTATCAATGCACCAAAGCTCTGGATGGAGCCCTCGCTCAATGAGTTCCGTGCGATGCCAGTTGCCGCGGGTGCGTATCGGGTTGTCTCGATTGATGAGGAGAGGATCGGATATACCGAGCCGATCTATCTCGAGCCACTATGCATTGTTTGCCATGGAACCTCGATTGATGAGTCGCTCTCACTGAGGATCCGCAATCTGTACCCGTTCGACCAGGCCGTTGGATTCTCACCCGGTGATTTTCGGGGGCTATTTTGGGTCGAGATCAATCGGAGCGAATTCGCGGACGGATTGCATCTAAGGTAATCAGCAATCCGGGCTCGCCCCATCGCGACAGCCATTGGCGGCTTTGCTCTGGGGAGCTCTGCTGGGCACTTATGGAATTCTTCCGATGGTTGATTCTGTTCACCGAGCGAAGTGTCGGCAACTGTGCAAGTCTTTTGACGTGAGCGATTTCCAGCCCGTTGTCACATTCTTGCATCGTCAATTGCGGGATCCCATTGCGATCCTCGCTTATGCGGGATGGAACGATGCAGGTGAGGCGGCTACAGATGCGACGCGATTCCTGCTCGATGCGCTTCCCGCTGAGAAGATTGCAACGGTCGAATGCGAGGAATTTCTCGACTTCACGGTTACTCGACCTCACCTCAGGATTGACGAGGAGAGTCGACGTGAGATCCTTTGGCCTAATCTCGAGTTCTTCAGGCTGCGCCGCCCACGGCAGCCGTTTGACTTGGTGGTCGGGGTTGGGGCGGAGCCTCACCTCAAATGGAAGACGCACTGCAGGTGCGTCATAGATCTTCTCAAGCGTTTCGATGTTCGAGCGGTCGTTCTTCTTGGTTCATATTTTGATGAAGTGGTATACTCGCAGCCAGTACCAATCTTCGGCTTCTGCTCCGACGAGGCTCTCCGGATTCAGTCGGGAATTCCTGACGCGCCTCTCGCGGGACCGGCGGGCATCATCGGCGTCCTTGGGGACGAGATTATGCGGCACGGTATTCGCGTTTCCGCGCTTTGGGCGCGGGTTCCCCACTACGTATCGAGGGTGCCGAATGTTCGTGGCACCCTTGCACTGCTGCAACGGCTAGAGACGATTACAGGATTGTGGTTTGGATTGGATTCCCTATCCCAGGAGGCCGACGAGTTCGATCGTGAAATCTCGGAATTCATTGCTGGTGATCCCAACCTCTCGGCTTACGTTAGAAGCCTGAAGCGACGCTCGTTTCAGGGCTAGCGTGCTTGTGGATCGATCCTCATCAGTGTGACGTCAGCATCGCCCTCATCAGGATCGAGCGAATGATCGGGATAGGGGGCGATCTCGGTGCGACGAGTCAGGAGCTTTGCGATCGCCACTCCGAGTAGCGACCGGGTGCGCTCTGCCATTCCAAGAAATTCGACGGCGAACCCTCGCTCCGTTTCGCGAACGACTCGTGCGGGAACGCTGATTGGAACCGATTCCTCCAGAAATGAGAATTGCATGGTGATGCGCACGCCGGCCATCGGGAGGCGATTCGCTGGCTCGATGAGGGCCCCGGTTGTCGATATATTTCTGACGGTCCCGGTTCCCTCGATCCTGCGGTTGCTGAACTCCGCGCGGAACCTCACCGGCACGCGCGGGCGAACTCGACGGTTGGCGTCAGCGAGAGACTTTTCGGCCATTGCGGGTCCTGTGATGGCGATCGGTCAGGTTTCGCTAGCGCTTTAGCGTCGACGCAATGCGTTGGCTCAAGCCCCACCGAGCGGTCACCGATCCGGGCGGGCGTGGGTCTATCGGAACGCGCTCGTCGTCGTCTTCGAGTTTCTCAGGTACGGGTTCGCTTCATTGCGGAGGGCATGGAGGGCGTGGGTCGCCTCCTGGACGTCTCACGCGCAGGACTTCTCGTTGGATCGTTCGATCCTCCTCGCGAGGGAGCCCTCATCGTCCTCCAGTTCGAGCACCCGGAGGGATCGCTCCTCGATCTCCGTGGAGAGGTACGCTGGGCGAAACGCAGTGGCGGTGGAGGTGATGGCACCCACGCCAGTTTTGGGGTGCTCCTTCGAGAGCCCTCTCTAGAGTTTCGCGACTTCTTTCTCTGGGCAATGGAGAGACACGCGAAGACCGATGAAGGCCGCACGGATCTGTGTTATCCATCGCCGCATGACGATTGAACCGCATCAGCGAATCATCTTCCCGCTCGACATCCCATCTCTCGACGATGGCCTCGCCTGGGTCGATCTCCTCAAGGGGAGGGTCGGTCTCTTCAAGGTCGGCCTGGAACTCTTCTGCGCTGCCGGTCCTGATGCCGTTCGTGCGGTAGCGGAGAAAAGCGGTACAGGGGTTTTCGTGGACCTCAAGCTCTTGGATATCCCGGCAACAGTTGAGGGTGCGGTCCGCTCGATTCGAAAGATCCATGGCACCCGCATGCTCACCGTACATGCGTCTGGCGGACGCGAGATGTTGCGTGCCGCGCGGTATGGAGCGGGCCCCGACATCAGCATTATCGCCGTTACCCGCCTTACAAGCCAAGCAGCCAGTGTCGAGGAGGTCGCGATGCTCGCATTTCGCGCATGCGAGGAGGGGGCTGACGGCGTTGTTTGCTCGGGCATCGAGGCTCAGGCTGTGCGCAAGGCCATAGGCCCGCAGCGAACGATCGTCTGCCCCGGGGTGCGTCCGGCCGGCGCGGATTTCGGCGATCAGGTCCGCGTCGTCACCCCGCGCGACGCCATCAAGGCGGGGGCAGATTTCCTGGTCGTGGGACGTCCGATTCGAAATTGCCCAGATCCAGTGCGTGCTGCAATTGACGTTGCCGCGGAGTTTTCGAGTCCTTAGCCGTCCGCATCAACCAGCTCCGGATACGATTGCCCAGTGCGCAACCGTGTCCGCAGTGGGCAACGCATCCGTGTTAGAAGCGCTGTCGCCAGTAGATCAGCTCCACCGGCGCACCACCGCCATCTGGCGCAGGCGTAGGCTGGATCTGGCCGGCCGAAGTCTTGGTGAATATCTTCGCGGTGTCTCCAACGCTAATTCTCGGATCTGAAGGAACACCGACCCCCAAATACAGCCTGCGACCGCTTTCGCCGGAGGCAGCTCCGCTTACCAGGTCGAAGATATACAAGTACGCAGAGCCATCGGTACCGCAGACACCTCCGCTGCCGTCGTCCGGAATATAGCTCGCTGTGATCACGGAGCCGCGGAACACGACGTGGTTCGTAATGAACTTTTCGCCCTTCTCTGCCACAACGTAGTATCCGAGGTCCGTGGGATCCGTATCATACCCAAGGGCAGTGACGTCCGTGAGGTTTGCCTCGGAGTAAGGCGCGATCGGGATCGCTCCAGATCCTTGTGGATTTGGATCGCGTATCACGTAGAAGCGGTTCATGTCATCGACGGTGCCATCGGCATGCCCCGCGTACTTGATGTCAGAGCGCTCGCCGGTCCCGAACGCTAGAATCAATCTACCCTTGCTTCGCGCTACCACAGGCTGGAAAAAGATGCCCCGATGGTGTCGTCCGCCGCTCGGCAAGGAGACCGACCCCGCATCGAAGAAGATGCCCGCGGTCCAATTGTCGATGAGGTTGTCCGAGTTCGAATCCTCGGCAACACTCGAAATGTCCCATTTCCAGAGCTGGCCCCCGGTGTCGCCGATGTAGATCAGATCCGCGAAGCCATCGGAGTTCAAGTCAAGGACTGCAGGAGTGCTAGGAATTGCGTAGTTCATCTTGGATAACACAGGGTCCGACGCATCGTACGCCAGCTGCGCAACGACGGAACCGCTATCGAGTGCGATCACCAGAACGGAGCGGCTATCGCCATCCAAAGAACCTGGAACGTATCCTGCGAGATTCGGATCCGCGTTCGCTCGGAATCCTCCGCCAACAACCGCCACCCACTGCTCCCGACAGTCTCCTTCGCCATCATCGCTCCCGCAGTGGTCGCCGAAGCCTTCTTGTGCTCGCACCTTGATTCGCGTGAGGATGGGATCAGACCAGGTCTCCCCGAGAGGGAGGCCCGCGTCGTTCAACTCCCAGAGCAGTCTAGGATATTCTCGATGCACACCAGAGGGATCCGTGACGTCCCAGGCGATGTACCCGTCTCCGCCCTGCCGGAGCCCCGTCATGACCACCGTCGCCCACTCCTCGACATCTTTCGTCGTGTCACTAGGCGAGCTCGGAAACCACGCATCCGCGACAGCGGGGCTGCCATCTACGTAATAGTGCGACCTCGGCGTGTTGCGTGGAATCATCTTGACCTTGTCGAGCAACATGCCAGGGATGTATGCGAATACCTCATCTCCCGTGCCGAGATCGTAATAGTCCTTTTCAACTTCGGGCGTTAGCGGGTTATCTCCCTCTCGATAGGTTCCTGCATCGATCGCATGGAGCATTCCATCATTGGCGCCGACGTACAGCCTCCGATCCCTTCGTTGATAGCGATTGAGGAAGGTTCCCGTTTGGTTGATTGGGCCGAACCCCTCCTCACGTCTGAGCAAAGAAGGTGGGGGGCCGACGACGAGCGGATTCGAGTGAAAGATGTCGCCGATGATCGCCTCCCGAAGATCTGTCGTGTCACCATCCGAATCCTCATCGAAGGAATCCTGGCCGTAGAGGTACCGGACAAGTGCATCGGAGAGGGCGTCCACGTCGACAAATTGCACCGTCGGATAGTTCGGATAGGACGATATCTCCGTGGGCTGCACGTCGAGTTCTGTGGCTCCAATGGTCGCCACGTCGAACGTCTGCCGAGTGTCTCCGAGAGTCGTGTAGATCGAACGCGGGGGATGAGACGGGTCAAGAAGGCGCTCCGAGGCGCGCCAGAAAGGAACTGCGGTGTCGAGCAGAGTGCCCGTCGCATCGACAGCAAGGTTCCCATTGGCATCTAGGATGTCAAGCGAGGGGGACAGCCGGAACGCCGATATATCTCCCTCCCAGAATCCACTTGTCGCCTTCGGAACGAACGAAGCGGTGAACAGGCCATCCCCGAACGAGGTGCGAGTAGAGGGAACTGTCGTCGAGGTGAACGAGGTCGAGCGCTCGATGATGTCTTGTACCGCAGTAAACAGAGCGTTCGTCAACTCATCAGCGTTCGATGCAATGTAGTATTCCCCATTTCCGTTCGTCGCCGCATCACGAAGGAGAGGGTGGTCAACCATGAATCCAACAGTGTAGGTGACGATGTTCTGGGTCCCCTGAAGATCGGGGCGGAGATCATTGTTGTAGTACTTGTAGGCGACGTCATCGAGCCAGTCCGTACCGGTGCTGCTGTATGGTGGCGCATCCGAGCGACCATCGTAGGGGCTTGGTACTTCGTCCTCGTCTCCGTCTGCATTTCCGATCGCACACATGAATCCCGCTTGATCATGTGCAAAGTCATCTTTCGTGGACTCGCCGTCCGTCATGAGTATGACGAAGTTCTTTCGACACCAATCCTGCATTGGGTTCGATGGTGAGACCGCATCGCCTCCAGAGCAGCTCCAGACCGAAGAGATACCGGTCATGTACTCGCCAGCATGCGCAAGCGTCTCCGCGAGTGGGGTCCAGCTGATCGGATTCGTTGCATTGATCGCCGCAACCATCGCAGCTTTGTTTCCAGTCGTAATCTCCTGCGAGACAGTGCCACCGTCCGGGTCGTTCGCAGAGTTATTGGGCTTGAAGACCATGAGCCCGAACCGAACATTTTCATCGGTCCCCGGGTTGATCGAGTCAATTAGATCAACAAGCGTCTGCTTCGCAGTCCCGATTCGGTCGATGCTCGGGGTGATGGGAGTTTGTCCATCGAGGACTCGCGAAAACAGCCAGCTCAGGTAATTCAGTGACCATCGCGTGCTATACCCGCCGGCAGTGTAGTCCGGAAGATAATAGTAACAATAGGAGCTGCTGCTACTGGTGCTCCACCCAGCCGGAGCCGTGGCTGCACAATTGCTTCCTGGGACCACTGATCTATTGCAGCGCACGTAGCTCCCTGAGCTTCGATTTGATTCGTTGTCGGGACACTGGCCCGACGCGTCCCCGCTGGCCGGGCAGAAGCCTGCCGATCCAGGTGACGCAGGGACGTCTCCGACGTTGCAGTAGGTTCGTACCTTCCCGACGTCGTAGAATACTGTCGGATCGAAGTCGTCTGCCCACATCGAGTGTGCCATCGATCCAGAGTTGTCCAATATCAGCAAGACGTTCGGGGGAACGATTCGCGTCACCATGTCGATGTCGGACTGAGCTTCCGCGCGATTTGCGGCCGAGGCAATCATCCCAGCGATCAACACGAGGAGATGTCGCGTCTTCATCAGTATCCTGCTCCTTCCCGTACACTGAACTGCGCCTGAAGCTCTACCCGACCGCCCGCCGGGTCCTGTGCTACGGTATCCACGCGATAGATGGTCCTAATGTATGAGTTTGCGGCGCCTATATTGAGCTGATCCCCGTCGGCTGTGCCATATCCAACGGCTTGCGGCGGCGTCGCGGCTGCATTGTCCGCCGTACCGGTGCGTGCCGCAATCAAGCCACCGTTCGAGTCCTCAAGATTGATCGCCTGACTCAATGGGACAACGTACTGAGATCCCGATGGATCCAGCTGAAGTCGCACGGCATCCATGACTGCATCTGCAGCATAGAATGTCGATGCTTTTCGCACGGAGCGCCCGCCGGCGGATCCTTCGCTCTGCGCATTCTGGAGAGCGTTGAGCCCGATGGCACTTACCATGAGCAATAGAACCACGGCGATGAGAAGTGCAACTCCATCGTCGTGTTCCTGCCGGGTGGTGTCGATGTAATTGGTTTCCATGGTGCTGGCGTATCCCCTAGAGGTAGTTTCGCGGTAGTACGCTTGTCACGAATCGACGCCGACGGAACGTGTCGGATGGGCCTGCAACGCGGTTTGCACTCGCAGGTCGCATGCGGTTATCAATCTGATGCCCGCCTGGATTTTCCTCCTGGTCTGTTCTGGTCACGACGCTGATTCGAACACGGCGGAGCTTCGAGAGATCTCGCGTTGCGATGGGCGGCTGCGTTAGATCGTGAACCGGGAATTCCGTGTCATTGTCGATTCGGCCGTTTCCGTCGCCATTTGCGTCGAGATTGACATCATCGATCCAATACTCTGCTTGCAGATCTTCTATTCCCGTAGCAACGACAAGACCGTTGCGCGTGAGCGTTAGGGTGTTCTCGTCGAGCTCGTAGATCACTGCAGGAACCACTCGGACGTCTTCCGGGGCCGCAAACGCGAATGGAAGCGGCGGATCGAAGATGATCGTGGTGATCTGAATTTCAGTGATGCGCGCGCAGTGCGCGCGGACCCCATCGGATAGGATGACACCACGCCCCGGGCCGACGAAGTCGTTGGCTCGGTCCGCTTCTGTGCTCTCGTCCACGTTCAAGGTTGTGAGGGCGGTGCGATCCCCGGCCGCCAGTGCCGGAATCGCGCCGTCGAACTTTGTGAGACGTGATAGCGTCGATGATGTGTATGTCAGAGTGTTTGGATCGAGCGCAGGGAAGTCGAAGTAGCTAGAGTCGCTTATGCAGAGCCGGTCAGCGGCATTCACTCCTCCGTCGACGCTCGCGACTCCTCCAGAGCGAGGCACCATGAATCCTGCCATTCGCGCATCGTATGCGATGAGGTCGATCACGGTCCGCGTGTCTTCTTGGACGTCGAGGACGCGCTCGCTCGCCATGTAGACGCGCTTCTGAGAGTTGAGCAGCATGAATAGCTGGGAGGTAACAACACCCATGACCGCCACCGCCACGAGCATTTCGAGCATCGAGAATCCGGAGTCGTCTCTCGTGCGCATCATGACCCTCTAATCCCCTGGAGCTGAAGGCGCCCGACTCGGTTCGATCCGTCCTCCCATTCGACGCGGACGGTAATTCGTGTCAGCCCCACGGCGGGGAGGTTTGGTTCGATCGTCCAGGAGCGGGAATAGGTGGTGAGGTCGTCGTCATTGGGATCGATGTCGACAGGGCCTTGGGGGTCGGGATTGTTTTCCACGGCTGCGGCTAGTGCCGCATCTCCCGCAGGGAGGGCGAGGAACTCATCGAGCTGGTCTTGAGCGAGGTACATCGCCTGGGATCGGTGCTTCGATCCCGATGACATCTTGAGCGCGGAGAGTTGCGCTACGCCGATGGACAAGATTCCAACTCCTAGGATCGCCATCGCGATCAGAACCTCGAGGAGGGTGAATCCTGGGTTGTCATTGGTGCGACACGAGCTGTCGGTCAATGTTATTCTCCTTAGTTCCACGTGCCGAGACCGGGAGAGAGCGTTCGCACTCTTACTCCACCGAGCGGTTGCAGGATCACAGCGAGGACGGCGGAGTGGTTGTCGGTTACATAGATTGCCCCGGCCCCAGTGCCCCATGCGCCAAGGCGATTGGGGAGAGCTCCAAGCTCGACCGGTATCCCTTGAGAGGTGAAGCCCACAGCTCTCGCACCGGTTACCGGGTCGGCAGGGAGCGTGATCCCATCGACGAGGTCCGCAAGGTCGCCTCCGCCTCCGGCGAGGTCCTCAGGCGCGAGCGGAGAATCGGAAAAGGGGGTCGTTCCATCCGGATGGCTACCATAGATTGAAACCTCTGCGTCGAGCCCAGGTTTGGGGAAGAAGCTCTGGAGCCGATCGCCTGGATCGATGAGACCGTCGCCGTTCGCATCAACAACGAGCAGAGCGACTGCACCAGCCTCGAACTCAGGGATCACCCCTTCTGCAGACAGGAATACATACGTGGGATTCCCCGATGCGGTGGCTTGTGTTCGCGCCTCCGTGAGGACGGAGCTGATGAGCCCCGCATGATTTCGCGCATCCTCGCGAGCCCGATATCGAACGAGAGATGGCCCCGCGAGGAGACTGAGAGCACCAAGAATGGCGACCACGATGAGCACCTCGATCATCGTGAATCCAGCCGACTCGTGACGTAGACGCATTTTCATCCCGCCCCCCTATCAGCAACCGCCATGCCGCCGCGAGATCCGTACCGGGCCGGGGTTGCGGCTAGACCTGCGGGTCGGTGATGGGAAATCGTTGCCTGATCGGAATTGTTTTCGGCTTGATGCGGTCGCTGCTTGCGGTCTCCAGTGGGTTCCTGCACAAATGGAGACGAATTGTCACTGGTGCCGAATGGAGGCTCGATGACGGATCAGATTTCGCTCACGGAGACGCTCGGGATTCTCGATTGGCTCGATCGCGCGGTTGCAGCGATGGTCCGTACAGCAGCTCGGGAAGATCGGGACAACGCCCAAGTCGCATTGGCGCGGGTGGCGGAGATGGCTACGAAGGTTCGCGCGGCGCGCGATCTGTCCGCCTACGCGTCCGCGACGGGGGAAGGCTTTGGGGAGCTCGCGGCGATCTTCTCCG
Source organism: uncultured Myxococcales bacterium (assembly GCA_964582775.1). Taxonomy (GTDB): domain Bacteria; phylum Myxococcota_A; class UBA9160; order SZUA-336; family SZUA-336; genus CAZOTO01. The sequence goes on from CAZOTO010000001.1 coordinate 28,080, forward strand.
GTCGAGTGGCTAGCGAAATGCTCCATCTCGTGCAGGACTTCGGGCCGGACCATGGCGTCGGGGATGGCGAGTCTTCTCCCCCGGGGGCGGTCCTCCCCTTCGTGCGGCGTGCACTTACGGATCGAAGGATTCGCGCGATGGGACGAACGGTGGCGATGGAGCGAGGTCGATCGGAATGGCCCCTCGAGGAGCTCCTAGCAATCACGCGTCAAAGTGTTCGCGAGTTCGCCGATTCGGAGATTGCTCCCCACGCAGAGCGCATTCACCGCAACGATGAGGTCGTCCCCGAGTCCTTCATCGAGAAGATGTCGGAGCTCGGATACTTCGGTATGTCGATTCCCGAGGCCTACGGCGGAAACGAGATGGGCAACGTCGCGATGGTCATCACGACGGAGGAGCTCTCTCGCGCCTCGCTCGCTGCGGCCGGCTCGCTCATTACGCGACCGGAAATTCTCTCGAAGGCGCTGCTCTCGGGTGGAACAGAGGACCAGAAGCGCGTATGGCTTCCCCGAATTGCGAGCGGAGAGGTCATGGTCGGAATCGCAGTTACGGAGCCAGACGTCGGGAGCGATGTAGCAAGAGTTTCGTGCCGAGCAACACGGAGCCGCGTGGGGGATTCCTCCGGCTGGTCGATCACTGGGCCAAAGGCGTGGTGCACGTTTGCCGGTCGGGCCGACATACTCGCAGTGCTCGCTCGTACCGGACCGGGAGAGGGCTCGAAGGGACTGTCCCTGTTCATCGTCCCGAAGGAACGGTCGCGCAGTCATGCGTTCGAGTTCCGTCAGCGGCAGGGCGGACGGATCGGGGGCAAGGCCGACGCGACGCCAGGATATCGCGGAATGCACTCATTCACACTTTCCTTCGAGAACTACTTCGTTCCCAACGAGAATTTGGTGGGCGGTGAATCCGGAGTTGGGAAGGGATTTTCTCTCCAGATGGGCGGGTTCGCGGCAGGTCGCCTTCAGACAGGTGCCCGTGCCTGCGGCCTCGCTCAGGCCGCACTTGAGAAGACGGCGGAGTACGTCATGGATCGGCGTCAGTTTGGTCGTCCCCTGATCGACTTCGCTCTCACGCAGTTCAAGCTGGGCGTCATGGCCTGCGACGTCGCTGCGGCGCGTGCCATGACGCATGGAGCCGCACGCGCGATGGACGAGAACGAGCGGCGTGCAGCTCCCTACGCGGCTCAGGCGAAGCTCCTCGCGTGCGACGTCGCGGTCGCGGTGAGTCAGCAGGGGCAGTTGTTACACGGTGGGTGGGGGTATGCGGAGGAGTACCCGATCAGCCGGTACGTCGTGGACGCGCTCGTGCTTCCGATCTTCGAGGGAGTTAAGCCGATTCTCCAGCTAAAGGTAATCGGTCGGGCTCTCCTAGCGGGCGAGATCTAGATCCGCAGAGAAGGCGGGATTGCTGGTTAGAGAGGACCGCCCGATCTTGTGCGCCTGGGATCCGTGATGCCCTTCTCGACTTCCTCGTCGAGTTGCGGCGGCATGATCCGGGGAGAGCATACTGCGCGGGGAGGGGCGTGACCTCATCTATCAGATCAGTACGAGCGAAATCAGGCATTCTGATGCCGATCTTTCCGAGCGTAGAGCGACAGAGCTGCGAAGGCCGGGGGTCGCGATCTCCCATCATCGACTGGTAACCGCTGCCACCTGTTTCACGGCGACGATGTTTCTGCACCCATTTGCGCTGGCTGTGTCAATTGCCGGCTAGTAGTTCGATCCCGGGGCGGTTGGTGGGAGGTGGACGACGGAGCCATGTTCGTAGATGTGCACACAGTTTCTCCCCGCATCCTTGGAGGCGTAGAGTGCGCGATCTGCGGCTCCGATCAGCATTGCGGGTGTCAATTCGGAATCGAGGGTTTCGGTTGTAGCAACGCCGAAGCTCGCGGTTACTGAGACAGACTCGCCTCGTATGTCGTAGGATCTGCTATCGAGCGCATCACGAAGGCGCTCTGAGACATGAACTGCCGCATTCCTTCCCGTGTCCGTTAGAAGTACTGCGAATTCCTCTCCCCCATACCTTGCGACTATGTCCGATCGACGCGCATATGCTCGAAGGCTCTCAGCAATGCCCTGGAGAACGACGTCTCCAAAGAGATGGCCATACGAGTCATTGAGTCGTTTGAAGTGATCTATGTCCAATAGGACAAGTGACATTGGGCGGCCATATCGTCGAGCGACATTTAGTTCGGACTCTATTCGCCGATCGAGATATGAGCGATTCCACAAACCAGTAAGTCCGTCTAGGAAGGATTGTTGCTCTAGTATGTCCTGCAGGCGCTTCGTGCGAAGCGCAGCTCTGACTCTTGCGCGTAGCTCGATTTGGTCGAATGGCTTTGTCACGTAGTCTACAGCGCCCAGATCGAGTCCTCGTACCTTCGAATCGGTATCTGATGTTCCTGTAAGAAAGATGATGGGTATGTTGCGGGTGGATGGGTGCTCTTTGAGCCATCGGCACACTTCGAACCCGTCGACTGCGGGCAATCCGATGTCGAGCAGGATGAGATCCGGCGAATCGTGCACCGCGCGCTCGAATCCCTTCTCACCATCTTCTTCGCCGTATACGTCCAATCCTTCGCTTCGCAGTCGTGCGGCAATCAGCTTGTGGATGGACCGGCTGTCGTCGATGACGAGCACGCGGTTGGGATTGGGTACCTCGGGGGTCAACTGGCCTCCGAAACTTGAACGGCTCGCAAGATCTCACAGAGTGCATGCATGCGTTTCACGATTTCGCAGTCATCGATGTCGGTCTTCAGAGCGGCCTCGAGATCAGCGGCACGATGCGTGATCTCGGGGAATCCGTAGCCACCCCCAGCCCCTTTGAGCTGATGGGCAAGGGTTTGCAGGCCGTCTCGATTTCTCGATTCCCACATCGTCTCGATTGAGCGCACTCGATCAGGCAGCTCCTCCGCAAACTCCCGCACGATGTCGATCATGTCGGGATCGTTTTCGTAGATGCTTCGAATCGGTTTCACGTTCGCCTCTACGTCAGGAATTGACGCGGCGCTTCGCGAGAATGCGTTTTACGCACCAGCGCCCGGGAGACCCATCGGCACCATGCAGATCCGGATTGACCACACCGCGAGCAGGATCGAGTTTCCTTCGTGTCCGGTCTCTCCCGACAGGGACGGAAAAGTTCGCCAAGCTCTCGGGCTTAGCGAATCGGCTTGGATCGAGTATCGTTATACGGATGAAGAGCCATCAAGTCTTCTCTGCTATGGATTCCTCGGACGCGCTCGATTTCCTTCAAGAGCTCAAGCGCGAGGCGCCTCCGATCGCACAGATCGCGCTTCAGGCTACAGCCTCCGCTCTCAAGCTCAGACCCGATTTCTTGCGCCGCCAGCCCAAAGCAAGGCAAGCGGAGTGGGTTCGGCAAACCTTGGCGCGCAGCTCGATGAACCCTGTGGCTGAAGAGGTATTGGCTCAGTACTTCCTGGATCGTCACGGAGATCTGTTGTGTGAATGGCTCGATCTCCTTGGTGTCGCTCACGACAATGGCGTACTCGAAACAGCATCACCGCCATGCCCCGATGCAGGGGTACTCCAAGAAGCACTCTCGAAGTTCCGGTCCGGAGACCACGCAAAGCGGCGCGAGCTGTTGATCCGCGCCTTTGCAGCCCAGTCGTCGGTCGACTGGCCCGACCTCGAGATCATGCTCGCTTGATTCGGTCCCAGGGGCTCATAGGGGGGCAGGGGTGGATCTCGGACTCGAAGGGAGAGCGGCGGTCGTCACTGGAGCGAGCCGGGGGATCGGCTTGGCGATCGCGTCGGCATTGGTCGCGGAAGGGGCACGCGTTTCCATCTGCGCGCGCGGAAGATCCGAACTCGACTCGGCGGTTCGATCTCTTCGCTCGCATGGAGCATTCGTACATGGGTTGCCCTGTGATGTTGGCGATTCCGGCGCGTTGGCTTCTTTTCTCGATGCCGCAAGAGAGGTGCTTGGCCGAATCGATATTTTGGTGAACAACTGTTCTGGCTTTGGGATGGACGATGACGAACAGGGCTGGCGGAGGAGCTTCGAGGTGGACGTCATGGGGGCAGTGCGGGCCAGCTGGCTCGTAACACCTTGGATGAGACAGACCGGCGGTGGGTCCATCGTCCACATCGTTTCGACCGCAGCCCTCGAGGCTCCAAGCCCGCCCCCCTACGCTTCCATGAAGGCCGCCCTCGTTAGTCATTCCAAGAACTTAGCTGTAGCTCTTGCACCCCACGGGATACGGGTGAATTGCGTGGCACCGGGCTCGATCGAGTTTCCCGGGGGCGTTTGGGATAGGATTCGAGAGACGGATTTCGAGCAATACGAATCCGTACGCCGCTCCATACCGTTCGGCCGTCTCGGAACCCCAGAGGAGGTCGCGAACGCAGTCGTCTTTCTCGTCTCCGAACGAGCGAGTTGGATCTCGGGTGCGGTACTTGCGGTGGACGGCGTTCAGCACAGGGGGAACCTGTAACACCCGCACGGCGTCTACCCGGTAACTGCCCTATGCCCGAGGTAGGTCAGTCCACGCGCTCGAGCGGCTCTTCCGTACGCTTGGCCCCTTGCCCTAGACTCTCGCGGACTCGATCGCCGATTCTCTGAGCAGGGGATCGATCGGCGGGGAGCGGGTCTGCGTCGGTGTCAACGTGGGACCATCGTGCGAAGACTCCGCCAAATGCGGCATCCACCCCTTGGGTAAAGATCTCCATCCCCACCCAGATTCCGAGAACCATGAAGAGAATCCCAGCGATGCGCCCCACGGGTCATCCTCCACCGATTCGCTAAGACATCTCATCGGAGCCGACGGTTCGCTGGCTGAGCGGCCCGCCACCGATCGGCTGGATGCAGAAGGCTAACGGAGCATCTCCCGCGCGATCCCTAGAACGTGGTCCGCAGTGAATCCGAACTCCACTGCCAGATCCTGATACGGCGCTGATGCCCCGAAATTCCTCATGCCGTGGAATCGATCACCGGGACGCACGATCTCGGAAAGCCCTTGGGGAACACCCGCCTCGATCACGAGTCGGGGAGCATCGGGAGGAAGCAGGCTCGCGCAATACGCATCACCCTGTCTCCGGAAGACCTCAAGGCACGGTAGCGATACGACGCGCACGCGACGCCCCTCCTTCGCCAGTGTCCGCCCAGCTTCGAGGACAATCGATACCTCCGAGCCCGTCCCGATCAAGACAAGTTCGGGCTTGCTCCTGACAGACTCGGACTGGACGATGTAACCACCACGCTGGGCCTCGATTTCGACTCCAGCCGAATCGAGTGCGGGAACACCCTGTCGAGTCAACACGAGCGCCGAGGGGCCTTCGCACCGATGCAGCGCCTGCTGCCACGCTGCGACGGTCTCCCGCGCATCGGCCGGACGCCAGACATGGAGATTCGGGATCGCTCGAAGAGACGCGAGCTGTTCCACGGGCTGGTGCGTCGGCCCGTCCTCTCCCACGAAGATCGAGTCGTGGGTGAAGATGAAGATCACGGGCTGATCCATCATCGCTGCGAGGCGAATCGCAGGCCGCATGTAGTCGCTGAACACGAGGAACGTCGCGACGAATGGGCGCACACCAGCATGCAACGCCATCCCGTTGGCAATCGCACCCATCCCGTGCTCCCGCACCCCGAAGCACACATTGCGGCCTTCGAACTTTCCACGCTCGATCGTACCCCCCTCTGCGAGTGCGACCGAGTTCGAGCCAGCCAAGTCTGCGGACCCCCCAACCAGGGACGGGATCTTCTTGGCAATCGCATTCAGAATCTTCCCGGACGCTTGCCGCGTCGCTAGGGGTTTCGTCCCTCGGAAATCCGGGAACGCGGCTTCGAGATCCGCCGGAAACTCCCCAAGAAACGCCTCACGCCAGAGCGAGGCTACGCCTTCGTCCCGTAGTAGGGCCTTCGCCTTGCGAGCCTCCCAAGCACGACGCTCCTCTGCTCCCCGCACGGCGTTCCCGCGAAAGACATGGTATGCCTCCTCCGGGATATCGAAGGGGGGGCGGCTCCATCCGAGCGCCTTGCGCGTCGCGTCCGCAGCATCCGCGCCGATCCCTCCGTGCGCGGCGGGGGAATCCACGGTCGGTGCCCCCAATCCGATCCGCGTCTTGCACAGGATCAGGTGTGGACGCTCGTCGCTATGAAGCGCATGTCGAAACGCCGATCGAAGCCGCTCCGGATCGTGACCATCGACATCGCGCTGGACTTCCCAACCATAGGCGGAGTATCGGGCCGCGACATCCTCCGAGAATGCGATGCTCGTCGGTCCATCGATCGTGATTCCATTGTCATCATAGATCACGATCAGGCGTCCGAGACCCATGTGCCCAGCCAACGAAGCGGCTTCGGACGCCACGCCCTCCATCATGTCCCCGTCGCTCGCAAGAACCCATGTCCGATGGCTCATGAGATCCGGGCCGAACCGGGCCGCCAGGATCCGCTCCGCGAGGGCCAAGCCCACTGCATTTCCAACCCCTTGACCCAGCGGACCCGAGGTCACCTCGACGCCCGGGGTGGCCCCGTGCTCGGGATGGCCTGGCGTGCGGGAGTGGAGCTGGCGGAAGCGTTTGATCTCGCCCATCGGCAGGTCATAGCCCGAAAGGTGGAGTAGCGAGTACAGCAACATCGAGCCGTGGCCCGCTGAGAGGACGAATCGATCCCGGTCCAGCCACGCAGGATCCGAGGGATCGTGACGCAGGAATTCCGAGAACAGCACGGTGCCGATCTCCGCACAGCCCAGGGGAAGTCCATGATGGCCGATCCCCGCCCTACTCACGGCATCTACCGTCAGTATTCGAATGGCCTTCGCGGCGAGCGCAATGCTCTCGGACGCAGGTAGGGGCACAGGGGGGTTCTCCTATGGGCGTTGAGAGAATCTTTCGGCGTCATTATCGCCGCACGCAAGGGAGGGGCAAGGGCACGACCGGAGCAAGGGACCAATTGCACGAGAATCACCACGAATTCACGCACATACGAACCTGGCTACGAGTGTCGGGGGATCCGCCTCCCCCTCAACAAGAAATTGCTGTTTTCCGATCGTACTGAAGCTCGGACTGCTCGACGAAACCAACGAACGAGGGCCCCTTTGAACGACCTCGAACGCAGCCTCATCGAATCTCCTCGGCTCCCTTCGCCGCCCGTGGTTGCGCAGCGCATCCTCGAACTGATCGAGAATGAGGACGCGGGCGTCACGGATCTCGCAGAGATCATCGCACTCGACCCCGCTCTCTGCGCCAAGCTCCTGAGTGTCATCAACTCGGCAGCCTACGGAATGGCACGGCAGGTGACGACGGTTCGACAGGCGGTGCTGTTCTTGGGGATGAAGAGCGTCCGCAGCATCGCGCTGTCCTTCTCATTCGTCTCCCAGCTACGGGGACTGCCGAGCAAAGGCGGTCTGGATCAGCTCTGGCATACCTCGCTGATGATGGGAATCGCCGCGCGCCGGCTCGCTCTCGAGATCGGAGAGTGGGATAGCGAGGAGGCGTTTCTCGTCGGCCTGCTTTGTGACTGTGGATCCCTCCTGCTCTACAGCGAATTGCCCCAGTATCGGGATCTCCTGCGACGCGCCTATTCGGGCGAGATCTCCCTCCTCGAATCGGAGCGAGCCGAATTCCAGACGGACCATCCTCGCCTGGGATCACTACTGCTCGAGCACTGGAACTTCCCAGAGCTCTACTGTCAGCTGGTCGCATATCATCACGAACCCGAGCGATGCGAAGATCCGAAGCTGCGAGGCAAGCTCAGGATACTCGACGCCGCTTGGCACTCCTCGCGCGCGTTCACCAGTCCCGGCTTCTCGAGCGACATCGTATCGTTGCGACAACGGCTCTCGGAGCGGTTCGGTCTTCCGGAATCGGTCATCGAGGACCTCCTCGATCAGCTCCCGAATGAACTCAACTCGACCGCGAGCTCACTCGAAATCGCGATCGGATCCCAACGCGACTACCAAGACCTCTTGACCGACGCAAACCGGACTCTGTCGGAGATGGCGCTCCGGAGCGATCGGGATGCGAAGAGCATGGCCGGGGCGGTTGGAAACGCACGAACCGGTTTTGCTCAGCTGCGCGAGATCCTCGCTCCGAGCCTGAGAGCGGATGAGGAAACCGGAATCGTCTCCCGGGGATCGTTCGAGTACCTCTTCGAAGCATATTTCGAGAGTGCACGGCGACAGCAGGTGCCCGTCGGAATCCTCATCATCGAGATCGAGGATCCCTCTGGAGGATCCGCCCGGTCAGGGGCCCCCGTGCCCGTTGCCGCCCTGGCAGAGATCGGGAAGCGCATCCAGGACATCGTACGAAGGTGCGACGTCGTGGCGCGATTCGGAGAGAGGCGCATCGCAGTCCTCGCACCTGGATGTCATGGAACGGATCTCGTTCGCGTTGCCTCTCGACTCCGAGAAACCATCGAAAACTCGCCCGTCGGCGAAGATCCCCATGCATGTGCATGCACTGCGATGGGCCTCGCAGACAGCATTCCCCACTTGGCCGGATCGGACCCGCAGTCGTTACTGGGACGAGCGACGGCAGCCATCCTGCGTGCCCGTGGCTCCGAGAGTCGCATGGCGAGGCTCTAGCTCTCCGTCTCCGACGCCCTGCACCGGTGTGCATTTGGTGCACCCGGGCCGCACCCCGCTACCATGCCTTCCCGATGGAACCAGTCGGCTGGCTTCGATTCCTGGAGGAAATTGCCGACCAGGCGGACGCGATCGCCCTTCGTCACTTTCGGAGCGCGAGTCTCGACGTATCGGCAAAAGCCGACCTGAGCCCTGTGACCGAGGCGGACCTCGCCATCGAGGAACGGGCCAGGTTGCTCTCGAGGGAGAACCATCCACATCTCGGAGTGCTTGGCGAAGAGCACGGGGAGATTGCACGGATCGGTGAAACGCGCCTCATCATCGATCCCATTGATGCCACCTATAACTTCATGCGCGGAATCCCGGTGTTCGCAACACTCCTCGCCATTGAACGAGAGGGAGAGATCATCGCCGGACTGGTAAGCGCACCCGCGATGGGAGAGCGCTGGCGGGCCGCGCGAGGACACGGGGCCTATCGGGGCGTCCGTCGCCTGAGGGTCTCGCGGATCTCCCATCCTGCGGATTCCCAGCTCTTCCACGGCAGCCTCCACGGGGCCGAGGCTTCCCCCTCTTCCGAGGGTGTGCTCCGCCTGAGCCGAACCACTCGCCGACAAAGGGGATTCGGCGACTTCTGGCAGCATTGCCTGGTTGCCGAGGGAGCTGGCGAGATTGCGGTCGATCCGGTTGCGAATCCGTGGGACGCCGCCGCTCTCCAGATCCTCGTCGAGGAAGCAGGTGGGAGGGCGACGACGTTGGAGGGCGAACGGACCATCTACGGCGGGAGCCTCGTGTCCAGCAATGGGCATCTTCACGCCCATGCCCTTGAGCTCCTCCGCACACCGCCATCCCCGAACCGTCCCGACTAGCGCCGCGGGCGCGTGCGATTCCGACCCAAGGGATGCACCTGATCGATCGCATCGAGTGGGATCGTAAAGGCCACCGCATCACAATAGGCGTATCGCTCGGGCCGGGAGGACCAGATCACGTGGCAGGTGAGCTCCTCTGAGTCGCAGGCCAAGACGCGCACCACTGCGACTTCCCCTCCCGTATGGATCCGCACGAGCGTTCCGCCCTGGAGAGCTCTCGAGATCTCGGAATCCTTGGCCTTCACGCATCGAAGGATAGCGTGGGAAGAGGTCTTCCAAATTTAGGAATCCAGCTCTCTCCGGATGGGGTTCGGCCGCCTTTGGATCGATCAAGAAATGTTCCCCTTTTTGATTTGGCTTGGGTTACAATCGCACGCAGCAGGGGCTCGGATGTCTTCAACAAATGGAGAATCCCGGCCAAGGGTATCGACAGGGAGCTCCGGTGAACCCACTCGCCGGAGTCGACGGAGCAGGAACTGGCACCTCCTTTGCGGGGGGATAGGGGGAAGGTTGCCAGTGAGGCCGGGAACGTGGCTGGAACAGTTGGAATCCTCGGGAGCGGGATCGCAGGGCTCGCGACCGCATACTATCTCGCGAAGCTTGGGCACAGGCCCCGTGTGCTTGGCGTCTTCTCCTCGCGAGGAGGACGTTCTCCCGGACGCCCCCCTCGCGAATCGGAGATAGACCTACACGCGCACTGGATCCCCAGAGCAGACACCGCCTTGTGCGGCCTCTTGGCGGACCTGGGGGGGATGCATCGGGTAGCGTGGCGCTCTACCGCCCCCGCGCTCGCTCTCGATGGCCGAATCCATCCTCTTCGGAAGACGAGCGACCTCTTGGCCATTCCCTCCCTGAGCCCCAAGGGCCGCCTGCGGGGAATGCTGGGGCTCTCCTATGCGACCAGTGGCCGCCTGTACGCCCTCGACCTCGATCGGGTGCAGGCCGTGGAGTGGCTACCACGAGTCGTCGGGCGAGAGGTCTTCGAACAGATCTTCCTCCCTACGCTCTCGAGTCGCTTCGGAGAATATGTGGACGAGGTCTCGGCGTACGCAGTCTGGCATCGCTTGAGCCAGTCCCTCCGCACAGGCCGGCAGCACGTCGCCGGTTTCCTGCGCGGCGGTTCCCCTTGGCTCGAGAACGCGCTGATCCGAGCCATCGAGGCACTGGGCGGAGCAGTGGTTCCCCGCTCCGAGATCGGCGGGATCGAATACGGGCGGCGCGGCGCATGCATCGAGGTCGACGGTCGGGAGGAGTTCTTCGATGCGGTTGTCAGCACGACTCCCGATGCGTATCTCGCAAAGATTGCCAGGGGGCAACTTCTCAAAGTGCTCCCTGCGACGAGCGTGACGTACCAAAGCCGAATGACCGCGGTTGCCACCTGCAGCAAGCGAACCGGCCCGTACTTGTCGGCCGATATCGTGGATGAAGGTCTCCCTTTTCATCTCGTCGAGGAGACGTTCTTGCCCGGCGAAAAGGGCAGCTCATCGACGAGCCGGCTGGTTTACCTGACGCGCTTCTGCGGAGAACATACGGAGGCGTACAAGTCTTCTGACGAGATCATTGCCGCCCAAGCACGAAACTGCTTGGAGCGAATCCACCCAGAGCTTCGCCCGGACGACATCCAGAGCATCCAAGTCTCGCGAACACCCGACGCGGACCCCATCCACTCGCTGGGATATCTCTCGCGAAAACCGAGCAGCCGAGTCGGTCAGACGTCGATCTTCACGTGCACCGCCGCACAGGCCTACCCCAAGCCCTATGGCTGGAACACCAGTGTGATGCTCGCGCGTGAGGTTGCTGCGCTCGTCGCTCGCCACCTCGATTGATCGAATCCGAGGAGTACGATCGCGTGTCCGGACTGATGGAGAGGCACGTCGTGATCGTCGGACATGGCTCGATCGGCGCCCTCTGGGCGGATTCCGTATCCGAGTTTCCACAGCTCGTTCTCGACGGAATCGTTGAGCCAGATGTTTCTTCCGGGCGGACATTCTCCGGCACGAGCATATTCGCCTCCGCCGAGGCGCTGCTCCGATGTGGTCCCCCGCCGGATCTAGCGCTGATCGGCAGTCCATCCGCGAATCACGTGGAAGCCGCTGAGGGACTTCTCTCCGTTGGCGCCCACGTTCTCGTTGCCCCACCTCTTACAACGACTCTCGGCGATGCAGAACGGATCCATGAAATGGTCCACAGAAATCGATGCGTTGCCAGAAGCCACGCAGGGTGGACGGATACCGATGCGTTGAGAACCGCGAAGCTCCTACTCGAGAGCTCACGCATCGGGCCCCTGCGCAGAATGGAATGTACGATGGGCGAAAAGCGCGCCATCGTCTGCGATTGGCGAGCGGATCCCTCACGATCAGGGGGCGGGGTTTGGATGGAATACGGCGCGCACGCACTCGAAATCGTCGAGTGGATCGCCGGTTCTATCGATGGCATTCGCATGTTTCGCATGAAATCGGAACAAGGAAGCGATGTCGAGGACGAAGCCGAAGTTGCATTCAGACATACTTCGGGCCTGGTTTCCCGGGTCCGGGCAACATGGAACGAAGACAGCTCTGCTCCCTTGGTTCATCTCACCGGAGAGCAGGGTGAGATCTTGATTGGCCGAGCTCGATCGATTCTGGTCGCTCCCGATGGATCGAAGGAGGTCATCGGCCTCGGAATCAACCCCCGGAACCTCGCAAGTGCCGGACTCGCGCGGTTCTTGCGCGACATTCGTCGTCGCGAGGAAGATGCGGACGCTGGCATCAGGGCTCTTCGGTGGATCCATGCTGCCTATCGAAGCATTCATGGAGGTCGCTGGGAAGCTTCCTGACCTCGGCTGTTTCTAGTCCGTTCCAGAGCGGCGATTCACGATGATCCGATCGAGCTCCACGCGTAGGACATCGAGAACCTCATCGTAGCCATAGCTTCCGATTCGTTCGGGTCCGCGTTTCAGGTTCACCGAACGTGGCCCACACCACAGACCGAGATCTGCGTCGTCCGTTTCTCCCGGGCCGTTCACTCGACACCCCATGACTGCAATCGTCACATCGTGTTCTCGAGCGTAGCGAGTCGCCTCCCGCACCCTTTCCGCGAGGTCGACGAAGGCCTCGTTCTCGACGCGCGAGCAAGACGGACAGGAAATGATATTGAGACCCTCTAGTCTCGGTACTGCGCGAGTGCTCCCAGATCGTACGTCCTCGATGATGCGCAGACCGATTTCGACTTCTTCGTGCTTTCTTTCTCGCGGAAGAGTGAGCGATACGCGCAGCGTGTCGCCTATTCCTTCCGACAGAAGTCGCTCGAACGCGATCCTTGACTTGATCTCTCCCCACGGAAGGAGTCCGGCTTCCGTCACGCCGAGATGGAGGGGAACATCGGGACGCTCGCTCGCAAAGCGGAGATTCGCATCGATCACTTTCTCGGGATTCGAGTCCTTGAGAGAGACCACAAAGTTCGTGAATCCCAAGTCATCGAGAAGTGAACAATGATCGATCGCGCACGAAACCATCGCAGCCACCGTGTCGTCCGGAAACCGTTCGATGTATTCCGGAGCCACGGATCCGCAGTTCACACCAATGCGGAGTGCACACCCGCAAGACCCAGCAACATCGACCAGCCATGCAACTTTGTCTCGTACGGAGCGCTTCCGTTCGTGGTGATGCAGGTGTCCAGGGTTATAGCGCAGCTTTGCGACATAAGGGGCCACATGTTGGGCCAGCCGGTAGTTCTCCTGGAGATCGACCACCAAGGGCACACCGGTACGGCGACGAACCTCGGCAAGGGCATCGGCGTCGCGTTCAGTATCGACGGCGATCCGAACGAGCGCAGCTCCCGCCTCATGCAGTCGTTGAGCGTGGAGCGCTGTCAGATCTATATCCTTCGTGGGCGTCGCGCACATGCTCTGCACCGAAATCGGCGCACCCCCGCCGATCCGAACCGTTCCAGCAAGAACGGCACGTGTCGCATTGCGCATAGGAAGGCTTTGGTTCATCGCCGCGCAAGCCTAGCATCTGGCCAAAACCCGCCAAGATCTTCTGATCGTTAGACCGAATCGAGTCCCCAGACATAGACCGGAACCCTGGGCGGATGACCCGGATCCCCAAAGACGGTGCGCGGGCTCTCGCCCCCAAACCACCTCTCATCCAGGATTCGGAACATCGCGAACGACCCCAACTCCACGGATTCACACTGCGAAGGATCAACGGGGGGAGGGAGACAATCGGGCGCGAGAATGGCGACGCCATCTCCGCGCTCGGCTGCGACGAAACGGAGGATCCGTTCGACATCGCGCGGATCGCCCGCCCATTCGTGGATGACGCCCTGCAGGTCGCGCCCCTTGCCTTCTATGCAATAGGCGGTCGTTGCGCGCTCTCGTTCGTGGACGTAGAGATGGGTATCCGGGACGGAAAGGAGGCGCTCGAGATCCGGTACGCTGCGCACCGCACGCACGGGATGTCGCTCGAACAGCGGCAGGATCGCCGAGGCGTCTCCACTCGTCCCAGTGCGAATATTCTCATTCATTCTGTTTCTCTTTCGACCTTCGTCCGGAGCATGCGAAAATCCGCGAGGTGCGATTCGCATCACCTTCTCCCGGCCGGCCAGCGCGAAACCGAGGCGTTCGTACAACCGACTCGGAGTTCCGAACAGCCAAGCGACGACTGCACCCGCCTGCCTAGCCTCCTCGATACAGGCGCGGACCACTCTCGCTGCGAATCCATGACCCCGGGAGCCACGAGCAGTGGTTACCAGTCCGATCCCAGCGGAGGGGATCCGCTTCTCTCGCGAGACGAGCTCGACCGCACGCCAAGCCGCGTGTGAGACGATCCTGTCGCATTCGTCCAGCAATACGACTTGATGGCCGGCATTTTCCTCCCCCATGAGAAGCGGGAACTCCCCGGAGACTCCTGGAACGTCATCGAACTCCGCATCCACGAATCGCGCAAGCTCCCGGCATCGATCGAGCGGGAGCTTTGCGACACGAAACTGGCCCACGGAGGCCTCGGGAGATTCTTTTCCATTCATGACGATCGGTTACGCGATGATCTGCGTCCCGCGGATAGGATGCATGGTCTTTTCGCAATATTCCAACTCCGCTTAAGCCCGGTACTTGCGATCCCGAAAGGCGGTTTGCAGCGGGGGGTCCGCCGCACACCATCCGGCGACAGAGGAGGAGCCGGAGGTGGAGAGCGAGGCAGGGAGGCCTCGCGCGACGCATTCACGGAGGAACTTCAGACAATGGGTCTACGGATCAACACGAATCTGGCGTCTCTGAACGCCCAGAAGAACTTGAGCAAGTCACAGGTAGCGTTGGAGCGCTCCCTCGATCGATTGTCGTCCGGTCTGCGGATCACCCGCGCATCGGATGACGCCGCCGGGTTGGCGATTTCCGAGTCTCTTCGCGCGCAGATTCGCGGCCTCGGGCAGGCGCAGCGAAATGCGAACGACGGGATCTCGGTCATCCAGACGGCAGAGGGTGCACTGAACGAGATCTCGAACATCCTCATCCGGATGCGCGAGCTCGCGGTTCAGTCTTCGTCGGAGGGATCGATCTCCAACACGGAGCGATCGTTCCTCCAGAACGAGTTCAGCGCCCTGCAGTCCGAGATCACCCGGATCGCGAGCTCGACGAAGTTCGGGGGCCGAACCCTCGTCGACGGATCGCTGTCGGGCAGCGGCAATGCGCTCACCTTCCAGGTGGGAATCTTCAACGACGCCGCGGTGGACCGCATCTCGCTGTCCATCGGAAACGCGACCGCCAGCGGTCTCGGTGTGACCGCATCCGACGCCGCCATCTCCACGGCGGCCTCGGCGCAGGCGGCTCTCAGCACGATCGATTCGGCACTCTCGTCCGTGTCGACCCTGCGCGGTGACCTGGGTGCAGCGCAGAACCGGCTGCAGAGCACGATCAACAACCTGGGCCAGTCGGTCGAGAATCTTTCGGCCGCGAATTCCCGCATCCGCGACGTGGACGTGGCGGAGGAGACGGCGGCGCTCACGCGCAACCAGGTGCTGCAGCAGGCGGGTATTGCCGTCCTCGCGCAGGCGAACGTGTCCTCGCAGGCGGCCCTGTCGCTCCTGCAGTAACCAGGGTGGGGACTCGAGTCCCCGGATTCGAGATGGGGAGGAGGGGTCGACCCCCCTTCTCCCCATTCGCATTCCAGACAGAACGATCGGTTTCATTTCGGGGCTAAATCACAGCTCGGTTGCGCACGAAAGAAAGGGACATGAGCAGCGGAATCGGCGCCATCACGTTCCAGGGTTTGAGCTCCGGCCTCGACACCCAGGAGATCATCGACAAGCTCCTCGAACTGGAGCGCCGCCCGATCAGTTTGATCGAGGACAAGAAGACACGCGCGGAAGAAAAGCGCACGATCCTCGAAGACCTCAATACGAAGACACGCACCCTTCGCGATATCCTGCGCAAGATTGATAACATGAACACGCTCGGATCCGGCCTCTCTTCCAGCGAGGAGTTCAGGCGGTTCGAGGCGAGTTCGAGCGATGAGACGATCGCTACCGCGACGGCGGGCGGCCGCGCGATGGGAGGAAGCATCGTCATCGGCGTCGAACAGCTCGCCCAGCAGGAGCGAAATTCCTCGAACGGATTCAGCGAAGAGAACAGCTCCGTTGGGACCGGAACGCTTCAATTCCGCGTTGGTTCCGGAGATCCCGTTTCGATCACGATCGATTCGAGCAACGAGGGGCTGACGGATCTCGCAGCAGCGGTCAATGATGCCAATGCCGGAGTGGGAGCGTTCGTTATCTATGACGGAGGCGCGAGTGCAAGCCCCTATCGATTGGTGATCTCGAGCACAGAGACCGGAGCGGATCACGCCATCACCTTCGACTCCGTTCCCACTGGGTTGACACTTACCGAAAGCCAGGCCGCACAAAACGCGCGAATCATCATCGACCGGGGCCAGCCCGGAGCCATTACCATCGAGAGCGCGACGAACACATTCGACTCCATTGCTCAAGACCTATCCATAACGGTGAAGCGAGTCGATCCAACGAACGACGTGACGATCTCGCTGGACCAGAGCACCGACAAGATCGTCGAGAACCTAAAGGGTGTCGTCGATGCCTACAACGAGATCATTTCCATCATCGATGAGCAGGCGGTCATCAACCCAGCAACGAATCGCGGGGGGCCGTTGATTGGAGATCGAACGCTCCTCGATCTGAAGCAGGCGCTTGCGACCGCGATTTCGACCACCACTGGGTCTGGAAGTGTCACGTCGGCGTTCCAGGTCGGCCTGACGATCGACCGCGACGGCCTGCTCACCTTGGATGAGGACAAGCTTCGGTCTGCTCTCGACGCGAGTTTCGATGACGTCTCGGAGTTCTTCGCTACCCGCGGAGGCGGCTTCGTCTCGTTCTCGGATCGGCTCCGCAAGGTAACGGATCGATTCGTGGACGCCGTCGATGGCGCTCTCGTTGCCCGGATCGAGGGTGCCAACCGGACGATCTCCGATCTCGCGAAGGACATCGAGGACGCAGAGGACCGCCTGGAGAGGTCCGAACAGAGCCTCGTGCTCAAGTTCTCACAGCTCGAGCGCCTGATCTCTCAGATGAAGCAACAGAGCGACTACCTGGCTCAGTATCTGCTTTCATAGCGCGGCCGTAGCAATCCGAGGAGGGGAGCGATGTACACGAATACAGCAGTTGCACATGCGGCGTATCAGAGCGGACAGGTACACGCTGCTGGGCCCGTTCGGATCGTCGTGCTGCTGTACGATGGGGCGATCCGGTTTGCGCGAAAGGCGCTCACCCATTTCGACGAGGTTTCCATCCGTGGCGAGGCCCTCGGGCGTTCTCATGCGATCGTTACGGAGCTTCTCGGTGCGCTCGATGCCGAAAAGGGCGGCGAGATCGCCTACAACCTGGCACGGCTCTACGAGTTCGTTCTCGATCGACTGATTCAGGCAAACGTACGAGGGGATCGCAAGGGGCTCGCGGGCGCGATCTCGGTCATGGAGACGCTCGCCTCGAGTTGGAGAGAGATCGACACGGCTCCCATGGTGCAGAGGTCTCACCCATGATCGACCGCCGCTTCCTCGAGTGGCTCGAGGAGTCGGAGCGGATCCTGGGCGCTCCCGAGGTGAGCCGGGCCGAGATCATCGCCCGGGCCGCCGAGCGCAGGGCGTCTCTCGTACGGTCGCTCGACCTGCTTCCGCCCGACGATCTGCCCCCTCGCGAGATCGCAGAGCGACTCGTGGCGACGGAGCGGGCGATCGCGGAGTTGATGGCCCGCGCACTCGACCGAACGCGCGAGGAACTCGCTGGCATCCGCCGGGCACAGGTTGCGGTGCATGGCTATCGGCCGACGAAGGTCCGAGGGCCATCCCTTCTTTCACGGTCGATCTGACCCCCCGCGGCAGATCCTGCCGGGTCTGCGTCGTCCGTGTCCAACCCTGTCGAGATACGGCGGCAGATGGCCGAGACCCTGATGGGCATGCCTCTTGCTCCATCCGCAAGCCGCCGTGGATGCTATGCATGGGCGACTACAGGGGAATCTGGACGCGCTGAGCCGGCGACAGCCGGCGCTGTCGGAGCGTCTCCGCACGCACCGTGGGACCGCGCGGATCGAGATCCTGGAGACCAGATCCGGCGACATCTCGATCCGACTCGACGGGCGACTCGAGGCGAGCGCCGTCGATCCACGGGAGGAGGCGCAACGATTCGCCGAGGAGATCCGACGCCGCGCCACCGATGCCGGAGCACAGAGGATCGTCCTCCTCGGCATTGGCGTCTACAGCCTGCCCGCAATCGCCGACATCCAAGCTCCGATCCTGGTCATCGAGCCCTCCCTGGACCTCGTTCGAGCCGTATTCGAGACGGTCGACCTGCGCGATGCGCTGGAGCATGTCGAGCTCGTCGTCGGTGACGGGATCGGCGCCGCGTTAGGCCATCCTCTCTTCCGCGGATCGGAGCGGGGGATCATTCTTTCCCATGCCTCGACGCGACGCCGGGCCCCGGACTTCCACGATGCGCTCGTCCAACGCTTCCATCCCGGGGGAGATCCTTCGCCACTCGACATTGCCGTGATTCCTCCCCTTTTCGGGGGCTCACTGCCCGTGGCGGATTCTTGTGCGCGCGCGCTTCGCCAACTCGGACACCGGGTACGGTATCCAGATCTATCCCCTTTTCTTCCCGCGTACCAGGAGATCGGTCGCTCGACTTCTGGCGATCTCCTCGAGCCGTTCTCGGCCCCTCTCCGCTCCGGCTTGGTGCGACTGATCGGCCAGACGATCCTCGCGGGCTTCCAGATCGACCCGCCCGATCTCGTATTCGCACTGGCACAGGCACCGCTCGACCTGGAGATGCTCGATTCCCTGCGCAAGCAAGGGATCACTCGTGCATTCTGGTTCTGCGAGGACTTCCACGTCATGCCCTACTGGAAGGCTCTCGCACCACACTTCGACGTGTTCTTCCACATCCAACCGGAGGACTTCTCCAAGCCCCTGCGAGATGCGGGGGGAAATGGGGTGCCCCTCCCGATGGCGTTCGACCCGCAGATCCACCGCCCGGTCGATCTGCGGATGGAGGATCAGGAGCGTTATGGATCCGACCTCTCGTTCGTCGGGGCTGGATACTACAACCGGATTCAGTGCCTCCCGTCGCTGTTTTCGATGGGGCTGCGCATCTGGGGAACGGAGTGGCCGATCACTGCCCCGTTCCTCGACGTCATGCCGGAACCGAACGTTCGGCAGTCGAGCGAGACGTCGAACCTGATCTTCAACGCGACCCGCATCAATCTGAACCTGCACTCTTCTCCCTGGTGCGATTCCGTGAATCCCGTGGGCGATTTCGTGAACCCCCGCACGTTCGAGCTCGCGGGAGCCGGTGCGTTCCAACTCGTCGACGAACGGCGGGATCTCGACCAGTTCTTCGTTCCAGGCCGCGAGATCGTGACCTTCCGCGATCTCGCGGAGTGTCGGGAGAAGATCTCGTACTACCGCTCCCACCCGGAGGAGCGACTCGAGATCGCGGCGCGAGCGCATTCGCGAGCGCTCGCAGAGCACACCTACCGGCATCGCATGGAGACTGCGCTCGATCTCCTGCGCTCCGGCTCGATCCCATTGACGTCCCGGCGCCGGACCCAGATCACGGTGGGGGAGACGATCGATCAGGCCTCCGACGAGCCGGAGCTACGCGAGATCCTTGGACGGGCTCCGCAGGACGACGCGATGGACTACCGCGCCGTGTCCTTGGCCATCGGACGGGGGTCCGGAGAGCTCTCCCGGGAGGAGAAGCTCCTCCTCTTCATGCGAGAGGCGCGGGCCGAAGTCGAGATCCACGGCTCGAGCGAGGCCTCGACATGAGGAGGATCGGAATCCTCAACCTCACCCGGTTCGGAGACCTGATCCAGACGTCGCCGGTTCTCGTGGGACTGCGCAAGCGCTATCCGCAAGCCGAGATCGAGCTGATCGTGAAGAGCCGGTTCCGGGCCGCAGCAGAGCTCCTTCCCGGCATCGACGCGATCCGCGAGATCGACGGGAATGCGCTCGCGAATGTCCTCGCCGACCCCCGGTACAGCTTCCTCGATGGTTATCGAGCCGCACGTCGGATCGCAGATCATCTCGGATCCATTCGATACGACACGGTCTTCAACTTCACGCACTCTCGGATGTCCGCGGCAGTCCTGTCCCTCCTCGACGTGGAGCGTGTCATCGGCTTCTGCATGGATCGCCACGGGCACCGGCAGGTCGAGAACCCGTGGCTCCTACACATGGGAACCGTCGTCCGCGCCCGGAAGCTGATGCGGTTCAATTTGGTGGACGTCTATCTGGGCGCCGCCGGATTGCATGGATGCGGGGAGAGCCTGTGCGTCCGGATCGATGCGGAGGATCGATCGAACGCGAGCTCGAGATTGCCAGGGGAAGGAAGGCTGCTGGCCGTTCAACTCTCAGCCAGCAGCGACGCCAAGGCTTGGTCGGTCGAGCGGTATGCGGATACGCTTCGCGCGCTCGATCGGCGCATGAAGGATCTACGCGTCGTACTGGTCGGCGTGGCCGCCGAGCGAGGCCGGGCCCAGCAGCTCATGGCTCTCTGCCCTCACCTGTCGATCGTCGATCTGGTCGGAGAGACCAGCGTATCGGAGCTCGCCGCCGTACTCGAACGCTGTCATCTCCTTCTCACGGGGGATACCGGGACGATGCATCTGTCCGCCGCCGTGGGTACCCGCACGTGCACGGTGTTCGTCGGCCTCGGAAATCCGTGGGAGACGGCCGCCTATGGAGAGGGGCACGTCTCCCTCCTCTCCCGACTTTCCTGCGCTCCCTGTCAACACCACGTCCGCTGCGGTAATCCGGTCTGTCATCGAGACGTCCCACCCGAGTGGCTGGCGCTGGTGTTGGATCGTCTTCTCCACGGAAGCGATCTCGCGGACGTTCCCCCACTCGAGCGCGCCGATCTCTTCCAATCGCAGTTCGACGGATCGGGGATGCTCGACCTGCTTCCTCTCCACGTCAGGAAGGCCGAGTCGCACGAGCTCTTCGCTCTCGCCTATCGCGCGTTGTTCCTGGAGAGCCTCGAGGGGCATCCGTTCCATGCAGAGGCCGTGTGGCGCGCCGCCGCCGCGCGCCATGGAGTCCCGGCAGAGGAATGGATCTGCGTCGTTCCACGAGAGCTCGTCGCAGAGCTCACACATCTGGCGCGCCTCGCAAGTGAAGCCCAACGGATCACCGCATCGCTCGTTCGGGTGACCTCATCGGACCCGGGTCTCGTTCGCGCGGGAGAACGGCTGCGTGCACTGGACGAGCAGATCCTTCGGATCACGAGCACACACCCGCTTCTCGCACCCATCGGATTCTCCCTCTCCGGCGCTCTCGAGAGCCTACCCGAGGAGGGATTGATCACCCTCGCGACCCTCTGCTCCGAGCAATACGGGCTTGCGGGGCGCCGCGCCGCAGCTCTCCACGAGCTGATCCTGGGACCTGCATCCAAGGGAGGTATGAAGTGATGATCGAACTCGGAATCAATGGACGTCGCAGCTCCGTTCAGCCGCGATCCGCGCGCGAGCTGTGCGAGCTCATCGATCGGGCGCTGCCGACGGGTCACGTGATCTACGCCGTGCAGGCCAATGGGCGCATCGTCGACGCGGACCAGCTCAGCTCCTTCGACGTCGGCGTGCTCCGAGAGGTGAGCGTGGAGAGCGCGACACCGGCAGAGATCGCTCGCAGCAGCCTGGGAGAGACTCGGGAGTGGATGGGACGCATCATGAGTGCGCTCGATTCCGTCTCTCGCGACTACCGCTTCGGAAGGGAACGAAACGCGCACGCCCGACTCGTCGATGTCATCGATGCGCTACAGGTTCTCGTGAACCTCCTCGGATCCATCCACACCTTCTTGGTGCGCGAGACTCCTTGTAGCTCGGGATTCGAATCCTCTTGGGTGCAGGCGGAACGCGATCTCCGAGATGGCGTCGATGGCTTGCTATCGGATCTCGAGAAGGAGGATCCGATCGAGCTCGCGGATCGGACCGGCTATGCGCTTCCGGGCGTCCTCGCGCAGTTCCGCGACCTGTTGGGCCGTCTGGACTCCTGAGTCCCTCGAACCCGGGATGCGGCGCGAGATGAATGCATCGGACACGAACGGCGAACGGCGCGAGTTCTTCCGCGTCGAGATTCCTGCGCGGGTGCGCTTGCGCGCGGTTTCGGGCGACGAGGTCGAGTCTGCGCGTACACGAATCCGAACGAGGCAGGTTCCGGCGGCGTTTGCCCCTGGCGCATTGGAGGAGAACCGGATCGGATCCGAGCACCGGCTCACGATTGGGCTTCTCCGCGGTATCGCACTCTCGCTCGAGCGCATGGAGCGCTCTCTCGCCGAGCTCGCGGAGCGTGGGGTCGGATCGTCGGGTCTTCCCGAGGGGCGGCGAGATCCGGTCCCGCTCTCCTTGTCCGGATCCGGATTCTCGGGTCCTCTCGCGTTCGAGCTCGTCCCCGGCTCCGTCGCAGAGGTGGAGATCGATCTGCTGGACGCCGGCTATCCGCTGATTCGAGCCCTCGCGGAGCAGACCCGCGGCCCGGACATCGAGAGCGATCCCGCGTTCGCAGCCTTCCGGTTCGTCGAGATCCCCGACGACGATCGGGAGCGAATCGTTCAGCTCGCGCTCCGGATCGACAGGCAGTCGCTGCAGCGCAATCGGTCGGGAGCATTCGAGTGATCTCGAGCAGTCCTCGCATCCTGTTGATCGGCGGAACCTATCGCGCCTTGCGCGTGCTCGAGCATCTCATCGAACGAAGAGAGCGCGTCGTCGCCTTTCTCGGCATCGAGAGCGACCCTGGGCACGACTGCTGCGCCGAAACGCTAGAGCTCTGCAACCGGTTCTCGATCCCGGCGCGGGCCGGACGCAAGCTCGGAGAAGAGATCGTCCGCTGGCTCGAGGATCGGATTCGCCCCGATCTCGCGATCGCGGTGGGGATGGACGTTCCGATTCCCCTCGCGATCGGAGGCAATTGCAGGCTCGGTCTCCTCGAGGCCGTCGATCGATTCCAGACCCGCGCTTCCCCTGGCGTCACCCTTCGGCGTCACGGCCGCATCGCGCTCGAGCGAGGAGTCGAGGGGGATCGCGGCGCGGAGAATCGAGAAGACGACTTCGCTCGCGTGGTCGAAGAGGTGGTCGAATGCATCGGCTCGTTTCTGGATGATCTTCGCGCAGCGAAGTCCGATGAACCGGCTCGTGTGCCCTTCATGATCCATTCGAGCTCCCGCGTCGCTTCGCGCGAAACGGAGCCTCCCTGCGGGACCCGCGGCTCGCACGCAGCTCCCGGCTGCGATACGAGGCGCTTGGAAGAGGAGGCCGGGCGCTACCTCGGCGCGGAGGCAGTGTTCGCCCTGCGCTCGCCGACGGACGCGTACCGGGCCCTCGGCCATTCGATCGGACTGCGCGATGGCGCCGAGGTGATCGTTCCGGGAGTCGCCTCGACGGAGGTCCTCCTCGCTTTGCGCTCCCTGGGCGCCCGGGCGGTTCTCGTCGACGTGGACCCCGCTCGCCTCACGATCGACGTCGATCGGGCACGCGCGGCGATCGGTCCGCGCACGCGCGCGATCGTGATCTCCCATCCCTTCGGGCAACCCGCTCCGATCGATCTGCTGTACGGACTCGCCGAGGAGCACGCGCTCGAGGTGATCGAGGATGGCGGCGACAGCCTGGGAGCGCGGTTCGGAGAGTCTCGCATCGGTCGAAGCCCATGCGCCTGCGTCTTCCGGCTGCCGGCTGCCGCGTCCCCGGGGGAGGAGAGCCTGGCTCTGGTGGCCCTTCCCGAACCATGGGCGGAGCGCTTCGAGCCCGAGGGGAAGGCGCTGCGCGCATCGGATGCGTGCAGCGCGATGGCGCGGTCCGAGCTCGCTCGGCTCGAGGACACGATCAGCGAGCGAAGAGCGAATGCGAGCTTCTACTCCTCGGAGCTGGTTCCGTACGATGCGTTCCGCGTGCCCGTGACACCGGAAGACGGACTATCGACCCATGCGGGCTATCTGCTGCGACTCACGCGATTTGCGCGCACGTCGGCCGCCGATCTCGCGCGACTGCTCGGCGAGAGCGGCATCGAGACGCAACGCCTGCAGCTCGGGATCTCGGAGCGCGAGCTCGGGGCGCTTCCCTGCACGGACGAGGCGCTCCACACGTCTCTGCTGCTTCCGGTGGGCCCCGGCCTCGATGATTCGCAGCGCGAGCACGTCCTCGATTCGATCTTCGGCTACGCGATCGGCTAGCGCGGATCCCGTACTCGCGAGTCACCACGAGCCGTGGGTTGGGGATCCTCTCGCGCACCGGTGTCCCTGGCCGCGACACCGGGCGCCGTCTCGATCTGCGCCCCCGCGAGATACGCCTCGGCGTCGCGCGCGAGCGCATCGTCGAGCTCCTCGGGTCGCCCCTGCTCCATCCAGACGATGTCGATCAGCGTCCCGGGCCAAGCCGGATGCAGGCAGCGCGTCCCCCGCGCACGCACGTGGAGGGCCACCCCGGGGGGCGCCTCGGCCGGAAATCGATCGAGCACGCGACTCTCGTACTCGATGCACCACTGTCCCTGGCGCGTAGTGAGCCGCTGTTCGTATTGAAGACGCGTGAAGCGCGCCTCGTTCTCGATCTCGTCTGCACGGGCGACTCGCGCCAACTCCTCGTGCGACTTGGGGCTCGAACCGACGAAGCGAAGATCGATCGCCACGAGAAAACCGTGGGTGTCCGATCCCCTCGTCTCGTAGCGGACCACCGCCTGACTCGGCGCCTGCTCCTCCTCGCGCAGATACCACCCCGACGCCGGCCTCGGGATCGAGAATCCGCGGTACTGCATGCGATCACCGCCGGCCGAACCCGGCCCCGCGGGCGCACCTGCGCACCCGATCGCCACGCAGGCCGCGAGCGCGAATGCCCCGGCGATCGGGATCCCGAGGGCCGTGAAATGCGAGCCCATGGACCTCTCCTCCTTTTGGAAAGCTCTTATAGAATGACTCCCCGGCGATCATGACATGCAGAGGGTGCGATGAACCTCTTCGTGCCGCGCGAGATCATGGTCCGGGGGCGATCCGTGGGACCTCGTGCCCGGATCGAACGGCCGGATCACACAGGAGCTCACCCATGCGTCCGCTCGCGATCGGAATCGGTCTCCTCCTCGGTATCGCAGCGACGCCGGATCGGTCGCTCGCAGCCACCGTGTCGGGAATCGTGACGAGCGAGGCGGGGACCCCGATCCCCCTTGCCCAGGTCACCCTCGCACATGCCCGTTTCGGCCGGAGCACGACCGTCTACACGGACGGGACGGGGCGCTACCGCGTCGGGGATCTCGCAGCGGGCTCGTACCGGTTCCGCGTGCGCCGGATCGGTTTCGGCAGCCTCGAGGAGTCGGGGCTCGATCTCGGGACGGACACGGCACTCGAGCGCAACGCGAGCCTTCCCACCCTCCCCAAGTCCGAGTGGATCCACGACCTGCCCGCGAGCGATTGGTACGCAGGCGCGAAGTTCTCCCGCCCGGACCTCGGCGCGCAGTTCGCGATCCAGTGCCTCATGTGTCATCAGCAGGGCTCGAGCACGACGCGAGCCCCGCGCAGCACGGAGGACTGGCAGCGGATCTTCTCCCTGATGGCGGAGTTCGGCGCGATGATGACGCAGGAGCTCTACGACGAGGCGCCCGAGGTGCTCAACGCCGCGTGGGACTGGACGCAGCGGCCGCTCGACACGTTCCCCGACGAGCCGTCCGTGCTCGATCCCGCGGCCACGGAGGTCGTGATCGACGAGTGGCTCGTGGGCGAGCCGACCTCGTTCCTGCACGACATCGTGATCGGGAAGGACCAGAGGATCTACGCGGTCGACTGGATCAACGACAAGCTGTTCCGTTTGGATCCCGGGACGAACGAGATCCGCGAATGGAGCATTCCCAAGGGCGATCTCGAGGTGGGGGGGATCCTCGGCAAGCTCGCCGAGCGCGGTCGCCGCTACACCCATCACACGCCGACGCTCGCCCCCCACAGCATCCAGGCCGGCCCCGACGGGACGTTGTGGACGACCCTCAGCATCGGGCGTGGTCTCGCGAGCTTCGATCCCGACACGGAAGAGTTTCGGTCTTTCGACCATCCTCCGCACGTGATGTACCCCCATACGCTGCGCTTCGATCGAACCGGCGACATCTGGTACACGGTCTCGATGACGAACCACCTCGGACACTTCTCGCCGGCGACGGGCGAGTTCGAGATCTTCGACCTGCCCACGCGCACCTGGTCGCAGTGGATCGTCGCTCGCGTCATGCGGCCCTTCGTCTGGATCGCGAACACGTTCGACATCCGCGGACAAGCGGTGGTCTCCGATCCCGAGATCAATCCCGTTCCCTATGGCATCGACATCGCCCCCGACGGACGGGTGTGGTTCTCGCAGTTCAACAACTGGCGCATCGGGGTGCTCGATCCCGCGACCACGCACATCGAGATGATCGACACGCCCTTTCCGGGACCGCGCCGCTTCCGCATCGACTCGAAAGGCGTGCTGTGGATTCCCTCCTACTACGCGGGGCGCTTCTTCCGCTTCGATCCGGCCACGCGGGAGTTTCGCGAATTTCGCCTTCCGACCGGCGAGGGCGACATGATCTACGCGCTCGCCATCGATCCGCGCGACGACTCCGTGTGGCTGTGCGGAACGAACTCCGACACGATCGTTCACTTCGATCCGCGCACCGAGGCATTCCGCACGTACCTTCTGCCGAGCAAGGTGAGCTTCACGCGCGAGCTCGAGGTGGATCGCGAGGGCAATGTGTGGACGAGCACGTCGAACCTGCCCTACTTCCAGATGGAGGGCATGCAGGGGCGCGTGATCCGCCTGCGCTTCCCCGGCTCACAGCCGTAGGTGGCGCGTACCGACGATTCGCAGTCCGGACCGGATCCGAGCGGAGGGAGGGGCCCCCGCGCTTCCGGCACCCCGAGGAGGGACGAATGAACGCGCAGAGGGGAAAGCTCGCGGGCCGTGTCGCCGTGATCACGGGAGCGGCCTCGGGCATCGGAGCCGCCACCGCGCGCGAGCTCGTGTCGCTCGGCGCTCGCGTGGTGCTGGGAGACAGGGATGCAGAGGGCGGAGACGCGATTGCGCGCGAGCTCGACGCGAACGCAGGCGCACACGTCGCCGTCTTCCGCACCACCGACGTCGCCGTACCGGCCGACGTAGAGGCGCTCGTCGGTACTTCCGCCGAACACTTCGGACGCCTGGACATCCTGTTCAACAACGCAGGGATCGGGTCGTTCGGCGAGACTCCGGATCTACCCACCGAGGTCTGGCACCACGTGATCGCCGTCGATCTGCACGGCGTGTTCTATGGCTGCAAGGCGGCGATTCCTCTGCTGCGACGTGCCGGCGGCGGTGCGATCGTGAACACGGCGTCCATCTCGGGCCTCGGCGCAGACCACGGCTTCGCCGCCTACAACGCGGCGAAGGCCGCGGTGGTGAACTACACCCGCACGCTCGCCCTCGATCACGCGAAGGACGGCATCCGCGTGAACGCGCTCTGTCCCGGCTGGACGGCGACACCGCTCGTGCAGCACACGCTCGACATCGAGGCCCTCGCCCGTGCCTGGAAGGAGCGCATCCCGATGGGCCGTGCAGGAACGGCCGAAGAGATGGCGAAGACCGTCGCGTTCCTCGTGTCCGATGACGCGAGCTACATCACCGGAGCGGCCATCGTCGTGGATGGCGGACTCTCCGCGAGCAACAACCAGCCGAACATCCCGGCGATCCTGTCGCAGATGGCGCAGGGCGGAAGCTGAGCCGATCCGCACGGCGATGCGCCGGGCGCCACGCCCCTACACACGAGTGAGCCAGGACTCGTACTTGGTGTCACGGCCGCGAACCGCATCGAAGTAGGCAGCCTGGATGGTGCGCGTGATGGGCCCGCGCATTCCGGCACCGATCCGGCGGTCGTCGATCTCGCGGATCGGCGTGACCTCGGCCGCGGTACCCGTGAAGAACGCCTCATCGGCGATGTAGAGCTCGTCGCGGCTCACCGGTTGTTCGCGAACCTCGATGCCCTTGTCTTGCGCGATGTGGATCACGGTGTCGCGCGTGATCCCCTCGAGCACGGCTCCGAGGGGAGGGGTCTTCAGTGCGCCGTGGCGAACGATGAAGATGTTCTCACCGCTCGCCTCGCTCACCATCCCCGAGGTATCGAGCATGATCGCCTCGTCGTAGCCCGAACGCGTCGCCTCGCGCTTCGCCAGGATCGAGTTCACGTAGCTTCCGCAGGTCTTCGCCTTCGTCATCGACACGTTCGGGTGATGGCGCGTGAACGACGACACCTTCGCGCGGATGCCGCGCTCGAGACCTTCCGCCCCCAGATACGCACCCCATGGCCACACGACGATGGCCACGCGCACGGGGTTGTCCTTGGGCAGAAGCCCCATCGAGCCGTCACCAAGGAAGACGAGCGGGCGAATATACCCTTCGGCAAGCCGATTCACGCGTAGCGTTTCGACCACCGCGCGTTCGAGCTCCTCTGGCTCGAAGGGAACGTCCATCTGCATGATCCGCGCGGAGTCGTACAGCCGCTGGATATGCTCGGGCAGACGAAACACCGCGCTGCGCCCATCCGCGCACTCGTAGGCGCGGATCCCCTCGAAGACCCCCAATCCGTAGTGCAGCGTATGCGTGAGGATCGGGACCGTCGCGTCGTCCCACGCCACGAGCTTCCCATCCAGCCAGACCTTCTCGGTCTTCTCCACCATCGCCACGGGTCTACCTCGTCTTGTTCTTCCGGCCGAATCCGAAGCGCGAGGCCGCACCGCCCGGTTCGCGGCGCAGCTCCAGCACGCGAATCTCCTGCGCCGCCTCGACGTGCTCGGGGCGAAGGTCCAGAACGCGCCGGAACATATTCACTGCCCGGGACGGATCTTCGCAAGCCTTGTACAGCTTGCCGAGGTAGAAGAACCCCGCCGGGGAGTTCGGCGAGAGCGCGGTGGCCTTCTCCAGGCACTCGATCGCCCGGCGTCTTGCCCCGTCCTCTCCGGATCCTTCCAAGAAGAGCAGCCAGCCGTGGAGGGCATGGAATTCCCCTTCCTCGGGATCGATCCGGATGGCCGCATCGATCGCCGTGAGCGCCGCCGCGTACTCCTTTCGACGGAGCAGATCCTCGGCGCGCCCGAAGTGGGCTTCCGCCGTGAGGATATGGGAGGCGCTCCGCGTGCCGCCGGTCCCGTTGGCCAGGCGCGCCTCGTACTGTCGCCGCTGCGCCGGATCGGAGAGAACCTGATGCGCCTCGGCAATACGCGCGAACAGCTCGGTGGCGAAAGGACGCACCCGCTCCGCCGCCCCCGTGATCTTGTCGGGGTGATAGCGCTTCGCCAAGCGAAGGAATGCTCGGCGGATCTCGGCCTCGCTCGCTTCGGACGCAACGCCGAGAACCTCGAAGTGGGTGGCTCCCTCGAAGCGCCTCGCCAGCTCGCGGAGCTCGGATTCGAGGGCGATCGCCCGGTGCGAGGCAACTGCGGCACCATTCGCGTCTCCGCGAAGCTCGATCGCGCCGAGCAGGGCGAGCCCGTACACCATCGGGCCATGCTCTGCCGCGAGCGCACCGACGCGCAGCCGAGCCGCGTCCGCGCCGAGCGCATCGAGCAGCGAGGCGGCGGCGGCCTTCGCCTCCGGTCCGATGCGCTCGGGATCGAGCACGACCTCACACTCCGCATGCGCCCCGAGGAAGCGCTGCAGGTGGCTCGAGCTCATCTGCCCGATTCCCTCGAGCAGGGCCGCCTCGGGGGGCAGATCGGGGAGCTCCGTCGCGACGGTCACCTCTCGCAGCCCCGGCTCGTGCCACGCCTCGCCCGCGTCCCAGGTGAAGAGCTCGACGAGCTTCTCACGAGCCTGCTCGCGAAGCGCCCGCTCGAGAACCGGCGGCGTGAGGGCCCCCAGCTCGAGAAGGAGCTCCCCGTGCCGGCGCCCGCTCGATGCCGCGCGGCGTTGGATCTCGCGAACCATGCGCTCGTCGATCGTACCCGCCGCGAGGAGCCGCCGGGCCAGGGTCTCCTTGGCCAGATTCGATCGCACCGAGCGCGGACGCCCGTCGACGAGAACGAGGGTCTTCTGCCGCTTCTCGTGACGGAAGTGGATGGCGCCCGTGAACCCCTCGCGCATCGCCTTCCACAGGATCTCGGCCACGGGAACCTCGGCGAGGCGGATGTGCTCGATGTCCTCGGAGGACGCGGGATCCGCAGCCGGCTTCGCGGGGCCGAGCAGCCGATGGAGCCATGCGGCGAGATCGCTCGCGGTGAAGGGCTTCGCCAGGAATCCCCTGGCACCGGCCGCCTCTACGTCGCGGGCCGCGTTGCGCCCGCGCAGCACGCCGCTCATCACGAGAACCGCGATCGGACGCGTGCGCTCGGAGAGCTGCAGCTCGCGCAGGACGGAATGACCGTCCTTCTTCGGCAAGAGGATGTCGAGCAGGATCAGATCGGGAAGCTGGCTCGCAACGGCGGACAGGGCGGAGTAACCATCGTGCGCGGTGCGCGTGCGGTAGCCGAGCTTCTCCACGGCGCGGGCCATGCTGCGGACGAGCGTGACATCGTCGTCGACGATGAGGACTTCCTTGGACACGTCGGTGGGAGCTCCCGTTGGGGCCGACGGGCGGTCGCCGGCGACGAGAGCTATCGGCCCATCCCGGGACCGCGTTGAGGCGGCTCGGGAAGCTCCCTGCCACCAACGGCCACCCCTGCCTATCGACGCCGGGGCGCACCACCGCCGAGCTGGGCACCGATCCCCTCGTCGAAGGGGGGTCGGATCACGCCCTCTTCGGTCACGATCGCCGAGACGTACTTCGCGGGCGTCACGTCGAAGGCGGGATGGAGCGCAGCCACGCCCTCGGGAGCGATGCGCCGGCCCGCGATCACGGTCACCTCGTCGCTCGAGCGCTCCTCGATCGGGATCCCCGCGCCCGTCGGCATGCGGGGATCGATCGTGGACACGGGTGCCGCCACCACGAATGGGATCCCGTGGGCGTGGGCGAGCACCGCGTGGGTGTAGGTCCCGATCTTGTTGGCGACGTCGCCATTTCGCGCGATGCGGTCCGCGCCCACGACCACCACGTCGATGAGCCCCCGCGCCATGAGCGAGCCCGCCATCGAGTCCGTGACGAGCGTCACGGGGATGCCGTCGCGATGCAGCTCCCAGGCGGTGAGCCGCGC
>CAZOTO010000002.1:0-35696 GCA_964582775.1 uncultured Myxococcales bacterium
GTGCGGCGGATGCGTGGGGGCCCACCCCGCCCCCCCGCTCCCCCTGGTCGTGCGCGGCGGCTTTGCCGGCGCACCCCGCGACCCAGGGGTAGCGCTCGAGCAGGTGTGCGCGCTCGAGCACGCGGCGGGGCTGCGGCTGCAGACCGCAGAGCAGGACGTGCGTGCCGTGGTGGGAGAGCTGCGCGAGGGAGCTCTCGAGCGCCACGAGGCCCGTGGCGTCCATCGCGGGCACGTCCTCGAGGCGCAGGATGAGCACGCGGGTGCCGTTGCCGATCACTCCGAGCGCGCCCATCGCCTTCTGCGCGGCGCCGAAGAAGAGCGGCCCGGCGATGTCGTAGACGAGCACGCCCGCGGGCGCCGGTCGCGGAAGCCCCTGCGCCGTGCCCTCGGCGATGCGCGCCTCGCTCACCTCGACCATGCGCCGCATGAACAGCAGGGCGGCGAGCACGATTCCACTGGACACGGCGACCACCATGTCGAACACGACGGTGAGCCCGTAGCAGGCGAGGAGCACGGTGACGTCGCTCTTCGGCGCGACGCGGACGGTGTGCGCGAAGTGCTTGATCTCGGACATGTTCCAGGCGACGAGCAGGAGCAGCGCCGCGAGCGAGCTCATCGGCAGGTAGCCGATGAGCGGTGCGAGCGCGAGCATGGTCGCGAGCACGACCGCCGCGTGTGTCATCGACGCCACGGGCGATCGTGCGCCCGAGCGGATGTTCGTGGCGGTGCGCGCGATGGCGCCCGTCGCGGGGATGCCCCCGAAGAAGGGTGCGATCAGATTGCCCACGCCGAGCGCGAGCAGCTCCGCATCCGGTTCGTGCTTCGTGCGCGCCATGCCATCCGCGACGACGGCGGAGAGGAGGGATTCGATGGCGCCGAGCATGGCGATCGCGAACGCGCCGGGAAGCAGGGCCTTCAGTGTGGCGAGATCGAGGGTGAACGACGCGCCGCCCTCGCCGGGCATCTGCCACGGTAGGGCGAAGAGCGGGGGAAGACGGGGAATGCCCTCGACGGTCACTCCGCCGATCACGCTGTGGAAGCGTCGCGCGATGGTGGCGACCTCGAAGCCGGGAACCAGGCGCTCGAGCGCGAAGGCCGCGATCGCCGCGGCCGGGAGCATGACGAGCGGCGCGGGAATGCGCCGCGTGAGCCGCGGCAGGAAGACCAATCCGGCGAGGGTGCCGACGCCGATCAGCGTCTCGTCGAGCGCCGCGGAGCTGCGGGCGTGCCACATGTCGTGGAGCCGCTCGAGGAAGTGCGGGGCACTCGTGGCGAGCTCGAGCCCGAAGAAGTCCTTGAGCTGCAGCGCGGCGATCACCGTGCCAATGCCCGCGGTGAATCCCGTCGTTACCGGATGAGGGATGTACTGGATGAGCTTTCCCAACCGGAGCAGACCGAGCGCCAGCAGGATCGCCCCGGCGAGCATGCCCGAGACGAGCAGGCCGCCGAGCCCGAACGTGGCCGTGATCGGCGCGAGGATCACCACGAACGCGGCGGTCGGGCCGGTCACCTGTGTGCGCGAGCCGCCGAGCACCGCGACGAGGAATCCCGCGATGATGGCGGTGTAGAGGCCGTGCTGCGGAGGGGCGCCGACGGCGATCGCGAGCGCCATGGACAGGGGAAGCGCGATCACTCCCACGACGGCGCCGGCGAGCACGTCGCTGCGCAGGTCCGCCATCACGTAGCCGTCGCGCAGGGAGGCGCGCAGGGCGGCGGCCGGAAGCTGGCGCAGGGGGATCTGCTCCTGGGTCGAGCGATACCGCGTGTGGGGCATCGAGCTTCGCTTCACCCTCCTGGGGGTCGGGGGACGCCACGGAATGCCAAGGCGCACAATGGATAGGGCGCCGCTGCCCTCGCAGCAAGGGCGCGGGCTAGTGGCCGAGGATGCGATCGAGCTCGGCGAGCGCGGGAAGCGGGTCGGGGCCGACGAGCACGCCGTGGATGCCCAGCTGACGTGCAGCGTGCACGTTGCCGTGGAAGTCGTCGAGGAACACCGATCGGTGTGGAGTGATCCCGCCGAGGCGCGCGAGCGCGAGCGCGTAGATGCGCGGGTCGGGCTTGCGCATGCCGACCTCGCTCGAGTCGATCACGACCTCGAAGAGCTCCTCTACGGGGAGCAGCTTGCGCCAGCCGTGCCGGAACTCGGCGACGTTGTTCGTGATCATCGCGGTGTGGTAGCCGCTGGCGCGCAGGTCGCGCACCCGCTCGACGACCACCTCGCGGGCGCCGCCTCCGCCGCGCGCCATGCCGGCGAGGATGCGGTACGGATCCACGTCGATCCCGCGCTCGCGGCCGCGCGACAGGATCGCGTCGCGGGCCTCGCCGAGCGTGAGCTCGCCGCGCTCCAGGCGATGCCAGGGATGATCCGTGTCGTCGGCGTAGGAGCCGAAGACGATGTCGGCGAGCAGCTCGGGCGTCGCTCCGAGCTCGGCGCTCGCGGCGGCCACGGCGTCGAAGGGCGACTCGGTGAACACGCCTCCGAAGTCGAACAGAACGGCATCGATGGGTCGGGACACGGCAATCCTCGCGGTGATTCGGGGGTGCGCGGGTACGATAGCGGAGAAGCGGACTAGCGGGCGGTTGGCGGCGGCAGGGGCGGGAGCGCACATGCGGGTGCCGTGGGATCCGCCGCCGTGGGGGCGCAGGCCTGCCAGACCTCGGAGACGGGAAGCACGCGAACGCCCGCGCGGGCGAGCCCGTCGAGCAGCGCGCGGAAGTCATCGACCGCGTACTCGAGCGCGTTCGCCGGCCTCTCCTCCACCAAGTAGTGGAACATCAGGACCAGCCACTCGCCGTGCTCGTGCGCGCGGCGCGCGGCTGCGACCACATCCTCGGGGCGTGCCGTGTTCGTCACGTTCCACGCACGCACGAGGTGCGGATCGGCGGGCGGCAGCGTCTCTGCTCCGCCGCTCGCCACGCGCGCCGTGGCGAAGTGGCGCCGCACGAGCGGACGTGCGACCTCCGGATCCTGCTTGCCCAAGGGATAGGCGAGGTGGCCGCTGCCGCGCGTGAATCCGCCGCGTTCGAGCGCCCGGCGAACGCCGAGGATCGCGCGCTCGAGCTGCTCTGCGCCCATCTTCGTGAACGGCGTCTCGTGGTGCGCGGCCACGTCCCAGCCGAAGCGGTCTCGCAGCGCTGCGGCGTCGGCATGCGACAGGTGGCCGCGCGTGCCGAACGCGTGCGGGATGACGTAGGCCGTGCCGCGGAAGCCGTGCTCGGCCATGAGCTCGGCGGCGAGCCGGTGCTCGTCGTAGCCGTCGTCGAAGGTGAGACTCACCACGCCCTGTGGGGGCGCATCGACGAGCGCGACCGCACCCAGGTCCGCGCAGACGGGCCTCCCGCTGCCGCGATCGATCACCCACCCGCCGATCGCGTCGATGCGACTGCGATCGGGACTTCCCACGACGCGGGCGGCGCCGAAGCTCCAGGACAGTGCGGTCCACTCCCCGGACTTCACGAGATCCGCCTCGGGATCGGTGAAGAGCGGCACCTCGAAGCCGAAGAAGTGCTCGCTCGTGCCGCCGCCGGTGTACAGGCGAAGCTCGAACCCGCCGAGCCGCTCGCGGTCGTCCACGCGCAGCCACAGCTTCACGAAGCGCCTGCGCGCATCGAGGGGCGACGCGAGCGGCGTCGCGTGCGCCGCCAGGCTCGGATGGCCGGCGCCGTCCGTGACGATGCGCGCAAACGGGCCTCGCGCGTCTCGTCCGCTCTCCAGTGCACCCTCGCGCCAGACGAGGCCGAGGGGCATGCCCGTCGCGAAGCCGTCGATGCGCGTCTCGGCAGCGAGCGCGGTATCGTTCGGCGCGCCGCCGGCGAAGGCGAGCATCCCGGCGGCGATCCCGCCGATCCAGGTGGGGATCCGTATCCTGATCAAACGGCGACCTCCTTCGCGAGGGCCGGGAAGCGAGCGGCCGCAGTCGCATCGGGAGAGTGAGGAAGAGGTATGAGCGACGCCACGAAGGAGCTGCTCGAGATCCTGGATCTCGAGCGAATCGACCGGGACCTGTATCGCGGCTTCACGCCTGTCGCGGTCGGGCTGCCGCGGCTGTTCGGCGGTCAGGTCCTCGCGCAGGCGCTCATGGCGGCGGCGCGCACGGTCGAGGATCGGGCGGCGCACTCGCTCCACGCCTACTTCCTGCGGCCCGGAGATCCGAAGATCCCGATCCTGTTCCAGGTGGATCGCATCCGCGATGGCCGCAGCTTCCAGACGCGTTGCGTGTCCGCGATCCAGGAGGGCGAGGCGATCCTCCACATGTCGGTGTCGTTCCAGGCCGAGGAGCCGGGTCTCGAGCACCACTTCGAGATGCCGCCGGGGCGGCCCGATCCGGAGACGCTGGCGACGTTCGAGGAGCTCCGGCAGGGATTCATCGTCGAGAACCCGCAGTACGACGTTCCGGGTTTCACGCGCGAGCTGCCGATCGACATGCGCTACACGGGAACGGGAAACCTGTTCGAGCCCACGTGCCGGCCGCCGTTCCAGAGCCTGTGGATCCGCGCGCGCGGTCCGCTGCCGGACGATCCGATCGTGCACCAGTGCGCGCTCGCATTCGCCTCGGACTACACGATCCTGGGGAGCTCGATCCTGCCGCACGAAGTCGGCGTGATGAGCCCCGGTGTGCGCACGGCGTCCATCGATCACGCAATGTGGTTCCACCGGCCGTTCCGTGCCGACGAGTGGATGCTCTTCGAGCAGGACAGCCCGAGCAGCTCGAACGGCCGCGGCTTCTCGCGCGGCTGCCTGTTCGCGCGCGACGGGCGCCTCGTCGCCTCGTGCACCCA
Organism: uncultured Myxococcales bacterium; assembly: GCA_964582775.1. Taxonomy (GTDB): domain Bacteria; phylum Myxococcota_A; class UBA9160; order SZUA-336; family SZUA-336; genus CAZOTO01. The sequence goes on from CAZOTO010000002.1 coordinate 4,780, forward strand.
GGAGGGGCTGATCCGCGTCGCCCGCGCTCAGCGCTGATCGTCGTCGCTCTCCGGCGCCGGCCGCCGCGCGTCGCCCGTCCGCTTCTTCTCGCCCCAGCGCGCGTGATGCCGCTCGGCGATCCGGCGCTCCTCGCCCTGCTCGGAGGGGAGGTAGAACACGGAGTCGCGCAGCTCGTCGGGAAGGTACTGCGTGGCGACGAAGTGCCCGGGAAGGTCGTGCGGATACTGGTAGCCCTTCGCGTAGCCCTCGCTTCGCATGAACTCGGTGGGCGCGTTGCGCAGGTGCAGAGGAACGGGCAGGGCGCCGCTGTCGCGCACCTCGGCGATCGCGGCGTCGATCGCGCGGTAGCTGCGGTTGCTCTTGGGTGCGCACGCGAGATACGTCGCGCACTGGCCGAGGAGGAGCCGCCCCTCAGGCATCCCCACGCGGTCGAAGGCCTCGGCGGTGGCCGCCGCGAGTGGAAGCGCACGGGGATCGGCGTTGCCGACGTCCTCCGAGGCGAAGATCAGCATGCGGCGCACGATGAAACGCGGGTCCTCGCCGCCTTCGAGCATGCGCGCGAGCCAGTAGACCGCGGCGTCGGGATCGCTGCCGCGCAGGCTCTTGATGAACGCCGAGATCACGTCGTAGTGGCTCTCGCCGGCCTTGTCGTAGTCGACGGGGCGCTTCTCGAGCGCCGCGAGGATCGCCGTGCGGTCGATCGCCGTCTCGACCCGCTCGGCGGCGGTCTCGAGCAGCGCGAGCAAGCGCCGCGCGTCGCCCGCACCGAGCTTCACCACGAGCTCGAGCGCATCGGCCGCGATCTCGAGCTTGCGTGCGCCGAGGCCGCGCGTCTCGTCGGCGAGGGCGCGCCGCGCGATGCGCTCCATCGCGCTCGCGTCGAGCGAGGCGAGCGTGAAGATGCGGCAGCGCGAGCGAAGGGCGGGAATCACCTCGAAGGACGGGTTCTCGGTGGTGGCACCGATCAGGGTCACCGTCCCGCGCTCCACGTAGGGCAGCAGCGCATCTTGCTGCGCCTTGTTGAAGCGATGGATCTCGTCGACGAACAGGACGGTGCGCGCGCCGCGCCGGCGCTCCGCTTCGGCTTGGGCGATGGCCTCGCGAAGATCCTTCACGCCGGAGAGCACGGCGGAGACGGCGGCGAAGCGCAGACCCGCGTGCTCTGCGAGCAAGCGCGCGAGCGTGGTCTTGCCCGAGCCCGGCGGGCCCCACAGGATCATCGACGGCAGCTTGCCCTTGCCCGCGAGCACGGGGCCGAGCGGCCGCCCCTCGCCGAGCAGGTGCGACTGCCCCTCGAACTCGGCGAGGGTGCGCGGTCGCATGCGCTCGGCGAGCGGCGCATCGCGACCGGTCTCGTCGCCGCCGCTTTGCTTCGTCTCGCGCGGGAAGAGCTCCATGCGCTCCATGGCGCGAGTCTAACCCGGGCGCTCGTGGGCTGCGCCGTCTTGATCGTGTGACACGCTCCGCGTATGGTCGCGCCGTGATCCGGGCGCTTCGCGTTCGCAACCTGGCCACCATCGAGGAGCTCGCGCTCGAGCTCGGTCCGGGCCTCCACGTCGTGACGGGCGAGACGGGCGCGGGAAAGTCCGTGCTGCTCGGCGCCATCACCGCTCTCGGTGGTCGCCGCATCTCCGCCGAGGCCGTGCGCACGGGTGCCGAGAGCGCGACGGTCGAGGCGATTCTCGAGGGCGAGGCGATCCTCGCGCGGGCCCGCGAGCTCGGCCTGGCCGAGGACGGCGACTCGGAGCTGCTCGTCCAGCGCACGATCGCCGCCGACGGGCGCGGCAAGGTGTTCGTGAACGGGCGGCTCGCGACCGTATCCGTGCTGCGCGAGCTCACGGGTGACTTCCTCGAGGTCGTGAGCCAGGGCGAGCACCAGCGGCTGCTCCGCCCCGAGACCCAGGGCGAGCTGCTCGATCGCTACGGCCGGCTCGAGCCGCTCGCGGACGAGGTGGCGCAGGCGCACCGGGGCTGGCGGGCGATCGCCGGGGAGCTCCACGAGCGGCGAGCCCGCGCCGGTGAGCTCGCACGCCGCGAGGATCAGCTTCGCTTCGAGTGCGAGCAGATCGACCAGGCGGACCTTCGCCGCGGCGAGCTCGAGGAGCTCGAGACGGAGCGCGCCCGGCTCGCGCACGTGGATCGGCTGGGCCAGGCGGTGGCGGCCGCGCTCGGTGCGCTCGATGCGGACGGTGGCGCCCGGGACTCGCTCGGCACGGCGCGGGTGGCCCTGGAGCCGGCCTCCGGCCTCGATGCCACGCTCGCCGATCCGCTGACGGCGCTCGAGCGGGCGGCTGTCGAGCTGGCCGAGGCCGTGCGCTCGCTCGAGCGGTACGCCTCGGGTCTCGAGGCGGACCCCGCCCGGCTCGATGCCGTGGAGCGGCGGCTCGAGGAGATCCGCCGCCTGCAGACGAGATACGGCCCGACGGTGGACGAGATCCTCGCCCATCGCGACCGCGCGCGGGCGGAGCTCGAGCGCATCGGCGGCGGCGAGACGCGGACGGCCGAGCTCGAAGGGGATCTGGTTCGCGCGGCGGGGGCGCTGGAGGAGTCCGCCCGTCGCCTGGGCTCCGCACGGCGCGAGGTGGCCGCCCATCTGGCCGAACGGGTGCAGGCGGAGCTCGCCGGGCTGGACCTCGGCCGCGCCCGCTTCGAGATCGCCTTCGGCCCGATTCCCGCGAAGACCGACGAGGGCTGGGAGCCCCCCTGTGGTCCGTCCGGGTTCGAGCGCCCGGAGCTGCTGCTGGCGGCCAATCCCGGTGAGCCGCCGCGACGCCTGCGGGATGCGGCCTCGGGGGGAGAGCTCGCGCGGCTGCTCCTCGCCATCCGCAATGCGCTGCGGGATGCGGATGCGGGCAGGGTCCTGCTCTTCGACGAGGTGGATGCGGGCGTGGGCGGGCGTACGGCCTCGCGGGTGGGCGAGCGGCTGCGTGCGCTCGCGCGCCATCACCAGGTGCTGTGCGTGACGCATCTGCCCCAGGTGGCCGCGCTCGGCCACGGGCAGTTCCGGGTCGCGAAGGAGGTGAGGGGTGGGCGCACCCGGACCCGCGTCCTTCCCCTGGACGCCGAGGCCCGCGTCGAGGAGATCGCCCGGATGGCCGGCGGCGGGCGTGTCACCGAGACGGCTCGGGCGCACGCAAGGGAGCTCCTAAATCCTCGTTCCGACACGTCCTCCGGCGGAATGTGATCCAGATTCATCAGGTTTCTTCCGGGTGAACCGATCGAATCGTCGTTCCGCGTAGCTTCCGATGAGCTGCGCATGGCTGAGGGGCGGCGAATGGCGATCCAGGTGGAGACTCCTGTCTCGGAGGGTGCGGCGAGTCGGGCGGTTCGGGCCCACCTCCGGGTCGAGAGCGGGTTCTACGAGGGCCTCGAGTGGCCCCTGGACCGGATGAGCACGGTGATCGGGCGGGGCCGGACGGCCGACCTGGTCCTCCACGAGGGGACGATCTCTCGCGCACACGCGCTGTTCGGGCTCGAGGGCGACCGCATCTTCGTGCAGGACCTCGGATCGACGAACGGAACGCTGGTGAACGGGGAGCCGGAGCACCGTTGCTTCTTGAAGGATGGGGACGAGCTGCGCATGGGGAAGCTCGTGCTGCGGGTCCGGATCGATCGGGCCATGGAGGAGATGCCGAGTGCCTAGGACGGGCTCGCTATCGCAGGAGAATCGGATCACGCTGCTCTATGTCCCCGACGGGCCCACGGGCGCGATCCGGCGCTTCCATGTGAAGAGGTCGTGGCTTCGCGGGGTCGCGAGCGGATGGGTGGTGGCCGCCATTGCCGTGTGCATCGCCGGCGTGGACTACGTGAAGGTGCGCCGAGAGGTCGTCGAGCTCGAGCGGCTGCGCAGCGAGGCGTCGATCCAACGCGAGGAGATCGCGGAGTATGCCGCGCGCATGGACGAGATCGCGGGCCGGCTCGCGCGGCTGGGGTCCCTGGAGCAGAAGCTGCGTGTGATCACGAACCTCGATCCGTCCGACCCCATGCCGCTTCCGGGCATCGGTGGCATCCCGGGAGAGCTCGGGGAGATCGACCCCCTGCACTGGGCGTCGCCGAAGCGCCGGCGCGAGCGCCTGAAGGGGGACATGGAGCAGCTCGCGCGCGCCGCGGAGGGACAGCAGGGGAGCATCGCGAGCCTGTTGGAGCACATGGAGGGACAGGCGACGCGGTTGGTGCACACGCCGTCGATCGCGCCGTCCACGGGCTGGATCACCAGCTCCTTCGGGTATCGCACCTCGCCGTTCACGGGCAATCGCGAGCTCCACCGCGGCATCGACATCGCCGGCCGCATCGGCACACCGATCGTGGCCACCGCCGATGGCGCGGTTCGCTTGGCGGGCCGCAAGGGGGGGCTCGGCAACGCGGTGATCCTCAACCACGGGTACGGAGTCGAGACGATCTACGGTCATCTCTCGGAAGTGCTCGTGAGGGCGGGCGAGAAGGTGAAGCGGGGACAGAAGGTCGGCCTCATGGGCAACACCGGCCGCTCGACCGGACCGCATCTCCACTACCAGGTGGAGGTGAATCGAAAGCCTGCGAATCCGCGCAACTACATCCTGGAGTAGCCTGGCTGTGCCGAGGGGCTGCCTTATACTCGGTGCCCCTCCTGCCTCTTTTCGCTCCTAGCGGAGGCCACGATGCGCAGCCTCGTCCGGAAGATCTTCGGCTCGGCGAACGAGCGGATGCTCAAACGCCTTCGCCCGGCCGTCGATCGCATCAACGCGCTCGAGAGCCGCTACCAGCCGCTCTCCGACGAAGAGCTGCGCCGCAGTGCGGCCGAGCTCCGCCAGCGCATCGAGAAGGGCGAGCCGCTCGACGACGCACTGCCCGAGGCCTTCGCGCTGGTGCGCGAGTCCGCCAAGCGCACCCTGGGGCAGCGGCACTACGACGTGCAGCTGATCGGCGGCATGGTGCTCCACCAGGGCCGGATCGCGGAGATGAAGACCGGCGAGGGCAAGACGCTCGTCGCGACGCTTCCCGCGTTCCTGAACGCGCTCACGGGCAAGGGCGTGCACGTGGTCACCGTGAACGACTATCTCGCCAGACGCGATGCCGAGTGGATGGGCGGCGTGCACCGCAGGCTCGGCCTCGACGTGGGCTGCATCGTGGCGGGGCTTTCGGACGCAGAGCGGCGGCAAGCGTACCGGGCGGACATCGTCTACGGCCAGAACAACGAGTTCGGCTTCGACTACCTGCGCGACAACATGAAGCCCGCGCTCGAGTACTACGTCCAGCGCGAGCACCACTTCGCAATCGTGGACGAGGTGGATTCGATCCTGGTCGACGAGGCGCGCACGCCGCTCATCATCTCGGGCCCGGTCGACGACGATCCCGAGAAGTTCCGGCGCATCGACCGCATCCTCCCGCGCCTGGTCCAGGACGAGCACTTCACCAAGGACGAGAAGACCCGCACGATCTCGCTCACGGACGACGGCGTCGGGCGCGTCGAGGAGCTCCTGGGGATCGACAACCTCTACGCGCCGCAACACATGGAGACGCTGCACGTCGTGCAGAACGGCCTGCGCGCCCATCATCTGTATCAGCGCGACGTCGACTACGTGGTGAAGGACGATCAGGTCATCATCGTCGACGAGTTCACGGGGCGCTTGATGGAGGGACGGCGCTGGAGCGACGGCCTGCACCAAGCGGTCGAGGCGAAGGAAGGCGCGAAGATCCAGAACGAGTCGCAGACCTACGCCTCGATCACCTTCCAGAACTACTTCCGCATGTACGAGAAGCTCGCCGGCATGACGGGCACTGCCGACACCGAGGCCGCCGAGTTCCACGAGATCTACGGCCTGGGCGTGGCGGTGATTCCGACGAACCGGCCCATGATCCGCAAGGACCACGAGGACGTCGTCTACCGCACGAAGGCCGAGAAGTGGAAGGCGGTGGTGGACGAGATCGAGGAGCGCCATCGCTCGGGCCAGCCCGTGCTCGTGGGCACGATCGCGATCGAGACCTCGGAGATGCTCTCCAAGCGGTTGCGAAACCGCGGTGTCGTTCACAACGTGCTCAACGCCAAGCACCATGCGCGCGAGGCCGAGATCATCTCGCAGGCGGGCCGGCTCGGTGCGGTGACGATCTCGACGAACATGGCGGGCCGCGGCACCGACATCGTGCTCGGTGGAAACCCCGAGATGATGATCAAGGCGCGTGGCGTCGATCCGCTCGCCCCCGAGCAGGCCGAGGAGCTCGATCGTCTGCGGGCGCAGTGCGAGGCGGAGCGCCAGAAGGTGCTCGATGCCGGCGGTCTGCACGTGATCGGAACCGAGCGCCACGAGTCGCGCCGCATCGACAATCAGCTGCGCGGGCGATCGGGCCGCCAGGGCGATCCGGGATCGTCGCGCTTCTTCCTGGCTCTCGAGGACGATCTGCTGCGGATCTTCGGCTCCGATCGCATCGCGCCGCTCATGAAGCGGCTCGGCATGCAGGAAGGCGAGGCGATCGAGGCACGGATGCTCTCCGGTGCGATCGAGCGTGCGCAGCGCAAGGTCGAGATGCGCAACTTCGACATCCGCAAGCACCTGCTCGAATACGACAACGTGATGAACCGCCAGCGCGAGACGATCTACCGCTGGCGGCGCGACGTGCTCGGCAACGAGGATCTGCGCGAGGAGTTCGCCTCGCTCGCCGGCGAGCTCGCCGACGTCGTGTTCGATGCGAACTTCCCCGAGAAGGGCGAGCCCGACGTCGAATCGCTCGTTCGCGACCTGCAGGGGATCTTCGGCGTGCACGTCGAGCCCGGCGACGACGCCCTTCGGGGCCCCCTCGAGCGCGAGGCCACCCGCGCCTGGGTGCACGAGCGGGTATCCGAGCGGCTCGACCAGCAGGTGAAGATGTTCGAGGACATCGCCGCGCGGTATGCCGATCTCGCGGTTCCGACCTTCCCCTCGATGGCGCGCGCGATCCTGATCCAGAGTCTCGACGCGGCGTGGAAGGATCACCTTCTCGCGATGGACCACCTGAAGGAGGGCATCGGCCTGCGTGGCTACGGCCAGCGCGATCCGAAGGTGGAGTACCAGCGCGAGGGCTATCAGATGTTCGTCGAGATGATGGACCGCATTCGCGAGCGGGCGGTCCAGCAGCTCTTCCGCCTGGTGTTCGACCTTCCGTCCGCCGAGGAGCTCGCGCGGATGCGAGCAGCCGAAGAGGCACGGCGCCAGGCAGCCCAGCGCCGGCTGAGCGAGCAGCATGCCGCCGCGAGCGCGGCTCCAGGCACGGCGGACTCCGAGCCCGCGGTGCACACGGTCGTGCGCGAGGCCCCGAAGGTGGGCCGCAACGAGCCCTGTCCGTGCGGCTCCGGGAAGAAGTACAAGAAGTGCCACGGAGCGGCCGCCTAGCTATCGTACGCCGCCGTGAAGAAGAAGTACTCCATCCCAGGGTTCCGGGCGGCAGGTGTCCACTGTGGTTTGAAGAAGAGCCCGAGCCGACTCGATCTCGGGCTGATCGTTTCGGATCGGCCCGCGGCGGCGGCTGGAGTCTTCACCCGCAATCGCTTTCCGGGGGCGCCCGTCGTCGTGTCGCGACAGCGCATCCGACGGGGAAGCGCGTCGGCGATCGTCGTGAACAGCGGCAACTCCAACGTCGCGAACGGCGAGCAGGGGCTGCGCGATGCGCGTGAGATGGCGCGGCTCGCCGCGCAGGCGATCGGCGCCGCCCCCGCGGACGTCCAGGTGTCGTCCACCGGCGTGATCGGCCGGCCCCTTCCCATGGACAAGATCGCGCGAGGCATCGCCGAGGCGGCGCAGAAACTCTCCGCCGATGGATGGAACGACGCGGCGCGCGCGATCCTCACGACCGACAACCTGGCGAAGATCGCCAAGGTGGATGCGAAGGGGTTCGGCCTGCTCGGCATCGCCAAGGGATCCGGGATGATCATGCCCGACATGGCGACGATGCTCGCCTTCCTTGCGACGGATGCCGCGGTGGAGCCCGCCTTCCTACGGGAAGCGCTGCGCGAGTCGGCGGGTGCGACCTTCAATCGGCTCACGATCGACGGCGAGACGTCCACGAGCGACATGGTGATCGTGCTCGCGAACGGCGCCGCCGGCGGGCGGCCGCTCACGTCCGGCTCGGCCGGCGCCGCCGATTTCCGCCGTGCGCTCGGCGATCTGTGCGCAGAGCTCGCAGAGCGGCTCGCGGTGGACGGCGAAGGCGTCACCCGCGTCGCCTCGGTCACGGTCCGGCGTGCGCGAACGGAGGCACATGCGGAGCGCATGGCTCGGCGGGTCGCGAACTCCGTGCTGGTGAAGACGGCCCTTTTCGGGGCGGATCCGAACTGGGGGCGCGTGGTGCAGGCGATGGGAACCGCGGGAGTCGCGTTCCGTCCGGATCGGGTCAGCGTGCGCGTGGCGGGCGTCGAGTTCCTGCGCCACGGGGTTCCCGTGGGCGACCGCAAGGCGCTCGACCGCGCGCAGCGGGCCATGCAGAAGAAGCGGGTCGAGATCGAGATCGACCTCGCGGCCGGCGAGGCGAGCGCGAGCGTGCTCACGACCGACCTCGGCTACGGATACGTGAAGATCAACGCCGAGTACACGACGTGAGCCGGCACTTCGCTCCCGTCCCGTGATCGAGCTCGTCCTCGTCCGCCACGCCCAGCCGGACTGGGAGCCCGGAGGCCTCGCCGTCGATCACCCCGTGCTTACCGCGCTCGGCCGCGCGCAGGCGATTCGCACCGCACAGGCTCTCGGCGGGGACCGCTTCGACCGCGTCTACGTGAGTCCGCTCACCCGGGCGCTTGAGACCTGCGCACCCATCGCTGCGCAGGCGGGGGTCGAGCCGACGGTCCTTTCGTGGCTGCGGGAGCTCGAGCTGCCGAGTCTCTCCGGGAAGACCACCGAGGATGTGCAGACCTACTTCCAGTCGTCGAGGCTTCGCGAGCTCGAGGAGTGGTGGGGAGGGCTGCCCGGCGGGGGAGAGAGCTTTCGCCACTTCTACGACCGCGTCGTGGCGGGGATCGAGGATCTGTTGAGCGCCACGCACGGCGCGCGGGTCCATGCCCGCGGCAGTCATCGCCTGTGGCAGATCCCCGAGGAGGATCTGCGGCTGCTCGTCGTCGCCCACGAAGGGACGAATGCGCTGATCCTCTCCCATCTGCTCGGGATCGAGGAGGTCCCGTGGGCCTTCATCCGCTTCTCGAGCGATTGGGCGGGAATCACCCGGTTGCGCACGATTCCCGTCGCTTCCGGGTACATCTGGCGCCTGGTCGCCTTCAATCGCATCGCGCATCTGGAGGGGATCGAGGGGTAGGGGCCGGCGGCCACGCCAGCGCGGCTGCCACCTCTTCCGGTCGACGGCCGAAACCCTCGTGTTTGCCTGCGCTTATCCTTGTCCGGCTCCGGCGCCTCTGGTATACACCCTGCCAACTCACACGCCCCGATCGTCTCGGGTTGTTCGCCGTGCCGAGAGCCGATCCACGGGATTCGGACACCGCGAACGGGAGACGGCGATGCGCTGGCCGGCTGGCCGGGAGGCATCGTAGGGGCGGAGGCCAAAACCCGAGCCGCCGATCCGGCGGACGATTGTCTGGAGAGATCCCGCGATGAGCGAGAATCCGACCGCGGAGAGCGCGTCCTCTACGGGTGCGCCGGTCGCCGAGCAGGCGGCTTCGTTCGAGAGCCTTCTGGAGAGCAGCGCACAGTCGAGCGCCATCGGCATGCGGGACCTGCTCGAGGCCGGTGTCCACTTCGGGCACCAGACCCGCCGCTGGCACCCGAACATGAAGCCGTTCCTCTACGGAGAGCGCAACGGCGTCCACATCATCAACCTGCAGTACACGCTGCCGCGGCTGCGCTCCGCACTCGACTTCGTGCGCGAGACCGTGGCGAACGGCGGAAAGGTGATGTTCGTCGCCACCAAGCGGCAGGCGCAGGACATCATCGCCGAGACGGCGCGCTCGTGCTCGATGCCGTTCGTGCACCGGCGCTGGCTGGGCGGGATGCTCACGAACTTCCGCACGGTGCGGCGGAGCATCGACCGCTACAAGGAGCTCACGGAGCTGCTCTCCGACGAGAGTGCGCCGTCGAGCCCGTCGAAGAAGGAGCGCTCCCGGCTGGTTCGCGAGCACCTGAAGCTCCACAAAGCGTTCGAGGGAATGGTCGACCTCGCGTCGCTGCCCGATGCGCTCTTCGTGATCGACATCCGCAGCGAGGCGATCGCCATCCAGGAGGCGCGGCGCCTGCAGATTCCGATCGTGGCGATCGTCGACTCGAACTGCGATCCCGAGGGCATCGAGTTCGTGGTTCCGGGCAACGACGACGCGCTGCGGGCGATCCGCTTGTACTGTGAGAAGGTCGCAGCGGCCTGTCGCGAAGGCGCCGTGCTGTTCAATGACCGCATCGTGAGCGAGCGTGCGAAGAAGCCCGAGCAGGCCGAGGCCGAGGCTCCGCGCCCAACGACGAGCCGCCGCGTAGTCGACATCACGCAGCCGGCGCGCCGGCCGGCGCGCATGGAGCGAATGGTCGAGGAGCGCCGCAAGGAGGCCGAGGAGACCGGCGGTGCGGCAGAGGCCGAGGGCCAGGCGAACGAGGGCGGAGAGCCGAGCGCGGAGTAGAGCACGCGCGGGAAGATGGATCAGGAGGAAACGTGGCCGAGATCTCTGCAGGTTTGGTGAAGGAGCTCCGGGAGCGGACCGGGGCGGGCATGATGGAGTGCAAGAAGGTCCTCGTCGAAGCGAACGGGGATCTCGATCGCGCAGCGACGATCCTGCGCGAGCGCGGAGTCGTGAAGGCGAGCAAGCGCGCGGGACGCGCGACGAGCGAGGGGCGCATCGTGGCGAGCGTCGCCGCGGACGGCCGGACCGGTGCGCTCGTGGAGCTCAACTGTGAGACGGACTTCGTGGCGAAGACGGACGACTTCGGTGCGCTCGCGCGAGACCTCGTCGAGACCGTGCGCGAGCGCGATCCCAAGGACGTCGATGCGTTGCTCGCGCTGGCGAGCGGCGGGGAGTCCTTCCTGGATCGCGTGACGGGTGCGATCGCGAAGATCGGCGAGAACATCCAGGTGCGTCGCTTCGCGCGGCTCGAGGCCTCGGCGAGCGGTCGCGTCGGGAGCTACCTGCACGCGGGCGGAAAGATCGGCGTGCTCGTCCAGGTCGAGGCCGGCGATCCGGCAAAGCCGGAGGTGCAAGCGGCTGCCCATGAGGTGTGCATGCACGTGGCGGCCTGTGCTCCGGCGAGCCTCACGGTGGGCGACCTTCCGGCCAGCGTCATCGAGGAGGAGCGCCGCGTCTTCGCGAAGCAGGCCGAGGCCGAGGGCAAGCCGGCGAACATCATCGAGAAGATGGTCGAGGGTCGGCTGAAGAAGTTCTACAAGGAGGTGGTCCTGCTCGAGCAGCCGCTCGTGATGGACCCGAACAAGACGGTGGAGATGCGCGCGAAGGAGGCCGGCGCGAAGGTCGTCGCCTTCCGGCGCTTCCAGCTGGGAGAAGAGATCCAGGGATGAGCGGCGCCTACGAGCGGGTTCTGCTGAAGATCTCCGGTCAGAGCCTCGCCGGCTCGCAGGGGTTCGGAATCGACACCGTCCGGATCCGCAAGACGGCTGCGGAGATCGCAGAGGTCTCGCGCTCGGGCGTGCAGCTCGGCGTCGTCTGCGGCGGGGGGAACATCATCCGCGGGATCACCGCCTCTGCCGAGGGGCTGGGCCGTGCGACCGCGGACTACATGGGGATGCTCGCGAGCGTGATGAACGCGCTCGCGCTGCAGGACGCGCTCGAGAAGGAGGGCGCCGAGACGCGGGTGCTCTCCGCCATCGAGATCCACCAGGTGGCCGAGCCCCACATCCGGCGCCGCGCCGTGCGGCACATCGAGAAGGGCCGTGTCGTGATCTTCGCGGCAGGAACAGGCAATCCCTTCTTCACGACCGACACGGGAGCGGCGCTGCGCGCCATGGAGATCGGTGCCCAGGTGCTGCTGAAGGGCACGCGCGTGGACGGTGTGTTCGACTCCGATCCCGAGAAGTTCCCCGACGCACAGCTCTACGATCGCGTGACGTACCGCGAGTTCCTGCACCGGAACCTCGGAGTGATGGACAAGACCGCGATCGCGCTGTGCCAGGAGCACAAGCTGCCGATCGTCGTGTTCAACATGGGCATTCCGGGAAACATCCTGAAGGTGGTGCAGGGGCAGATCATCGGAACCACCGTCGGCGCCTGAGAAGGGCGATCCGCCCGGAGGACACCGGAGCAGACCGTAGACACAGAGGAGGGGGAGCCCGTATGGCGGAAGAGGATCTCCAGCTCGTTCTGGACGAGGCGAAGGACGCGATGGACAAGTCGCTCGCGAGCCTGCGCCACGAGCTATCGCGGCTGCGGACGGGCCGCGCGAATCCCCTGCTGCTCGAGTCGGTGATGGTCGACTACTACGGAACCCCGACGCAGCTGAAGAAGCTCGCGACGATCCACGTCCCCGAGGCGCGTCTGCTCACGTTGCAGCCCTTCGACCCGGGGGCCTGCGCGGCGATCGAGCGGGGGATCTTGAAGGCGGACATCGGTGTGACGCCGATCAGTGACGGGAAGACGATCCGGGTTCCGATTCCCGAGCTCACCGAACAGCGGCGCCGCGAGATCGTGAAGCAGATCAAGAAGATTGCCGAGGACCACAAGGTGAGCGTTCGCACGGCTCGCCGCGATGCGATCCAGATGGTGAAGGATCTGCAGAAGGATGGCGACGTCTCGGAGGACGACTCCAAGCGCATCCAGAAGAAGATTCAGGATCTCACGGATGAGCACGTCGCCGAGGTCGATCGGATCACGGCAGCGAAGGAGGAGGAAATCCTCCGGGTCTAGGTCGATGGCGCAACTCGATGTCACGAAGATCCCGCGCCATGTCGCGATCATCCCCGACGGAAACGGCCGCTGGGCGGAGCGCCGCGGTCTGCCTCGGGAGCTCGGCCACCATCAGGGGACCGAGGTCGTGCGAGAGATCGTGCGGGCCGCGCACGAGCTCGGCATCGAGATGCTCACGCTCTACGCGTTCTCGACGGAGAACTGGAGCCGTCCACACGGAGAGGTCGAGGCGCTCATGCGGCTGCTCGAGGGCTTCCTCGAGAACGAGACCGAGGAGCTCGTGCGAAATGGCATCCGCGTCCAGGTGATCGGGCGCTTGCAGTCACTCGATCCGCGGATCGCCCGCCCTCTCGATGCGCTCGTGCGTCGCACCGAGGGCAACGACGAGATGCACCTCACGTTCGCTCTGTCCTACAGCGGGCGGGCGGAGCTGGTCGACGCGATGCGGGCGATCGCGCGCGAGGTCGAGTGCGGCACGCTCGATCCGGAGGGCATCGACGAGAAGGTGATCCGGGGGCATCTCTACGCGCCGGACCTTCCCGATCCCGATCTCCTGATCCGGACCGGAGACGAGCACCGGATCTCGAACTTCCTGCTCTGGCAGCTTGCCTACACCGAGCTGTGGATCTCCGAGACGCTTTGGCCCGACTTCACGAAGCGCGACCTCGTCGCTGCGCTCGAGGCCTATCAGAGTCGAGAGCGCCGCTTCGGCAAGACGGGCGCACAGCTGCGCGAGGGCGCGTGAAGCGCGTCGCATTGCTCGGCTCGACGGGCTCGATCGGCACGCAGGCGCTCGATGTGATGGAGCGCCATCGCGACCGGATCGAGGTCGTGGCGCTCGCGGCCGGTCGGCGCGTGGACCTGCTCCTGCAGCAGGCGAAGCGATGGCGGCCGCGCGTGGTGAGCGTGGGATCCTCGGACGATGTCGCCGAGGTGCGGGCGGCCCTCGCGGATCCCTCCATTCGCGTGGTCGCCGGTGCGGAGGGCCTCGTCGAGGTTGCCTCGCAAGGCGTCGACCTCGTGATCGGCGCCCTGGTGGGCCGCGTGGGACTCGAGCCGGTGCTCGCGGCGCTGCGTGCGGGAAACGACGTCGCGCTCGCGAACAAGGAGGTGCTCGTCACCGGCGGTGGACTCGTCGTCGACGAGGCGCGTGCGGCGGGGAGGGCACTGCTCCCACTCGACTCCGAGCACGTGGCGCTGCACCAGTGCCTGGCCGGACACCCGCGGGAGGCGGTGAAGAAGGTGACGCTCACGGCATCGGGGGGGCCGTTCCGGACGGCGAGCCGCGAGGCGATGGAGCGGGCCACGCCCGAGCAGGCGCTCGCACATCCGAACTGGGACATGGGCGCGAAGATCTCGATCGACTCCGCCACGCTCATGAACAAGGGCTTCGAGGTGATCGAAGCGCGGTGGCTGTTCGATCTCGATCCCGATCGCATCGACGTCGTGATCCATCCGGAGAGCATCGTGCACTCGTTCGTCGAGTACATGGACGGCTCGTGGCTCGCGCAGCTCGGCATTCCCGACATGCGCATCCCCATCGCCTACACTCTCGGCATGCCCGACCGCCTGGCGCTCCCGGATCTTCCCCCGCTCGATCTCGTCTCCATCGGAGCGTTGCGCTTCGATCGGCCGGATCATGCGCGCTTCCCGGCGCTCGGGCTCGCCTTCGAGGCGATGCGGCGCGGCGGCGTGGTGCCCGCCGTGCTCAACGCCGCGAACGAAGTCGCCGTGCAGGCCTTCCTCGACCGGCGCATCCCCTTCGGCGAGATCGCAGGGACCGTGGCGCGCGTGCTCGAGCGCGATTGGCCAGGGCGGGGTACGAACCTCGACGAGATTCGCGACGCCGACCGTGAGGCTCGCGAGCATACCCTTCGCTGCTTCGAGGAGCCTCGCGCGTGAGTGTCGGCGATTTCCTGATCCCCTTCGTCCTGCTGCTCGGAATCCTCATCTTCGTACACGAGCTGGGGCACTTCCTGGTGGCGAAGGCGTTCGACGTGAAGGTCGAGAAGTTCTCGCTCGGCTTCGGCCCCGCGCTCGTGCGCCGGCGTTCCGGTGAGACCGAGTACGTGATCGGGATGCTGCCGCTCGGCGGCTACGTGAAGATGCTCGGCGAGCTCCCCGGCGAAGAGCTTCCCCCCGACGAGCGCGAGCGCGCGTTCAACACGAAGGCGCCGTGGAAGCGCATCGCCATCGCCCTTGCCGGCCCGGCGATGAACCTGCTGCTGCCCGTCTTCGTCGTGGCCGCGTTGCTCATGACGGGAATCCCCACGCTCACTTCGCGCGTCGGGGCCGTGCTCCCGGACTCGCCGGCGGAGCGTGCGGGACTGCTTCCTGGGGATCGGATCGTCGCCGTCGAGGGCGAGCCGATCTGGCGCTGGGACGACCTGCTCGCGGGACTGCGGGGCGCTCCCGAGCCGCAGGTTTCGATCGAGGTGGAGCGCGGGGCCGAGCGGATCGGCTTTGCGATCGCGCGCGAGCGAACGCCGGGCGGCGCCCCCGGTCCCATCGGTGTCGAGCCGCGCGCGCCCGCGGCGATGATCGCCGTGACGGATCCCGCAGGTGCGGGTGCGCGGGCGGGTCTTCGCACGGGGGATGTCGTGGTGTCCCTCGACGGTGTCGCCGTGACGGATCTGCACGCGCTTCGCGCGGCGCTCGAGCGCCGCGCGGCCGCGATCGATCTCGAGGTGCGCCGCCGCTTCGACGGCCGCGACGAGACGGTGCGGTTGCGGGTGGATCCGCCGGGTGGCGGCGGGGCCGACGCTCGCGACGGCGCCGACGACGATCCCCTGGCCCGACTCGGCCTCGGTGCGGTGGATTTCGCGGTGCACGAGGTCACGCCGGCCAGTCCCGCCCGCTCGGCGGGGCTGCGCAAGGGCGATCTCGTGCTTCGCGCGGGTGGCGAGCCGGTCGCGCGCGCCGCGGATCTCCAGGAGCGCGTCCGCGCGACCGGGGGCGCATCCATCGAGCTCGTCGTGCTGCGCGATGGACGCGAGCGATCCTTCGCCGTCACCCCAGTGAAGAGCGTGACGGAGGGCGAGCAGGGCATGGAGACGCACTACGCGATCGGAATCCAGCTCTGGACTCCGCGCGAGGACGGGGAGTGGGTCGAGGAGTTCGAGCGCAACCCCTTGGTCGCCCTCTCTCGCGGCGTCGTCCGGACGGGTGAGATGTTCGGAACGATCGTGGCCGGCCTCGGGCATCTGGTGACGGGGTCGGTAGGGCTGAAGAGCCTGGCGGGGCCGATCGGAATCGGCGAGATCGCCGCGGACTCGTTCCAGGCGTCGTGGGAGCGCTTCTTCTCGTTCATGGCCGTGATCAGCGTGAACTTGGCGATCCTCAACCTGCTGCCGATCCCCGTCCTCGATGGCGGGATGATCCTGCTCACGGTCGGGGAGTGGATCCTCGGCCGACCGCTCTCTGAGCGAGTCCGCGAGGTCGCACAGGCGATCGGCCTGTCGCTCATCCTGGTGCTGATGGGATTCGCGTTCTGGAACGATCTGTCGCGGCACTGGAGCCGCATCCTGGGATTCTTCCAGGATCTGCTGTGAGCGCTGCGCCGCAGATCCTCGCCATCGAGACGGCGGCGGAGACCGGGGGAATCGCGCTCCTCGAGGGGGACCGCCTGCTCGCGGAGCACATCATCGGCGAGGGGGCGCGTCATGCGGGTGGGCTCCTGCCCGCCCTCGATGGCCTGCTTCGCGAGACCGGGCGGACGCTCGACGCCTTCGAGTACGTCGCTCTCTCCGTCGGGCCCGGATCGTTCACCGGCTTGCGCATCGGGCTCGCGCTGGCGCTCGGGCTGTGCTTCGGGACGAATCGGCGCATCGCCCCGGTCTCCACCCTCGCGGCGCTCTCGCTCCACGCGGGGGCATCGGCGCAGATCGCCCCCATGCTCGATGCGCGCAAGGGCCAGGTCTACGCCGGGCTCTACGCTGCGGGCGGGCGGGTCGTTCTCGACGATCGCGCCGTCGACCCGGAGGAGTGGCTCGATCGCCTGGCCGGGCAGCCTGGCGAGATCGATCTGCTCGGGTCGGGCGCACAGCGCTACGCGGATCTCGTGCGCGCGCGGCTCGGCTTGCGGGCGCGGATCCTCTCGGCGATCCACGGCAGCCCGCGCCCATCGACCGTGGGGCTCCTCGCCCTCGACGGGATTGCTCGGAACGAGACGCTCGCGCCCTCGGCGGTCGAGCTTCGCTATCTGCGCGCTCCGGATGCGGAGCGCGCGCGTCCGGGCATCGGCCACGTGTCTGGACACGTTTCGGGCGAACCCATACCCTAGGCCGCGAGGATGTCAGCCATCCGGCGGTCGCGCCGGCTTCGATCTCGAGGACGATGGAGAACGACCCGCGAACGCAGATCGAATCGTTGGCCCGGGTGAACGAGGAGCTCCGCGGACTGTGGGAGGAGCACCAATCGCTCGAGCGCCAGCTCGCAACGCTCGAGACGCGGGCGTATCTGACCCCCGAGGAGCAGGTGGAGCGAAGCCGGATCAAGAAGCGCAAGCTCGCCACGAAGGATCGGATCGCGGGCATCCTCGCGCGATCGGGTGGCTGAGGCGGCGCTCGGCGCCGTGGCCGATCCCGGCTCCGGGAAGCCCGCAGCAGCGGACGCCGGGCGGAATGTCGATCGGCCCGTGAGCGGGATGCACGGCGGGACGAATTCGCAAGCATGGGTGGGGCCGGCAGCCGGATCGGCGAAAGGCGAGACGTAGGAACGGGTTTCGGCAAGACGAGGAGTCGCGACATGAAGGTGTACTACGACAAGGATGCGGATCTCGGGCGGCTCCAGGGCCGAACGGTGGCGATCCTCGGTTACGGAAGTCAGGGGCATGCGCACGCGCTCAACCTGCGCGACAGCGGAGTCGACGTGGTCGTCGGCCTGCGGCAGGGATCGGCCTCGTGGAAGAAGGCGGAGGCCGAGAGCCTGCGCGTCCTCCCCATCGAGGAGGCCGTGGCGGGCGCGACCGTGGTGATGATGGCGCTGCCCGACGAGACGATGGCCGACATCTTCCACGCGAAGGTCGCTCCGAACCTGAAGCCGGGCTCCTACGTGGCGCTGGCCCACGGGTTCAACCTGCACTTCGGCTGCATCCACCTGCCCGAGAGCGTGAACGCGTTCATGGTCGCTCCGAAGGGACCCGGTCATCTCGTGCGCGCGGCGTATGCGAAGGGCGGAGGCGTTCCGTGCCTGGTGGCGGTGGATCGCGATCCGTCGGGCGACACGCTGCAGATCGGGCTCGCATATGCGAAGGGCGTCGGCGGCGGCCGCGCGGGGATCATCGAGACGACGATCCGCGAGGAGACCGAGACGGATCTGTTTGGTGAGCAGGCCGTGCTCTGCGGCGGGCTCACGGCGCTCATGCAGGCCGGGTTCGAGACGCTCGTCGAGGCCGGCTACGCGCCGGAGATGGCGTACTTCGAGTGCATCCACGAGATGAAGCTCATCGTCGACCTCATCTACGAGGGTGGCATCGCGAACATGCGCTACTCGATCTCGAACACCGCGCGCTATGGCGACCTCACGCGGGGGCCACGCGTGGTGAACGAGCAGACGAAGGCGGAGATGAAGCGCATCCTGCGGGAGATCCAGAGCGGGGAGTTCGCGCGCGAGTGGCTGCTCGAGTCGCGGGCCGGCAAGCCGAGCTTCCAGGCGTTGTCGCGGCTCGGCGAGGAGCACCCGGTCGAGGCCGTGGGCAAGAAGCTTCGTGCGATGATGCCCTGGCTTGCGGAGAATCGGCTCGTCGATCGTTCGCGCAACTAGCGGAGGACTCTCGCGGGGGAGCGGCATGAGCGAGCAACGCAGATTCGGTCCGGGGCGGCGCAGGCGCCGGGCCCGGCATCGCGAGCAGCTACGCGTCGTCTATCTGGTGCCGAACCTCATCACGAGCGCCGCCTTCCTGCTCGGCTTCTGGGCGATCGTGCTCTCGATGCCGAGCGCGGGACAGCGGTTCGACCGGGCGGCACTGTGCATCGTGCTCGCGGGAATCTGCGACATGCTCGACGGCCGCGTGGCGCGCGCAACGAAGTCCACGAGCGCCTTCGGCATCGAGTTCGACTCGCTCTCCGATCTGGTCGCGTTCGGAGTCGCGCCCGCGGTGCTCATGTACAACTGGGCGCTCGCGCCCTTCGGTCCGCGCGCCTGGATCGTCGCGGGGCTCTTCGCGCTGTGCGCCGCGCTGCGCTTGGCGCGCTTCAACGTGAGGGCGAGCACGAGCGATTCGAATCACTACGAGGGGCTGCCGAGCACGTTCGCCGGCGGCATGACGGCGGTGATCGTGTGGTTCGTGGCATGGCTCGGCATCGACTGGCCGCTGTCGCGACCGCTCGGCGTGGGCGTGTCCCTCGCGTTCGCGATGCTGGCGCTGCTCATGGTGAGCAGCGTGCCCTATCCGAGTCTCAAGGCGGTGCGGCTCGAAGGCCGCCGGGCGTATCCGACCCTCGTCGCGATCCTGATCGCGATCGTCGCCATTCTGCTGAACCACGAGCCGATGATGTTCGCGATCGGTGTCGCGTTCATCTCGTCGGGACCGATCCTGTGGCTCGTGCGTCGATGGCGGCGGGTGCCGATACCGGCGTCTCATGGGGAGGTCTCTCCGAAGGTGGGTGGGGATGTCTAGCTCGCGTGTGCTGATCTTCGATACGACGCTCCGGGATGGCGAGCAGGCGCCGGGCTGCAGCATGAACCTCGAGGAGAAGCTCCTCCTCGCCCACCAGATCGCGCGCCTCGGTGTGGACGTCATCGAGGCCGGCTTCCCGATCGCGTCGCAGGGCGACTTCGAGGCCGTGTCTCTCGTCGCGCGGGAAGTGAAGGGCCCGATCGTGTGCGGGCTCGCTCGCACGTCCTTCGGCGACATCGATCGCGCGGCCGAGGCCGTGCGCGCCGCGCAGCGGCGACGCATCCACGTGTTCATCGCGACGAGCGAGATCCACATGCGCGACAAGCTGCGCATGAGCCGCGCGCAGGTGCTGGAGCAGGTGGCGCGGGGCGTGGAGCGCGCGCGCAGTCACGTGGGTGACGTCGAGTTCTCGGCCGAGGATGCGACGCGCTCGGATTGGGAGTTCCTGGTCGAGGTCTATCGAAAGGCGCTCGACGCCGGCGCCACCACGCTCAACGTGCCCGACACCGTGGGCTACACGACTCCGTTCGAGTATGCGGAGCTCATCGCCTATCTGCGCGAACGGCTGCGCCCGAGCGACGACGTCGTGTTCTCGGTCCACTGCCACGACGATCTCGGGCTCTCGGTGGCAAACTCCCTGGCGGCGGTGCGTGCCGGCGCACGGCAGGTCGAGTGCACGGTGAACGGGATCGGTGAGCGTGCGGGCAACACGGCCATGGAAGAGGTCGTGATGGCGCTCGAGACGCGCCGCGAGTACTTCGGCGGCTGTCACACCGGTGTCCACACCCGCGAGATCTATCCGTCGAGCCGCCTGCTCTCGCAGGTGATCGGCATCTCCGTGCAGCCGAACAAGGCGGTGGTCGGGGACAACGCCTTCGCGCACGAGGCGGGCATCCATCAGCACGGCGTGCTCACCAACCGCCTCACCTACGAGATCATGACTCCGGAGTCCGTGGGGCGCACGACGACGGAGCTCGTGCTCGGCAAGCACTCCGGGCGGCACGCCTTCGTCGAGCGGCTGAAGGAGCTCGGCTTCGATGTCGAGCGCGTCGACGTGGACGCCGCATTCAAGCGCTTCAAGGATCTCGCGGACGCGAAGAAGACGATCTACAACGAGGACATCGAGGCGCTCGTCACCGACCAGCTGATCCACGTACACGAGGTCTACAAGCTCGAGCGGCTGGCCGTGGTGAGCGGCACGTTCGCCACACCCACGGCGACGGTGGAGCTTTCCGTTCACGGTCAGGTGCAGAAGCGAGCGAGCATGGGGGACGGCCCGGTCGCCGCGATCTTCAAGGGCATCCGGGAGATCACCGAGAGCAAGGCGCGCCTGTTGCGCTACCAGGTGAATGCGATCACCTCGGGCATCGATGCGCAGGGCGAGGTGACCGTCACCATCGAGGAGGATGGCGTGCGGGTGATCGGACAGGGCTCCGACACCGACATCCTCGTGGCCAGCGCGAAGGCCTACATCCACGCGCTCAACAAGCTTGCGCAGCGCAAGGAGGCCGGAGTGGCCTCGCTGCGCGGCGTCTAGACGAACTCCGGAGGACTCCCCATGGCTCGCGTTCTGGTTCTTCCTGGCGACGGGATCGGCCCCGAGGTCATCGCCGAAGCGGTCGAGGTGCTGCACGCACTCGCGCCCGACGTATCGCTCGAGGAAGGCCGCATCGGGGGCTGTGCGATCGATGCCGACGGCACGCCGCTCTCCGACGGGACGCTCGAGCGAGCGAAGGAGTGCGGGCTCGTGCTGCTCGGTGCGGTCGGCGGGCCGAAGTGGGATGCGCTGCCGCCGTCCACGCGGCCGGAGCGGGGACTCCTTCGCATCCGCAAGGAGCTCGGCCTGTATGCGAACCTGCGGCCGACCACGGTGCTCCCGGCGCTCGTCGATGCGAGCCCGCTTCGGCGGGAGCACGTGGCGGGAGTGGATCTGGTGGTCGTGCGCGAGCTCACCGGGGGCATCTACTACGGCGAGCCGCGGGGCCGCGACGACCAGCCCGGCCTGCGTCGCGCACGAAACACGATGGTGTACGACGAGAGCGAGATCCGCCGCATTGCGCGCGTGGCGTTCCGGACGGCGCAAGGTCGGCGCAAGCTCGTCACGAACATCCACAAGGCGAACGTGCTCGAGGTGTGCGCGTTCTGGAACGAGGTCGTCGAGGAGGTCGCGCGCGAATTTCCCGACGTGAAGCTCGAGCACCAACTCGTCGACAGTGCCGCCATGGTGCTGCTGCGCGATGCGCCGCGTTTCGACGTGCTGCTGTGCGAGAACCTCTTCGGGGACATCCTGTCGGACGAAGCGGCGATGATCACGGGCTCGCTCGGCATGCTGCCCTCGGCGAGTCTGGGCGACGAGGGGCGCGGCCTGTTCGAGCCCGTCCACGGCAGCGCGCCCGACATCGCCGGCCAGGGCAAGGCGAATCCCTTTGCCGCGATCCTGTGCGTCGGCATGCTGCTCGAGCACGGCCTCGGCCGTCCCTCCGAGGCGGCCCGGGTGCGAGAGGCCGTGGCGAAGGTGCTCGATGCCGGGCATCGCACGGCGGATCTCGCGCGGCCCGGCGAACGGGCGATCGGTACCCGGGAAGCGGGGCGGCGGGTCCGCGAGGCGATCGGATGAGCGCACGGCGTGGGCTGCGTGTCGCGCTCATCGGCGCGACGGGGGCGGTGGGTCGCGAGATCCTCGATGTGCTGGAGGAGCGCCGCTTCCCGGTGCACGAGCTCGTCGCCTTCGGGTCGGAGGCGTGCGAGGGGGACATCGTGGAGTTCCGCGGGGAAGAGGTCTCCCTCGAGGTGCTTCGCTCCGGCTGGTTCGAGAGCTGCGATCTGGTGATCAATGCCGCGCCCGCGGTGCTCGCCGAGCACCTCGAGGAGCTGCGCGCTTCGAACGCTCGGCTGGTGGATGTCTCCGGTGTGCTCGAGCTCGATCCCAGCGTTGCCCTGTGGCTGCCCGGTGTGGGGCCGGGCCAGCCCTCCGGCCATCGCTGGATCGCGGTCCCCCGCGGCGTCGTGGCGGGTCTGGGGCTCGCGCTCGCGTCGATCGCGCGCGAGGTCGAGATCCCGCGTGCCTCGATCGTTTGTCTCGAGCCGGCGGCGGGCGCGGGGCGGCGCGGGGTGGGGGAGCTCACGGAACACACCGCGAACGTGTTGAACGCGATGACGGGTGAATCCGACGAATCCGAGGTCTTTCCCCGCTCCCTCGCGTTCGACTGCCTTCCGCTCGTGGGGGAGCTGCGCCCCGATGGGCAGTCCTCCGAGGAGAGCCGCCTTGCGGCCGTCCTTCGCCGCCTCACGGGTCAACCCACGATGGCGGTGGAATGCACGAGGCTCCGGGTGCCGGTCTTTGCGGGGAGCCTGGCAGCCGTGCACCTGGTGGTGTCCCACGAGCTTTCGGTGGACCGCGCGCGGGCGATCTGGGAGAAGGTGCCGTCGATCCGCGTGTTGCCGGAGGGCGATCTGCCGACACCGCGTGGAGCACTCGGGCACGACGAGGTGGCCATCGGGCGGGTGCGCCCGGGGTCGGACGGCGCTCCGGGTCTCGCGTTCGTTCTCGCCTTGGATGATCTGCGCCGCGGGGCCGCCATCGGGGTCGTCGAGGCGGCCTCGGCTCTCTGCCCGTAGGCGGGGGCGCGCCGGTGCAGCGACGGCTCCGCCTCACGATCGAGTACGATGGCGCGGGATTCGGGGGCTGGCAGATCCAGCCCAACGCCCGCAGCATCCAAGCCGAGCTCGAGCAGGCGCTGGGTGAGGTGACGCAAGAGCAGCGCCGCGTCATCGGCGCTGGCCGTACCGATGCCGGCGTGCATGCGCTTGGCCAGGCCGCACACGTCGACGTGGCGACCCGCATGGGCCCCGTCGAGCTGCGCAAGGCGATGAACGCCGTGTTACCGACCGACGTGGCGATCCGCCGGGTGCAGGAGGTCCCGGCCGGGTTCCACGCACGAAGGGATGCCCTGTGGAAGCGCTATGCCTACCGCATCCTGATGAGCGGAGTTCGCAGCCCCCTGCGGCGGGGACACGTCTGGCACCTGTACCGGACGCTCGACGTCGAGCGGATGCGAGAGGCGGCGGGCGTCCTGCTCGGCACCCACGACTTCTCGGCCTTTCGCGGGGCGCCCGGTGGACCGGTGCCGAGCGAGACGACGGTGCGTAGCCTCGATCGGCTGGATCTCCTCGAGATCGACGACGAGCTGTGGATCGTCGCCCGGGGGCGGAGCTTCCTGCGATACATGGTCCGGAACATCGTCGGGACCCTGGTCGAGATCGGGCAGGGAAGGCGGGATGCGGGGGACATGGCGGAGATCCTGGCCTCTCGGGAGCGCACCCGGGCCGGAGCGACAGCGCCCCCGTGGGGCCTGTGCCTCGAGCACATCGCCTACCCGGGGGATCCCGACGAGCCGGAGACGAGACGTGCTTGACTGGGTGCGGGCGACCGGCTATCCCATGGCCTCCGCAAGGAAATCGAGGAGGCGCAAGCCCTTGCCGAATCCAATGAATCCCACTCGGAGCACCCGTGCGCAGGACATCCAGCCGGCGTGGTTCCTCGTGGATGCCGACTCTCTCGTGCTGGGGCGACTGGCGACCCGCATCGCGTCGATCCTGCGCGGCAAGCACAAGCCCACGTACACCCCGCACGTCGATGACGGAGACTTCGTGGTCGTCGTGAATGCGCGGCGCATCCGGCTCACCGGCCGCAAGCTCGAGCAGAAGACCTACTATCGCCACACGGGCTATCCAGGCGGAGTGAAGTCCATCACTGCGGGCAAGCTGCTCGATGCGCACCCCGAGCGCGTTCTCGAGGCTGCGGTGAGAGGCATGCTCCCGAGCGGTCCGCTCGGCCGCAAGATGCTCGGCAAGCTCAAGATCTATCCGGATGCGACACATCCGCACGCGGCACAGAAGCCGCAGGTCCTGGAGGTTCGCTCGTGACCACGCCGCAGGCCGATACCGTTCGCTACGCGACGGGGCGACGGAAGACGTCGACCGCCCGCGTCTTCCTGAAGCCCGGCACGGGCCGGATCGTGATCAACGATCGCACGATCGAGGATTTCTTCCCGCGCGAGACACTGCGCCAGCACATGCTCGAGCCGCTCGCCGCGGTGGAGCAGCTCGGTGCGGTGGATCTGCGGATCACCGTGAAGGGCGGGGGAATCCGCGGCCAGTCCGGTGCCATCCGACACGGAATCGCGCGTGCGCTGGAGAGGCTCGACCCGGCGCTGCGTCCGCCGCTCAAGAAGAGCGGCTTCCTCACTCGCGACGCCCGCGAGACGGAGCGCAAGAAGTACGGTCAGCGCGGAGCGCGCGCACGGTTCCAGTTCAGCAAGCGCTGATCCAATCGCGGGTACGCGTCACCGCGTCACCGCCGCCGGCTACGCCTTCATCCAAGGTCGAGGTTTGGAGGGCCACCCCTCGCGCTCGCCGCCAGGCCGATGGTCCTGCACGTCGCGAAGCGGGTTTCCCGGTGCGGATGACGTCACTGGATCCCCGGACAGGACGGGCGGACCGGCCGGGGGGCGCGCGTCGAGGCCGTGCCCGCGCGCGAATCCTGGCGCTAGGCGAAGCTCCACTTTACGAACCGGCCGCCCTGGTCTACTCCTGGGGAAACCGGCGAGGGGATGCTGCGGATGAAGCGCCAGACCAAGTTCATCTTCGTCACGGGCGGCGTGCTCTCTTCCCTGGGCAAGGGGCTGTCTTCGGCCTCCATCGGCGCGCTGCTCGAGGCCCGTGGTCTGCGCATCAGCTTCCTCAAGCTCGATCCGTACCTCAACGTGGATCCGGGGACGATGAACCCGTTCCAGCACGGCGAGGTCTACGTCACCGACGATGGGGCGGAGACGGATCTCGATCTCGGACACTACGAGCGCTTCACGACCGTGCGGCTCGGCCGGCCCAACAATCTTACCGCCGGCCGGGTGTACGAGCGCGTGCTACAGCGCGAGCGGGATGGGGAGTACCTCGGCGCGACCGTGCAGGTGATCCCGCACGTCACCGACGCGATCAAGGCCCATGTCCTGCGGGTCGGCGAGGAATGCGATGTACTGATCGTCGAGGTGGGAGGAACGGTCGGGGACATCGAGTCGCTGCCGTTCCTCGAGGCGATCCGGCAGCTGCGCTCCGACGTCGGACGCGAGAACGCGCTCTACATCCACATCGGTCTGGTTCCGTTCGTCTCCAGCGCGGGCGAGGTGAAGACCAAGCCCATGCAGCACAGCGTGAAGGAGCTGCGCTCGATCGGAATCGCTCCCGACATCGTTCTGTGTCGGAGCGATCGCTTCCTCTCGCGATCCGTGAAGAGCAAGATCGCGCTGTTCTGCGACGTCGAGGAAGAGGCGGTGATCACCGCGAAGGACGTCGATACGATCTATGAGCTTCCGCTGCTCATGCACCACGAGGGGCTCGATACCACCATCGTGCAGCGGCTCAACATCTGGACGGGTCAGCCGCACCTCGAGCGCTGGGAGCGCGTGGTCTCGGTGCTGAAGAATCCCACGGCGCGGATCCGCATCGCGATGGTGGGCAAGTACGTCGATCTCACCGAATCGTACAAGAGCTTGAACGAGGCGCTCGCGCACGCGGGAATCGCGCACGAAGTGGCGGTGGACATCACGTACGTGGACAGCGACAAGCTCGAGGGCAGTGCGCTCGACACGCTCTCCACCGTCGATGGGATTCTCGTTCCGCATGGCTTCGGCTCGCGCGGTGCCGAGGGAAAGGTGCAAGCGATCCGCCATGCGCGCGAGAACCGCATCCCGTACTTCGGCATCTGCTACGGGATGCAGTGCGCAGTGATCGAGTTCGCACGCGACGTGGCGGGGCTCGCCGGAGCGAACTCGATCGAGATCGACCCCAAGACTCCGCACCCCGTGATCGGTTTCATGCCGGGGCAGGAATCGCGTGCTGCGACCGGGGGCTCGATGCGGCTCGGCGCGTATCCGTGCCGGATCGAGCCGGAAACGTTGGCTGCACGA
Organism: uncultured Myxococcales bacterium; assembly: GCA_964582775.1. Lineage (GTDB taxonomy): Bacteria > Myxococcota_A > UBA9160 > SZUA-336 > SZUA-336 > CAZOTO01. The sequence continues at coordinate 31,152 of CAZOTO010000002.1, forward strand.
GCGTACGGGCGCACGGAGGTCTCCGAGCGCCATCGCCACCGATACGAGGTGAATCCCGTCTATCGGGAGCGGCTCGAGGCGGCGGGTTTGGTCGTTTCCGGAACCTCTCCGGATGGACAGCTCGTGGAGATCATCGAGTATCCCGACCACCCGTGGTTCCTGGCGTGCCAGTTCCACCCCGAGTTCAAGTCGACACCGTTCGATCCACATCCGCTGTTTCGCAGCTTCGTGGGAGCGGCCGTGCGCCGGCGCGTCGAGGACAAGAGCGGCGCGTGACCACTGGTGGGCGATACTGGATTTGAACCAGTGACTCCTACCGTGTGAAGGTAGTACTCTACCGCTGAGTTAATCGCCCGGATGGCGACGCACCGACGAGCATCGTGCTCGCATGGGCAGTCGCGCACGATAGAGATAGTCCAAGGCGTCGCGCGGCGCCACTGGGGCGGTGCCCAGAATGCAACGCCCCTCGGACGGAAGTCCGAGGGGCGTGCGGGCTCGAAAGCCGAAGGTGGATGGGCTATTCGCGGCGGGCGGCCCGAGCCGTGATCGCACCACCGATCAGGAACAGCAACACCGAGGATGGCTCGGGAATCGGCGCCGTAGAGATGAAGAGCTGATCCTGGCGCGTCGCGCTCATGACGCCGAGCACCAAGGAGTCGAGATCGCCCGCCGAGAGCGTCGAGGGAAGCGAACCCAGGATCATCGTCGCAAACGACATGGCCTGGCTGCTCGCGCTCGTCACCTGGAAGTTCCCGCCGGTGAGGTCTGCGCTGCCATAGTCGTAGTACGTCTCCCAGATCGCGATCTGGAGTCCCGTGATCGCGACGGTCCGGCTGTAGCCGCCGGAGAGGCCGTACCAGTCATCGAGGAGCGTGCTCGCGGCGAGAAGCTCCGGTGAGCTCGACGGCGACAGGAGGGTGACCGGTGTCACCGTCTCCACGCCCAGGTACTGGTCGAGATCGATGCAGTAGCTCGAGCCCGTGAGCGTCTTCCCATACTCCTCGTCGATCACGGTTCCGGAGAACTCCGCGGTCCACACCCGCTGGCTCTCGCCGCTCTGGCGGATCGAGATGCGCTCTCCGAGCGTGTATCCGTCGACGATCAACGTCGAAGCCGCTTGCGCCGTACCCCCGAGTGCCGCCGCGACCAGCACTCCCACACACCACGCAACGATTCCCTGCATCTTCTTCATGGCCCGGTGGACTCCAATGGCTCGTGCTTCGTGGTGACGACCGGTTGCAGTCGGCTCGAGCGAAGCAATCCCTGCGATCGAATGGATATCAGAAAACGAGACCCGTTTGCAAGGAAGAAACAAGGGCAGATCGGGGCTCGCGAAAGGTGAGTGGGGCGGGCCCGAGAAGGGTGTCGCGATCGGTTCTCGAGCGGGCCCCTTTGCGTCCTGGCATCGCCGGAGGGTGGGACCCCGCAATGGCCCGTCGGGAGGATCCGGCTGGCCCGGGCCAGCCGGGTTCTCCCGACGAACCCCCTTCCAACGCCTCGAGTGGAACGGGTATCCTGCGCATCGCGCGTCTGTCGCCGGCGCATCGGTTCGCACGCCGGGTCGCCACGCGCGAGGATGGCCAAGGGGGGGCGCCATGAATCACGCATTCGTCCGCCGGGACGGGGTCTTCGCGATCCTTCTCGTCTCGTCCGTTCTGGCCTGTGGGGCGGACGTCGAGCCCATCCTGGACTGCGCTCCGCGTGCGGGGGCAGTCCCGATCTGCGGCTTCCATCAGCCGGAGGACCTCGTCGCGTTGCCCGGAGGGCGCTGGCTCCTCGCGAGCCAGATGGGTGCGATGGACGGGAGCCGGCCCGGCAGTCTCGCCCTCTTCGACGTCGAGTCCGGTGCGATCTCACGGCTCTTCCCTCCGGCGGAAGAGGGGTACGAACCGGGCGACGCCGCGCCTGCGGCGGGCTGGGGCGATCCTGCCTGTCCGGGACCGCCTTCGGCGGCCTTCAGTCCCCACGGCATCGATCTGGTCGCGCGCGCCGACGGGGAGCTGGCACTCCTCGTCGTGAACCACGGTGGACGCGAGGCCGTGGAGATGTTCGAGGTCCAGGGCGCGAGCGAGGGGGGTGCACCGAGTCTGTCGTGGCGTGGCTGCGCGGTGGCGCCGGAGCGAGCCTACCTGAACGACGTCGCCGGCCTGGCGGACGGCTCGTTCCTCGTGAGCCACATGTTCCCTCGCTCGACCGGGCTCCGCAGCGGCATCTACATGGCGCTCGGGATGTTCCTGGGCATGGATACGGGGTACGTGCTCTCCTGGCATCCCGAGGCCGGATTCCGGCAGGTGTTCGGGACCGAGACGGCCTTCCCGAACGGGGTCGAGACCTCGGCCGACGGCCGATCGCTATTCGTGGCCTCGACCCTCGGGGGAGAGGTGCGTCGCATCGCACGTGACACGGGAGAGCTCGAGGGCAGGGCCGCCATGCCTCGTCCCGACAACCTCACGTGGACGAGCGACGGCCGCCTGCTCGTCGCCTCGCATACGGCGACGTTCTCGCAGATGCAGGGATGCCAGGGGCTGGAACGTGGAACCTGCGCGGCGCCCTTCGCGATCGTAGAGATCGATCCCGATTCGATGGCGACGCGGGTGCTCTTCGACGGCAGCGGCTCTCCCATGGGCGCGGGAACCGTGGGACTCCAGGTGGGCGGTGAGCTCTTCATCGGATCGTTCGGCGGCGATCGCATCCTGCGCGTGCCATTTCCCTCGGGGGACCGGGAGCCGTAGGCCGCACGAGCGCGCAGTCGCTCGTGCCATCTGCACTTTCCCTTGAAAGCTGCCTAGACTGCGTTCGGTTGCCGACGGTGATGCCGCGGGCGGTGTGCGTGTCTGGAGCGTCGACTGCGAGCGTGCGAACCGGGTGCACACGGGCACAGAGCGCGTTCGGCCGAGATCGTCGTCGATCGCGACGCTTCCGAGGAGAGTGAGGGCAAGGCGAGATGGATCCAGAGTGGAAGGGCGTCGACCCACGGATCGTCGTGCGCGTGACGGCTCTCGAGCGCGGGCGTCGACGGATCGTGCTCGTGCTGGCGTTCCTCACGGGCCTGTTCGGAAGCCTCGCGGCCGCTGCGGTGATGTTCATGCTCTCCCTGGATCGTCCGGGGAGCGCATCGCGCGTCGACACCGTCGAAGCCCGGGTGATCTCCGCGGACCGCATCGTGCTTCGCAAGGATCTCCGGCTCGTCGACGAGAAGGGGCGAGAGCTCGTCTTCGTGGGGCGCGACACCTTCGGGGCAGGGGAAGCGGTCACGGTGCTGGGGCTGTCTTCTCCCGGACGCGAAGGGGAGGATCCACAGCAGACCGTGCGCTTGGCGGCCTCGAGCACGGGGGCGGCGGTGTCGATCCGCACGCCCGCAGACCAGTCCTCGGCCTCGCTCTTCGCGAGCGAGTCGGGTCCGCGGGTGGAGGTGAGGGATCGAGGCCGGACGCAGGTCCTGTCGGACATTGCGATGGCGGACGTAGCGCCGGATGCGACGGCCTCTGCCGACGCCTCGCGTTCCCGCGTGCGCGATGGGCTCGGCCGGTTGGAGGCGCGCCCGGCGGCGGTCGGTGCAGGGCCGCCCCCGCTCGTCGATCTTACGCGTCCCGAGTCCCAGGACATCGGCCACGGCTTTCTCGTGAGCCGCCTGTCGCTCGTGACCGTAGGGAGCGGGGTTCGCGTGCGCGGGCGGATGTCGAACGTGGGGAGTCTCGACCACGGCGAGGCGCGCTTCGAGATCGAGATGGCTGGACGCAAGGCCGCGTTCGTGGTCCCTGGCCTCGCTTCGGGCCAGACGGCACCGTTCGGTGTAGAGATTCCCGGCGTCCCCGGGTCGGCCGCCGCCGAGGCGAGGATCCGCTACCTGTCGTCGATCGTGAACCCAACCTCGCCCCGACGGGAGTAGCCGAGGAGCCCTCGCATGAATCGAATCCACCGGCCGCGACGCAGTGTTCTCTACATGCCCGGCTCGAACGCGCGTGCGCTCGACAAGGCGCGGGGCCTGCCCGCCGACGGGCTCATCTTCGACCTGGAAGACGCAGTGGCGCCCGACGCCAAGCCGCAGGCTCGTGCGAACGTGCTCGAGGCGCTCGTCGCGGGTGGCTACGGGCGTCGCGAGCTCGTCGTGCGCGTGAACGCGCTCGCGACGCCGTGGGGCTACGACGATCTCGCCGCGGTGGCGTGCTCCGAGGCGGACGCGGTGCTGCTCCCCAAGGTGGAGAGCGCGGACGAGGTGCGAAAGGCCGAGGCGGTGCTCGTCGCGGCCGGGGCGCCGCCCGAGCTGGCGCTGTGGTGCATGATGGAGACTCCGCGTGGGATCCTTCGCGCCGAGGAGATCGCTCAGGCGACGCCCCGGATGGCGGCCCTGGTGATGGGGACGTCGGACTTGGCGAAGGATCTGCACTGCGCCCACACGCCTCTGCGTATGCCGATGATCACCTCGCTCGGCCTGTGCCTGCTCGCGGCGCGCGCGACGGGTCTCGCGATCCTCGACGGCGTGCATCTTGATCTCGCGGATGACGAGGGCTTCCGCGCGGCCTGCGTGCAGGGCCGGGAGCTCGG
>CAZOTO010000002.1:35706-58433 GCA_964582775.1 uncultured Myxococcales bacterium
CTTCGATGGCAAGACGTTGATCCATCCGAAGACGATCCTGGCGGCGAACGAGGTGTTTGCCCCGTCGGCGGACGAGGTTGGCTGGGCGCGCCGGATCATGGCGGCGCATGCCGAGGCGACGGCGGAGGGCCGTGGCGTCGTCGTGGTCGACGGCAAGCTCGTCGAGAACCTGCACGTGGAGAGCGCGCGGCGGACGGTGGCGCTCGCCGAGGCGATCGAAGGCATGGACGCCGTCGTGCGCTGATCGCGTTCTCGAAGCGGACGGCGGGCTGGAACTCGATCCCCGTTTCGAGGCACCATACGGCCCATGGTCCCCTGGATCTTCCTCGCGGTGACGCTCGTCGGTGCCTGGTTCACGTTCAATGCATACGTGCCCGTGCGCCGGCTGCGGATCCTCAACCTCTCGAGCTTCTTCGCGGGCTGGCTCACTTCGGAGCTCTCCGCGCATCACTTCGCTTGGCAGCTCGTGGCGACGGTGGGATTCATCGCTGTGGGTGCACTCGAGGCGTGGCCCGGCTGGGCCGGTCTCGGCATCACGCTGCTGTCGTGGGGGGCGCTTCTCGCGCTCGTGCCGGTGTCGCGGTGGGCGGAGCCGATCCTCGAAGGTGCGCTGCGCGATGCGCTCGGATCGGACTACCGGAGGCGCATCCTTCCCGAGATGGCGCGCCGCCTGTCGGCCCCGCCGCCCCGGCGGCTGGTGACGCCGTTTCGCATGGCGGACTCGCGCGTACGGGTGACCCGCGACATAGCCTACGTCCCGGGCGGAGGGCGGAGGCAACGCCTCGATGTGTATGCCCCGAAGGAGGGCGCGCGCCACGCGCCGGTGCTGCTGCAGGTGCACGGCGGTGGTTGGACGATCGGGAACAAGCGCCACCAAGCGCTTCCCCTGCTGTACCACATGGCTGCGCATGGCTGGGTCTGTGTCTCGGCGAACTATCGGCTGAGTCCCACGGCGACGTTTCCGGATCACCTGGTGGACCTGAAACGTGCGCTCGCATGGATCCGGGAGAACATCGCAAGCTACGGTGGTGATCCATGGTACGTCGCGGCGACCGGTGGCTCCGCGGGAGGCCATCTGTCGGCGATGCTTGCGCTCACCGCGAACGATCCCGAGTACCAGCCCGGCTTCGAGAGCGTCGACACTGCGATTCGCGCCTGTGTTCCGTTCTACGGCGTCTACGACTTCTCGAATGCGTTCGGCCTGCAGGCACAGCAGGGAATGGATGGTTTCCTCGAGCGCTACGTGATGAAGCGCAGTCTGGCGTCCGAGCCCGATGCCTTCCGCCGCGCGTCGCCGATGCACCGCATCCACCCCGATGTGCCGCCCTTCTTCGTGATCCATGGCAGCCACGACAGCCTGGCCGCGGTCGAGGAGGCTCGGGAGTTCGCGAAGCGTCTGCGAGAGGTCTCGAAGTCGCCGGTGGCCTACGCGGAAATTCCGGGCGCGCAGCACGCGTTCGAGGTGTTCCACTCGCTGCGCACCTCGTACGTCGTGGCTGCGGTGGAGCGCTTCCTCGCCTGCGCGTACTGCGATTTCCTGCGCGAGCAGCGGGCCGGGATGGCTCCCCGGTAGCCGCGTTCGCGGATCCGCCCGGCGGTCTAGCGATCGCGCGAGAGGACGAGCGCGCTCGTTGGCACGGCCGTACCCGCGGTGACGAGCACGTTGTGCACGTCGGGCACCGGATTCACCGACGTGCCGCGAATCTGTCGCACGCCCTCGGCGATGCCGTTCATGCCGTGCAGGTAGGCCTCGCCGATCTGTCCGCCGTGCGTGTTGATGGGCAGGCGGCCTCCGATTTCGATGTTTCCGCCGCGGATGAAGTCCTTCGCTTCGCCGCGTTTGCAGAAGCCGAACTCCTCGAGCTGCGGCAGCGCGAGCGGGGTGAAGTGGTCGTACAGGATCGCCGTCTGGATGTCGTCGGAGCCCAGCCCCGTGTCCTCCCAGATCTGCCGCGCGCACAGGCCCATCTCGGGAATGCCGGTGATCTCCTTGCGGTAGTAGCTCTTCATCATCTGCTGGTCGTCGCAGCTTCCCTGCACCGCAGAGCCGATGACGGCCGGGGGATGCGCGAGATCGCGTGCGCGCTCGCGCGTGGTGACGAGCAGCGCCTGTCCGCCGTCCGTCTCCTGGCAGCAGTCGAGCAGGCGCAGCGGCTTCACGATCCAGCGGCTCTTCTGATGGTCTTCCAGCGTGATGGGCTTCCCGTAGAAGAATGCCTTCGGGTTCGTCGCGGCGTGCTTGCGGGCCGCGACCGAGATGCGTCCGAAGTCCTCGCTCGTCGCGCCGTACTCGTGCATGTAGCGCTGCGCGAACATGGCGACCCACGATGCGGGCGTGAGCAGGCCGTACGGCGAGCTCCATCCGAAGTCGACTTCGGTGGGGGTGGGTGCAGGCGGACGATCCTGGACGCCCGAGCCAAAGCGATACTCCGAGCGCTCGTTGAAGGCGCGATAGCAGAGGACGTAGCGGGCCGCACCGCTCGCCACCGCCATCGCGGCCATGGCGATGGTCGCACATGCGGCGCCGCCGGAGTGGTGGATGCGGCTGAAGTGCGTGAGCTCGGGGATGCCGAGGCTGCGCGCGACGTCGATCTCGTGGTTGTCCTCGACGGTGTAGGTGACGATGCCGTCGACCTGATCGGGCCGCAGCCCTGCGTCGCGAAGCGCGGCATCGCAGGCCTCGACGGCCAGCCGCAACGTACTGCGTCCGGAGTTCTTCGAGAAATCGGTGGCCCCGATCCCTGCGATCGCTGCCTGTCCTGCGTAGCTTCGCTTCATGGAGCCCCCAACAGCGGCGCGATCGCCGCCTGCAGAATCGGAGCGATGTGCTCGTACCGCTCCGGTCTCCCCAGGATCTCGTCCGCGGACTGCACGTACGGTCCCGGTACGAGGTCGTTCTTGCACTCCGCGAGCAGCGCCTGCGCACCCTCGCGTGTCGTCTCGATGTGGAACTGCAATCCGAGCACGCACTCCTCGTAGGAGAAGGCCTGCCGCTCGCAGGCCGCACTGCGCGCAAGGTGGGTCGCACCCGCGGGCAGGTCGAAGGTGTCGCCATGCCAGTGGAAGGCCTCGAAGGTCTCGGGGAAGGCCCGGCCCAGACGAGACCGCAGGGCGTCGGCGGTGCGCTCGACGGGGAACCAACCGATCTCTCGGTGGGGATTCCGGTACACCCGGGCGCCGAGCACGTCGGCGATGAGCTGGGCGCCGAGGCAGATGCCGAGCACGGGCCGCCCCGCGCGAATCGCGCGCTCGATGCAGCGCTTCTCCTCGACGAGCCAGGGGTGCTCGCGCACGTCGTAGACGCCCATCGGGCCGCCCATCACGATCAGCAGATCGAAGGCGGACGGTTCGGGAGGCGCCGCGCCCTCCCACAGCGAAGTCGAAGTGATCGTCCATCCGCGCTCGCGCAGGAGCGGGCGGATGCCACCGAGACCCTCGAAGGGAACGTGCTGCAGGGCGTGCGCGCGCATCGTGCCGGGGAGCGTACCACCGTCGGTGGGAGTGCGCGGATCGGGTGCTCCGGCCCGATTCCGGCGAACGGCTCGACTCGCGATCCGTGCGGGGTCGAGTGGTGACCCAGGCAGGATTCGAACCTGCGACCTTCTGCTCCGGAGGCAGACGCTCTATCCAACTGAGCTACTGGGCCGAACGGGGGCCGATACTCGTCCTCGGTCCGGGGGCTGTCAACCCGCGCCCGAAGCGCTTCGGGCGGCCCATCGGCTACTGCGGCGGAGGAAGCTCGAGGTATTCGGCGAGGATCTGTGTCACCGGATTGTTCCGCTCGAGCACGAGACCGAGCTCCTCGGGGAAGCGCCCGACCACGACCTGTTGCTGCATGAGCCGGATCATGATGACCGCGAAGCGGAAGCCGGCGAATACCTTGTAGTAGTGCAGGTGCTGGGCCTTGCGGCCGACGATCGACTCCCACTGTGCGATCTCTTCCTCGACGCTGGGGAAGCCCGCGAGGCGAGGGCGATCCCACCCCGGCATGCCACCGCCGCGCGCAGAGAACTCCTCGAGCAGGAACCACCAGCCGAGATCGACCTCGGGGCTGCCGATGGTGACCATCTCCCAGTCGAGCACGGCGACGGGGGTGAAGTCCCGGAAGATCATGTTGCCGATGCGCGCATCGCCCCAGGAGAGCGCCGCCGGCTCGTCGCGGGGCATGTTCCGGCGCAGCCAGTCGAGCGCATGATCCGTGGTCGGGTGCGCACGTCCGCATCGCGCCCATTCGAGATACTTCTCGTAGTAGTCGAGGTGCTGCCCGATCGGGGAGGCATCGCGACGCGGCCAGTCCACGAAGTCCAGGCCGATCGACCTCCAGTCGAGCTTTGCGATCCGCCCGAGGACGTCCATGCCGCTCGTGCACAAGCGGCGCTGCTCGGCGGGCTTCGCGTCGCACACGAAGCCCTCCACCGTGTACGGCGGGTTGTCCGCGGGAATCTCACCGTCGACGTGCCCCATCACGTAGAAGGGGCGGCCGAGCACGCCCGGGTCGTCCTCCCGCCCGTGCAGCGGCGGTACGGGGATGTCGGTCTTCTCACCGAGTACGCGCATCACTTCGTACTGCTTGGCCAGGTCGTAGAACGGGAACGTCGTGTACCCGGTGGGCTGCAAGCGGATCACCAGGCGGTCCCGCTGGCGCTTGCCCGCCTCGTCGTACGAGAGCGCGCACAGCAGGGTCTCGTTCGAGAATCCCGACCCGGTGGGTTTCGTGAGTCCCTCGATCTCGAGGTTCCTTGCACCGGGCCGTCGCGCCCCCAACCACTCCGTCAACCGCTTCCGGGTGAGCTCGAGATCCCCGGACTCCGCCTCTGCCATGATCCAGACTCCCTCCGTTCGCTAGGCGCACGTGCTGCGCCCCGCTCGTCCACGCGTTCGGCGCGTACTCTCGCACGTCCCGCTGGCGGACCGCACGTTCGGGTCCGCCGATTTCCCTCCAGATCGGACCGCCTATAGTACACGCCGCCCATGAAACGATTGGCTCGCATTCGTCACCGCCGCCTATGCGTCTGGCGCTTGTCCGCGCTGGCGTCGGTGATCGTTGCGATGTCCGCACCCGCGCACGAAGAGCGGATCCTGGCGCTCGCCCCGCATATCGTGGAGATCCTGTTCGCGATCGGCGCGGGGGATCGGATCGTGGGTGTGGGCAGCTTCGCGGATCACCCGGAGCAGGCGCGGAGCCTGCCTCATGTAGCGACTCACGAGCGCCTCTCGCTCGAGCCGGCGCTGCGATTGCGACCCACGGTCGCGATTGCACTCGACCGGGGGCTCGCGCGGCTCGACGAGCTCGAGCGGCTCGGGGTGCGGGTCGAGGTCTCGCACCCGCACACGGTCGTCGAGGTGCTCGACGGAATCGTGCAGCTCGGCAGGATCGTGGGCGAGGAGGTCCGGGCGGGTGAGCTCGAGCGAATGCTGCGAGAGCGTCTCGAGCGGATGCGTGCGCGACGCCCCGCGGCTGCGCCCCGCGTCTTCTACGAGATCTGGCCGTCGCCGCTCATCGCCGCCGGCGGCCGCAGCTTCGTGAGCGATGCCATGCGCGAGCTCGGATTTGCGAATGTTTTCGGTGAGGTTCCGATGGAAGGCCCCCGCGTGAGCGTCGAATCGGTGATTCGTGCCTCGCCGGACGTGGTCGTGGTGACGGGCGAGGGTGGGGATGCCCAGGCGCGAGTGACGTTCTGGCGTCAGTGGTTGGGAAAAGACGCACGCATCGTCGTCGCGGCCTACGACCGGATCCACCGGCCCGGCCCACGTCTCTTCGACGGCATGGAGTCGCTGCAGTCGGACGTGCTCGCCGTGCTCGCGTCGCCACCTCCGTCCGGGCCTTCCCCGACCGGGGTCCGTGGCGTGTCCGGTGCGTCGACGCCGCCCGTGAAAGCCGGACCGTGAGTGTGGTGGCGAAGTCATGAGGGATTCGGCCGCGAGCCGGGTACGAGCGGGTTGGGGCAGCGCTCTCGTCCTCTTGGGGTTGCTCGGTCTGGCCTCGTTCGTGGGTCTGGGTGCAGGAGAGCGCTGGATCGACCCGATCTCGCCCGTCACCCACATCGACGCGGTGATCCTGTGGGAGCTGCGCCTGCCACGCGTCGTGGCGGCGCTCGCCGTCGGGGCGCTGCTCGCGCTCTCCGGCGCGTGGCTGCAGGTGTTGCTCGGCAATCCGCTCGCCGAGCCCTACGTGCTGGGCATCGCGGGGAGCGCATCCGCCGGTGCGATCCTCGCGCTCGCGCTGGGAGCGGGCTCCGGCTGGCCGGCTTCCGCCGGCGCGTTCGGGGGCGCCTGTGTCGGTATCGCGGCGCTCGTGCCCTTGCGCCGGCTCGGCCCGACGCGGCTGCTGCTCGCGGGCGTCGTTCTCGCCTCGTTCTGGGGTGCGTTCGTGACGCTGCTTCTCGCCTTGCTGCCGGAGCGTCAGCTCGGGCGCGCGATCGGCTGGATGATGGGTGACCTCGCGTCGGTGGGCCTCGCATCGGCTCCGCTGGCGGTGACGGCGGTGGCGGCCGTCGCGGCGGGCATCGTGCTCGCGAACCCACTCGATCGCCTGCTCCTCGGTGAGACCCATGCCGGGATGCTCGGCACGCCGGTGGAGCGGGTGCGCTGGATCGTGCTGCTGCTCGCCTCGGCAGCGACGGCGATCGCGGTGACGGCGGCCGGCACGATCGGCTTCGTCGGCCTCGTCGTACCGCATCTCGTGCGCGCGTGGTGGGGGCCCATGCATGCGCGGCTGCTTCCTGCGGCTGCGATCGCAGGGGGTGTGCTGCTGCTGCTGGCGGACACCGCCGCGCGAACCTGGATCGCGCCCGCGGAGCTCCCGGTCGGCGTGATCACCGCATTGATCGGGGTGCCAGTGTTCGTCTGGCTCCTGGCGAGGCGCGCGGGATGAGGCTCGAGGCGAGCAGGCTCGAGATCCGCCGCGGGGCGCGCACCCTCGTTCGCGAGCTCGACCTTCGCATCGAGCCGGGGCGCGTGCTCGTGGTGCTGGGGCCCAACGGAGCGGGGAAGTCCACGTTGCTCCTCGCTCTGGCGGGTGCTCATCCGCTGGCTGCGGGGTGGGTCCGATTGGGGGATCGGCCGCTCGCGAGCCTGGGGGCGAAGGCCCGGGCCGAGCGCGTAGCGTGGCAGGGACAGCTCCCACCGACGGAGTTCGGCCTCACGGTGGGCGAGCGCCTGCAGCTCTCGGCGCCGCGGGGGGGACGCGACGAGATCGACGAGGCGCTGCGGCGCGTCGATCTCGCTGGGCTCGACGCGCGCCCGTTGGGAGAGCTCTCGGCCGGGGAGCGGCAGCGCGCGGAGCTCGGCGCTCTCTCCCTGCGCAGGGCTCCCCTGTGGCTCCTCGACGAGCCGACGGCGCATCTCGATCTGCGGCATCAAGTGGCCTGGCTCGATCTTCTGTGTGCGGAGGCCGCGCGGGGCCGCAGCCTCGTCGTGGTGCTCCACGATCTAGGGCAGGCGGCGGCGATCGCGGACGACGTGCTCCTGCTCTACGGGGATGGGCGAACGAAGGCGGGGCGTGCGGAAGAGATGCTACGCGCGGCGATGCTCGAGGACGTGTTCGGAGTTGCGCTGTGCGAGATCGGCGGCGCGGATGGGTTCACCTTCGTGCCGTCCTACGGCGAGCACTGTGCCTCGGCTCGCCGCGCGCGCATCGCGGATCAGCAGAGGTCGTCTTCGCGCCGGCCATAGGCGAGCCGGCCAGCGGCGGCCTCGATGGCCAGGCTCTCCCTCGCGCGATCCAGGTACTCCGCGACGAAGTCCGCCAGTGCTGCGCACTTCTCTGCCGAGGCTTCGATCGCGGCGTGCGAGCGGCCGTCGAGGTAGATGACGTTCGAGAAGTGATCCGCACCGGCGACGGTCACGATGGCCTTCGCGCTCGTGCGGTCCTGCGACCACTGGTACCGGAAGCGGATGCGCGCGACGCCTCGCATCCGCCGCTCCAGTGGATCGTCCGCGTGGCGGACGTCCAGGCGATGGTCGTGCTCGAGGACGTCGAGAAGGGCATGCTCGAATGCACGCTCGATCTCGTGCAGTTGTGCGGACACGGGCGTCTCTCCTTGCCATGGGCTGCGTCGTGGGAGAAGCCGCAGACGGGTTCGCCGTCTCTTTCGGCCCGCGCGCGGCGCGTATTGAGCGCGGTGTCGCGGTGGGGCGCGCAGAGTCGTAGGCGCCTTCGGGTCGCGATCCCGGGGTGGGCGGGATCAGAAGAGGGTGCTCGGATCGTCGTCGGGGTCTCGCTGGCGAATCCGCGAGATGGCGAGACGCAGGGCACTGGCCACGAACGCGCTTCGGGAGTGGAAGCGCACGGCGAAGGCCCGATCCTCGGCATGCCGCACGCACCGGCACGAGATGGCCACCGGCGTGGACGTTTCGTAGAACGACAGCCACAGCCGGATCGAGCTCCCCACCGGCGGGAGGCGGGTCGGATCCGAGATCTTCGCTCCGCTCGTCGAGATGTCGGTGATCCAGCCCTTGCCGTCGTCGGAGCGTCGGCCGATGTCGAAGTGGTAGGTGATCGGAATCCTCACGTCGAAGCGCAGCGCTGCCCTGCGCCCCTGCGGATCGACCCAACGCGACGTCGCTTCGTCGAGCGAGAACGCCGTGGGCGATTCCTCCTCGTCGTCGTTCTTCCGGGACCGTCTGATTCCTGTGGAGGACTTGTAGATCCGCATCCGCCTGGCTGCTCCGTCTCGGGGGAGGGGCGTCGGGGCCGTGGGCCCGGATGCATCGTTCGCCCCGCCGTACGTCCACGGCTGGCATCGGTGAGCGTGTGTGGAACTTTAGAGCGCAACTGTCCCCGTGTGTCTGCCCCGGAGCGCAAGGGATCGCGCCGGGCGGATGCCTTCTCGGGTCCTGGAGTGTTGCGACGGTGAACGAGCGCGATGGCTTCCGCATCGAGACCGTGGACCTCGCGCTCTCACACCGGCTCGATCCGCGATGGATCGAGGCGCAGTCCGAGAGCGCGTCGAGCCGGGTCCTTCCCGTTCGCGGGGGCGAGATCCTGGTCGAGGAAGGGGCGCGTCTGCGCCTCGGCTGGCTTCCCGTCGCCGCGCGCGAGATTCGCACCGACGGCACGGAGCCCATCCTGCTCGGAGTGTGTGGAGAGGTTGCGCTCTTCGCGACCGACGTCTCCGGCCTCGTGGATCCGGCAGACGCACTCGGACTGGACTCCCGCCTTCGGTTCCGCCGTCTGGACGCAGCAGCACTGCGCCTGCCGGAGCCCGAGAGCGCCGTCGCGATCCGGGCACGTGCTCTCGTCGAGTGGCATGCCTCCCATCGCTTCTGTCCAGCCTGCGGGGCGGTGACGGCCCCCTCGCGTGGTGGGGCGGCACGCGAGTGTGGGGGGTGCCGGGCGGAGCACGTTCCGCACGTGGATCCCGCGATCGTCGTCCTGATCGAGGATGGAGGACACTGCTTGCTGGGGCGCCGGGACGATTGGCCGGCCGGTGTGTACTCCGCATTCACCACGTTCGTGGAGCCCGGCGAATCGCTCGAGCGGGCCGTGAGGCGTGAGGTGCTCGAGCGCAGCGGGCTCGAGGCGCTCGCGGTGCGCTATCGCAGATCGCAGCCGTGGGCCGATCCGCCCTCTCTCCTGGTGGGCTGCACCGCGGAGGTTTCGCGCGGCGTGGAGCGGCCGGGCTGGGAGACGTCGATGGGGGCTCGCTGGTTCCCCCGCGGCGAGGTGCTGCATGCATTGCGCAACGATCCGAGGGATGCGTCTGCGCTCCTTCTTCCTCCCCCCCTCTCTGCGGCGCACGAGCTGATCCTCGGCTGGGCGGAGGAATGCGCGCCGGACCTTTGACCTGGCGGCGAGGGGCGGCCATCCTTGGAGCCGATGGCGACCCGGGTCCGCAATCGCTGCATCACTCCGGAGGGATTCGCTCGGCTCAAGGCCGAAGCGACCCATCTGTGGAAGGTGGAGCGTCCAAAGGTGACCCAGGAGGTCGCTGCAGCGGCGGCCCTGGGAGACCGCTCCGAGAACGCGGAGTACATCTACGGGAAGAAGCGTCTGCGCGAGATCGATCGCAGGGTGCGCCACCTGCTCGACCTGCTCGATCGGCTCGTCGTGGTGCATCCCGGCGAAGTGGCCACCGATCGCGTCTACTTCGGCGCGTGGGTGCTGCTGGAGGACGAGGAGGGCGAGCAGGTCCGGTACCGGCTCGTCGGTCCCGATGAGACCGCGGTCGAGAGGGGCTGGATCAGCGTCGAGTCCCCCATCGGGCGCGTCCTGGTCGGTCGTCGGCAGGGAGACGAGGTGATCGTGGAGCGCCCGGTCGGCCGCACCAGCTTCGCGATTCTCGCGATCTCCTACCAAGAGGAGAGCATCGATGCGGTGTAGCCCCAGCTCGATCGTCCGAGGTCTGGTCCTCGCCATCGTCTTGTCGTCGACGGCATCGCCCGTCGCGGCGAAGGAGGACGGCTACGATCCCAGCCGTGCCGGGCATCCCCTGCGAATCGTGGCCTATGTCGTGCACCCGGTCGGGGTCCTGCTCGATCGCGTGATCTTCCGCCCCGCCTGGTACGTCTTCGGGCGCGAGCCCCTGCGCACGCTCGTCGGCCGGGAGCCTGAGCTCTACGGACAGGAGCTCCCGGAGCCCGCGCGATCGATGCCGGGCGAGACGCCCATTCCGGGCCCCGAGAAGAGCGATCTCCGCGAGTCCCGGTGAGGCGCTGCGGCCTTCCGGGGCGAGTTGCGCGGCGAGCGCCGGGCAAGGTATGCTTCTTGCTAAGCGCGAGCCCGTCATTGGGAACCGATCGATCGGGCAGAGCTCGAGCCGCCATCCCTGCTCGTCTCCCGCGTGTACTTCTTCTGCACTTTTCCGAAGCGAGGGGATCTTGCCGTGGGGCGCCGCAAGTGGATCGGAGCTGGAATGCTCGTCACCGCGCTGGTGTGCTGCGGCTGCGAGAGTGCGCGTCCCCCCGTGGAGGCCGCGAGCCCGGATCCCGAGTCGCAGGGGGCGGGGGCTCCACTCGCGACCCTCGCGGGCGTGGTCTTCGAGGCCTTCGTCGGCGAGGAGCGCAACGCCCGGGTTCGGGCTGCGCGGGCCGAGATCGCGGCAGATGGCGACACCGCGCGGCTCGAAGAGGTGCACATCGAGCTCCAGGAGCCGAATCGAGGCTCGATCGAGGTGCGTTCCCCCGAAGGTGAGTTCGAGCTCGTGGGCGGTGACTTCCTGCTGCGCGGAGGGGTCGAGGGGGTGACCGGCGCAGGCGAGCGCTTCTCCACGGATCGACTGCGCTACGTTGCGGCGGAGGAGAGGCTCCACAGCGAGTCACCCGTACGCGTGCTCCGCTCGAACCTCGTCTTGCAGGCGGAGCGGATGGTGTTCGAAATGGGGGACCGGCGGATTCGACTCGAGGGGCGCGTCAGCGCCGAGGTCGACGGGAGGTGATGCGGGTGTTTCGAAGGGTGGTTCTGCTGATCTGCGCGGGCGCGATCGCGGCCGCGCCGGTGTCCGGGCAGGAGCCCGCAGAGAGCGGTGCCGATCGGGCCGCCAAGCGGCTGGGCGTGAACCTGTCCGGCGGCGAGCCGATGTCCATCGCCTCCGAGTCGCTCGAGGTCGTTCCCGCGGAGGCAGGCGGCAGCGAGAAGGTCATCTTCACGACGAACGTCGAAGTCGTGCAGGGGGACATGAGCCTCTACTGCGATTGGCTCGAAGCCGTCTATCCCGAGGGAACGGGACAGGGCCGCCCCGCTCGCATCACGGCTCGCGGCAACGTGCGGATCGTGCAGGCCGGCAGCGAGGCCCTGTGCAGCGAGGCCGTGTTCGACAACGAGGCCTGCCACGCGGAGTGCAGCCGGGAGGGCGGCAAGGCGTTGCTGCGCCGAGGCGACGACGAGATCGAGGCGGACGTGATCTCGTTCGATCTGTGCAAGGGGGTCGTGAAGGCGAAAGGCGGTGCCGTCGTTCGTGTTCGCTCGAGTGAGGAGAAGTCCGCCGAATGACGGTGACCCTGCACGCATCGGATCTGTGCAAGCGCTTCGGTGCCAAGGACGCCGTTCTCGACGTGGCGCTCACCGTCCTCCCTGGCGAGGTCGTAGGGCTGCTCGGCCCGAACGGAGCAGGCAAGACGACGACGTTCAACATGGTCGTCGGGCGGGTGCGGCCGACCTCGGGCCGCGTGTTCCTGGGGGATGAGGAAATCACGGATCTGCCGATGTACCTGAGGGCGCGTCGCGG
This sequence comes from uncultured Myxococcales bacterium, assembly GCA_964582775.1. GTDB lineage: Bacteria > Myxococcota_A > UBA9160 > SZUA-336 > SZUA-336 > CAZOTO01. The sequence goes on from CAZOTO010000002.1 coordinate 47,874, forward strand.
GATCACGTATCTCCCACAGGAGCCTTCGATCTTCCGCAAGCTGAGCGTCGAAGAGAACATCCTCGCGATCCTGGAGACGCTTCCGCTCTCCGGGCGAGAACGGCGCGAAAGGGTGCATGCATTGCTCGGTGAGCTCGATCTTCTGGACAAGGCGAAGCAGCGAGGCATGACGCTGTCCGGAGGCGAGCGTCGACGCGTCGAGATCACGCGTGCGCTGGTCCTCGAGCCGCGCTTCATGCTGCTCGATGAACCGTTCTCGGGAATCGATCCGATCGCGGTGATCGAGATCCAGAAGATCGTCGGTCAGCTGCGGGAACGCGGGATCGGCATCGTGATCACCGATCACAACGTGCGGGAGACGCTCGCGATCTGCGACCGAGCCTACATCATCCAGGAGGGCCGCATCCTGCGTGAGGGTACACCGGAGCAGATCGCGGAGGATCCGGCGGTGCGCGAGATCTATCTCGGCGAGAACTTCCGGCTGTAGGGACTGCGGGGCACGAAGATGGCGCTCGAGCTGAAGCTGAACGTGAAGCTGGGACAGCAGCTGGTGATGACGCCCCAGCTGCAGCAGGCGATCAAGCTGCTCCAGCTCTCCCGGCTCGATCTGGTGACGACGATCCAACAGGAGCTCGTCGAGAATCCCGTGCTCGAAGAGGTGCTCGACGACGAGCCGACGACCCCGCAGGAGAACGGCCTGGAGCCGAGCGGGGAGAACGCCGCGCCGGAGCCGGAGCCCGTGGTTGCGTCGGAGGAGGCGCCGAGCGAGCCGTCCACGGAAGACATGGTGAGCGACGTCGAATGGGACGACTACATGGATTCGCGTCCCCAGACGAGTCTCTCGCAGGGACACGACGATCGCCCTCCCATCGAGGCGAACCTGTCGCTCGGGCTGTCGCTCGCGGAGCATCTGCTCTGGCAGCTCGGATTCGCGGATCTCGACGAGAAGGGACGCGAGATCGGAACGCTCCTCATCGGCAACCTGAACGACGATGGCTATCTCGACGAGAGCCTGGCGGCGATCGCGCAGGCCGCAGGGGTGGACGAGGCGGCGGTGGATGCCGTGCGCCGGCGGATCCAGGAGTTCGATCCGATCGGCGTCGCCTCGCTCGATCTCGCCGATTGCCTGCTCGTCCAGATGCGCGTGCTCGGTCTGGATCATCCGCTCGCGAAGCGCATCATCGAGCGGCACATGGACCTCTTGCAGCGCAAGGACTACCGCGGCATCGCGCGCATCGAGGAGACGACCATCGAGGACGTGTCCGAGGCGGCGAAGGTGATCGGTGGCTTCGAGCCGCGACCGGGCCGCCAGTTCGCGTCCGAGGATCCGATCTACATCACGCCCGACATCTTCGTGCACAAGATCGGCGACGAATATCACGTCCTCCTGAACGAGGACGGAATGCCGAAGCTGCGGGTGAGCCAGGCGTATCGTGAGGTCCTGAACAGCCAGGCGACGGGAGGCAAGGAGACGCGCGAATACGTTCGCGATCGCTTGCGTTCGGCCGTGTGGCTCATCAAGTCGATCCATCAGCGGCAGCGTACGATCGTGCGCGTGATGGAGTCGATCCTGCGCTTCCAACGCGATTTCTTCGAGCGGGGACCCGAGTTCCTGCGTCCGCTCAACCTGCGCGACGTGGCCGATGACATCGGGATGCACGAGTCGACGGTGAGCCGTGTGACGTCGTCCAAGTACGTGCAGACGCCGCACGGTCTGTTCGAGCTCAAGTTCTTCTTCAACTCGAGCATCCGCACGGGAGACGGCGACGGGATCGCCTCGGAGAGCGTGAAGGAGAAGATCGCGCAGATGATCCGGAACGAGGATCCGCGCAAGCCCCTGTCCGATCAGCGCATCGCGGAGCTGCTCGGGAAGGCGGACATCCACATCGCGCGGCGAACCGTCACGAAGTACCGCGAGGCGCTGCGCATCCTGTCTTCGACCCAACGCCGGGAGATCGGCTAGATTCCCGGCGCAGTACCCGGAAGGACGACTCGGCGGAGCGACCGTCGGAGCGCGGTGGATCGATGAAGCTCACAGACCGTCTCGTGCGCGACGCATGCGTGATGGACGCCCAGGCCCGCACGAAGGGCGAGGCCCTGCGCGAGCTGGCCCACGCGATGGCGGAGGCGACGCCGCAGCTCGACGAATCGACGCTCCTCGGGCAGCTCCTGGAGCGCGAGCGGCTCGGCACGACGGCCATGGGCGATGGGATCGCGATCCCCCATGCGCGCGTCGAGAGCTTGGATCGGCTCCACATCGGGTTCTCGCGCAGCCGCCACGGGGTGGAGTTCGAGTCCCTCGATGGGAAGCCCACCCATCTGTTCTTTCTGCTCGTGGCGCCCGGCCGAGAGGGGAGTGCGCATCTGCTCGCGCTCGCACGTCTGTCGCGGCTCCTCACCGTCGATGCCTTCCGGGAGCGGCTGATCGAGCTGGAGACGGTGGACGAGCTCGTCGCGACCTTCGCGGAGGCGGAGGCGAATCGTTGATTCCATGACGGAGCCTCTGCCCGCTACCGGCCGCGTGCACGGCAGCCTCGTCGAGGTGGCCGGGATCGGCGTGTTGATCCTCGGCAAGAGCGGCATCGGGAAGAGCGAGTGCGCCCTCGAGCTCGTCATGCGGGGGCATCGGCTCGTCGCCGACGACGTCGTGCTGGTCGGCAGGGACGAGAGCGGCGCGCCGGCGGGGTGGAGCCCCGAGCTCGTGCGCCACTTCCTGGAGCTGCGTGGGATCGGCATCGTGCACGTGCCGAGCCTGTTCGGCGAGAGCTCCGTGGCCTCGCGCGCTCGGATCGATCTGGTGGTCCAGCTCGAGGTCTGGGGCCAAGCGGCCGTCGAACGCGTTGGTCTCGACACCCTCACCTACGAGCTGGAGGGAGAGAAGATCGCCTCGGTGCGGCTGCCGGTGGGACCCGGCCGCAACATCGCTTCGCTCGTCGAGGTCGCGGCGCGCAACCACCAGCTGCGGAGTCGTGGCCGCAGTGGTGTCGAGGAGCTCGATCTTCGCGTCGTCGAGGCGCTGCGCCGGAGGGACCGGTGAGCGGGCCTGCCTCGCTCGTCGTGGTGTCGGGGCTCTCGGGCGCGGGCCGTACCACGGTGATGAAGGCCCTCGAGGACATCGGCTTCTACTGCGCGGACAATCTCCCCGTCGTCCTGCTCGACCGGTTCGTGGATCTCTTCGGAGAGGGGGCGAGCCGCCTCGCGGTGGCGGTCGACGTCCGCGAGCGGAACTTCCTCGAGGCGTTCCCCGCGATCCACGACGAGCTTCGCGCGCGCGGGATCCTGAAGGAGCTCCTCTTCCTCGAGGCCGAGGACGGAGCTCTCGCCAAGCGCTTCAGCGAGACCCGCCGATCCCATCCCGCCGCGCGGCCGGGGATGTCGCTCATGGAGGGGATCGCGCAGGAGCGCCGGATGCTCGCGCCGATCGCGCAGCGTGCGGACGTGGTGGTGGACACCACGCGGATGAGCGTGCACGACCTGAAGCGATTCGTGACCCGGCGTCACACGGAGGGAGCGGAAGGAGGCCGCATGGCCGTCGAGCTCCTCTCGTTCGGCTTCCGCTACGGGGTGCCCGAGGCCGCCGACCTGATGATCGACGTGCGATTCCTTCCGAACCCGAACTTCGAGCCTGCGTTGCGGGACCGCTCGGGCGCCGACCCGGAGGTCGCAGCCTACGTCCTCGAGAGCACCCGGACGTCCATGTTCCTGCAGCGGTTTTTCGACTTCCTGGATTTCCTGCTCCCGCACTACGAGGACGAGGGCAAGGCGTATCTGCGAATCGCCATCGGCTGCACGGGCGGGCGTCATCGCTCCGTGGCTGTCGCCGGGGCGCTGGACCAACACCTGCGAGAGCGTAGAATCGACGTCCGCGTCGCGCACCGTGACGTCGACAGGGAACGGAGGGAAGACGGATGATCGGCGTGGTCATCGTCACTCACTACAGACTCGCCGAGGAGTTCCTCCAGGCCCTGGCGCTGATCGTGGGCGACGTCGAGAACGTACGCGCCATCGGTCTCGACCCCACACAGGAGACACCGGAGCAGATGCGCGCGCGCATCGAGGTGGCGCTTCGCGAGGTGGACCGGGGGGAGGGCGTGCTCGTGCTCGTCGACATGTTCGGGGGCACGCCATCGAACCTGGCGCTGGCGTTCCTCGAGGTGGGGAAGGTCGAGGTGGTGACGGGCCTCAACCTGCCGATGCTGGTGAAGGTCGGCCGGCCGAAGGAGGGGGCGACGCTCGCCGAGCTGGCCGAGCTCGCCTGCGAGTACGGGCGTCGCAACATCTCGGTGGCGAGCGGAGTCCTCGGCAGCCGCGAGAAGCAGAAGGGGGCGGGCGAGTGAGCCGGGTGAGCGCAGAGTGCACGATCCAGAACGAGCTCGGTCTCCATCTACGCGCCGCCGCCGCCTTCGTACGTGTGGCCGAAACCGCGAAGAGCGATGTGACACTCGAATGTGACGGTGTGTCGGCCAACGGCAAGAGCATCATCGCCCTGGTGACCCTTGCGGCCTCGAAGGGAACGCCGGTCCGCGTGACCGCCGAGGGCCCCGATGCGTCCGAGATCGTGGAGGCCCTGGTCGAGCTCATCCGCGATCGGTTCGGAGAGGAAGCGTGAGCGCCTCGCCGGGCCTGCGTCGCGGCATCCCGGCCTCGCCGGGGATCGCGATCGGCCCGGCGTACGTGCTGCGGCGCGAGCGGCTGATCGTTCCGGAGTACCGGGTGGCTTCCTCGCAGGCCGAGGCGGAGATCGCCCGCCTCGAGGCCGCGTTCCATTCGACCCGCTCGCGTCTCGACGAGATCCGCCACGAGATGCAGACGGGCGGGCTCGTCGGAAGCATCTTCGATGCGCAGTTCCTGTTCCTCGAGGATCCCGCGCTGCTCCAGAACGCGATCCGCAACATCCGCGAGAACGGGCTCAATGCCGAGTGGGCTCTCGAGCGCGAGCTTCGGCGCGTCGAGGCGATGTTCGAGTCGATCGCGGATCCGTACATCCGGGAGCGCTCGAGCGACGTCGGCTTCATCGTTCGCCGCGTCTTGCAGGCGCTCATGGGGCGCGAGCCCGAGGGACTCGGCAATGCGCCCGAGGGTGTGGTCGTCGTGGCCGAGGATCTCTCGCCGGCCGAGGTCGCGCAGATCCGCCGGGACCGCATCGCGGGGCTCGTGACCGAGGGCGGCTCGCGCACCTCGCACGTCACGATCATGGCCCGCAGCCTCGAGATCCCTGCGGTCGTGGGAGCGGGACACGGGCTCGTGCGCGAGATCGCCGACGGGACCCCCCTGCTCATCGATGGCCGCACGGGCGCGCTCTTCGTGGATCCCGACCCGGGGATCCTCGAGGAGTACCGCAAGCAGCGCATCGATCTGCAGGCCTTCGCCAAGGAGCTGCTGCGGTATTCGGATCTGCCCGCCGAGACGCGAGACGGTGTCGAGATCCGGATGCTCGCGAACGTCGACAAGCCCGAGGAGATTCCCGACGCGCTGCACTACGGCGCCGAGGGAGTGGGCCTGTACCGCACCGAGTTCCTGTTCATGAACCGCACGGACGTCCCGACCGAGGAGGAGCAGTTCGAGGCCTACCGGGTCATCGTCGAGGCCGTCGCTCCGCACGAGGCGGTGATCCGCACGCTCGATCTCGGCGCCGACAAGATCCCCTCGCGGCTCTTCGTCTCCGCCGAGCCCAATCCGGCACTGGGACTGCGCGGCATGCGGTTCTCCATCGCGCGGCCGGATCTGTTCCGCACGCAGATCCGCGCGCTGCTGCGCGCGAGCGCGTTCGGGCGGCTCGCGATCCTGCTGCCGATGGTCTCCGGACTGGCCGAGGTGAAGTTCGCCCGTCGCATGCTCGCAGAGGTGCGCACGGAGCTTGCCGAGCAGGGAGTGCCGATGGCCCCCGAGATTCCCCTCGGCGTGATGATCGAGACCCCCTCCGCGGCGGTGATCGCGGACCTCATCGTGCCGTTGGTCGACTTCCTCTCCATCGGGACCAATGACCTGCTCCAGTACATGCTCGCCGTGGATCGCACGAACGAGCAGGTCGCCTATCTCTACGAGCCGCTCCATCCCGCGCATCTGCGCATGATCCAGTCGATCACGCAGGCGGCGCGGCGCGCGGGCATTCCGGTTGCGATGTGCGGCGAGATGGCGAGCGAGCCCCTGCACGTGTGGATCCTGCTCGCGCTCGGGATCGACGAGCTGTCGATGGCTCCGTTCTCCATCCCGATGCTGAAGAAGATCCTGCGCGAATCCACGGCCCGCGAGGCGAGGCAGCTCCTGTCGGATGTCCTGTCGCTCGGCAGCGCCCGCGAGGTCTTCGAGTACGTGGAGCGCACGATGCGGGCGCGTTTCCCTACGGAGTTTGAGGGAATCGCCCTGGCGGGGTAGGATTCGCGCGCCATACGGCCGGCGGACGCCTCTCTCGATCACGCGCATCCGCCGCCGGTCACTGCCTCGAGGAGAGCTCCCCCATGCCGCGCACCCTGTTCACCTCTGAATCCGTCTCGATGGGCCACCCCGACAAGCTGGCCGACTACATCTCCGATTCGATCCTCGACGCCTATCTGGCCGGAGACCCGCAGAGCCGTGTCGCCTGCGAGACGATGGTGAAGACCGGCTTCGTCTGCGTGGCCGGTGAGGTGACGAGCCGGGCCCATGTGAAGGTGCCCGACGTGGTTCGCCAGGCCGTGCTCGAGATCGGCTACGACGACGCGCGCATGGGCATCGATGGCGCTGCGTGCGGGATCCTCGTGGCGATCGAGGAGCAGTCCGCGGACATCTCGCAGGGTGTCACCGAAGGCGAGGGTCTCTTCAAGGAGGAGGGCGCCGGAGACCAGGGCCTGATGTTCGGCTTCGCGTGCAACGAGACCGAGGAGCTGATGCCGCTGCCGATCATCCTCGCCCATCGGCTGATGATGCGGCAGGCCGAGGCACGCCGTTCGCGCGAGCTCTCCTTCCTGCGGCCCGATGCGAAGAGCCAGGTGACCGTCGAGTACGACGGCAACCGGCCGGTGCGCGTCGATGCGGTCGTTCTCAGCACTCAGCACACGCCCGACATCGGCTACGACGATCTGCGGCGCAAGGTCGAAGAAGCCCTGATCCGCCCGGTGATTCCCTCGGCGCTTCTCGACGAGAACACGAAGATCTACGTGAATCCGACGGGCCGCTTCGTGATCGGTGGGCCGCAGGGCGACTGCGGGCTCACGGGCCGCAAGATCATCGTCGACACCTACGGCGGCATGGGCCGGCACGGCGGCGGTGCCTTCTCCGGCAAGGATCCGTCGAAGGTGGATCGCTCCGCAGCCTACGCCTGTCGTTGGGTTGCGAAGAATCTGGTGGCTGCGGGTGCGGCCGACCGTCTGGAGCTGCAGGTCTCCTATGCGATCGGTGTCGCGAAGCCCGTCTCCGTCCACGTGAACACCTTCGGAACCGGGCACGTCCCGGACGAGAAGATCGAGGCGGCGGTCGCGAAGAACTTCGACCTCACCCCGCGGGGGATCCGCGAGGCGCTCGACCTGCGGCGACCGATCTACAAGCAGACCGCGCACCACGGGCACTTCGGTCGGTTGGAGCCGGACTTCACCTGGGAGCGGCTCGACCGCGTCGATCGGATCCGGCGAGATCTGGGGCTGTAGCGCGCAGGGCGCCGCCGCCGGCGCGTGGTTCCTTCGCGCGGGCGCGGGAATGCGTGCCGTCGCCGGGTTTGACGCCCCATTCTCCCTTTGCGATATCTGCCTCGGCTCGAGGGGGAGGGCGGCCGTGCCGTGCCGAGTCGCTGTTGCGATCGCGAGCGTCTGGATCCTGTCGCTCTTCGTCCCGGCCGGGAGCGCCCGGGCGGAGGAAGGGGTTCGGGTTCGCGTGGTCACAGGCGCTCCTTCCGTCGACGTTCGCGGCCGCTCGATGCGCTTCGGGGGCGTACCCGTCTCTTCGCCCGAGGTCCGAGTGACGGTGGATCGGGGACGGCTGCGCGCCGGCTCGATCCTGCGCACAGGGCCGGTCGTGCTGGCGGGCTCGGGCGAGCTCTCGGTAGGTGGATTGCGCCTGCCGGGGTCGCTCGTCCTGCGCGCGACGGACGACGGGCGCATCGACGTCGTGAACACGGTGCCGCTCGAGCCCTACGTCGAGCGCGTGCTGATGGGAGAGATCTTTGCGAGCTGGCCGCTCGAGGTGCTGAAGGCGCAGGCGGTGGTTGCGCGCACGTATGCGCTCCACCAGCGATCCCGAGGGCGCGGACAGCCCTTCGATGTCGATGGCAGCGTGGTGTCGCAGGTGTATCGGGCGGGTTCGGTCTCGGCCTCGGTTGCGAGGGCGGCCGCCGCGACCCGAGGCGAGTACCTCGCCTTCGAGGGCCGACCGATCCTCGCCGTCTTCCACTCGTCGTCCGGTGGGCGAACGGCCTCGTCGGAAGAGGTCTGGTCCGAGTCGATCCCCTACCTGCGATCCGTGCCCTCTTCCGACGAGGATGCGCCGGATTACTTCTGGAGCTACGAGATCCCGCGGGACGACCTGCGCGCAGTCTTGCGCGAATCGGGCTACGCTGCGCAGCCTGCGGGTGAGATTCGCGTGCTCGCCCGCAGCGACAGCGGTCGCGTCGCCCTGCTCGAGATCGACGGCGTGCGCCTTTCCGGTCACGACCTGCGCAAGATTCTCGGAGGACGGGCGATCCGCAGTGCGCTGTTCGAGGTGTCCGTGGAGGGCGACCGAGCCCTGTTCCTGGGCAGCGGTGCGGGGCACGGTGTGGGGCTGTGCCAGTGGGGTGCGCGCAAGCGCGCGCTCGGGGGCGAGACGTATCGCGAGATTCTGGCACATTACTACCCCGGTACGATCCTCCGGCGGCTCGATGGTGCAGCCGGAACCTTGGCCGACGGGAGATCGATGAAGTGAGCGAAGAAGCACAGATCCAGTACGTGCAGGCGCAAGCCGGACCTCCGTCCGATGGTGGGGCCGGTGGCATCCTCGCGAGCCCGCTGCTCTTCCTCGGGGCGATGCTGCTCCTCATGTGGGCGCTGGTGATCCGTCCCCAGCAGCGGCAGCAGAAGGAGCATCGCCAGATGCTCTCGCAGATCGCCAAGGGAGACCGCATCGTCACGAGCGGCGGCATCCATGGCGTCGTGGTCGGAGTGACGGACGACGTGCTCACCGTCGAGATTGCCGAGAAGGTGCGAATCAAGCTCTCCAAGTCTGCCGTTGCGGCGCGGACGGCGAAGGGCGAGGGAGACAAGTCGTGAGTCTGCGCAGCCGCGGGATTCTGGTCGCCGTGCTCTCGGTCCTGGCGTTGCTGCTCGTCCTCCCGAGCTTCTTCCCGGAGCAGCGCCGTCTGGAGAGCGCATGGATCCCCGATCAGGGGATCAACCTGGGGCTCGACCTGCAGGGCGGCATCCATTGGCTGCTGCGCATCGACGAGAGCACTGCTCTTCGGCAGGAGCTCGAGCGCGACGCGCGCGTCCTCGAGGAATCGGCCAAGGAGGACGGCATCCGGATCGAAGAGATCCGCGTGCGCGAGGACGATGCGATCGAGGCGCGCGGTGATCTCGACAAGCTCGCGTCGATCGTCGCCGACGATGCACCGAGCCTCGAGATCGAGCGCGAGGGAGATCGGATGGTGCTTCGCCTCTCCCGCCGTTGGAGAGAAGAGGTGATCGATCGCGGCGTGCGCCAGGCGCTCGAGGTGCTCGAGGAGCGGGTGGACGCGCTCGGCGTGCGCGAGCCGATCATCGCACCGCAGGGGGAGGGCCGGATCCTCGTGCAGCTTCCCGGCGGAGACATGGACCCTGCGAGCGCGCGCAAGGTGCTCGGCGAGACCACCTTCCTCGAGTTCAAGAAGGTCCTGGCGGCGGCGCCCAACGAGGATCTGCTGCGTGCCCGCTATCCCGATGGGCTTCCGGCCGACACCATGGTCGCCGTGGCGCGCAATCCCGATGGCTCCGTGAGCGAGGCGTACCTCGTTCCGACCGTCCCCGCGCTCACGGGTGCGATGCTCGAGGACGCGCGGGTGGGCTATGGCCGGCGCAACGAGCCGCTGGTGCAGTTCACGTGGAATGCCGAGGGCACGCGGATCTTCCGCGACTTCACCGGAGAGAACATCGGCGAGCGTCTCGCGGCGATCATCGACGGCACCGTGGTCACGGCTCCGGTGATCCAGAGCCGGATCGGCCGCAGCGGTCAGATCACCGGGAGCTTCACTCCCGACGAGGCCGCGACGCTGGCGGTGTCGCTGCGCTCGGGCGCGCTGCCCATTCCGCTCGTGATCGAAGAGGAGCGAACCGTGGGTCCGGCGCTCGGTGCGGACTCGATTCGCAAGGGTCTGCGCTCGCTGCTTCTCGGCACCGCGCTCGTCTTTGCGTTCATGGGGCTGTACTACCGGAAGTCCGGGTGGTTCGCGAATGTCGCGCTGCTGGTGAACGTCGCGCTGATCCTGGCCGCGATGAGTCTCGCGCAGGCCACGCTCACGCTTCCCGGCATGGCGGGTCTCGTGCTCACCATCGGCATGGCCGTCGATGCGAACGTGATCATCTTCGAGCGCATCCGCGAGGAGCTACGCAGTGGCAAGGGGATGAAGACGGCCGTCGACAT
>CAZOTO010000003.1:0-22654 GCA_964582775.1 uncultured Myxococcales bacterium
CGCCGCCATCTGGCAGGGATCCCTCGAGTCCTTTCGGGAGCGGATCCGCACCCCATCCGCTCTCCTCGTCGACGACATCCACGCCCTGGCCGGCCGGGAAGCCACCCAGGAGGAGCTCGCCACGACCCTCGATGCGCTGAACGCGGCGGGCGTTCCCGTTGCCCTGACGGCCCCTCGCCCCGCTGCGGACCTGCGCGAGCTCATCGAACCCCTTCGCATCCGCCTCGCCAAGGCCCACCCCGTCGAGCTGGCTCCGCCCGAGTGGGAGACGCGCGTAGCGATCGTGCTCGACCGCATCCGGAGATGGGGAATCGAGGCCTCGCCAGATGTCGCATCGCTCCTCGCGAGCACCCTGCACGAGGATCTCGATCGCCTGGATGCGCGGATCACCCAGGTGCTCCTGCGCGCCCCGAGCACGGGGCGCCTCTCCGACATGGGCCGGGTGCGCTCGGCCCTCGTCGACCCGCCCCAATCCAGCGTTCGCACCACCCCCGACGAGGTGATCTCCGTCGTCTGCCGGCACTTCCACCTGCGCCGGAGGGATCTGCGCTCGTCGAGCCGCAGTCCCCGGCTCGTCCTTCCCCGACAGGTCGCGATCTACCTGATCCGGCGCCTGTGCGGCCTCTCGTATCCCGAGATCGGGCGCCGATTCGACCGCCATCACACGACCGCGCTGCATGCCGATCGCCTGGTGAAGCAGCGGCTCGACGGCGACGCGGGTCTTCGCACACTCGTTTCGCTCCTCGAGAAGGAGCTCGGCCCGTTCTCCAAGGACGGTGGATGAACGGTGGAAAACACCGGGAGTTCTCCGATCCCGTCCGGCCGTGCCCGATCCTCCCCGCGTGTCCCCGGGGGCGCGGTGGAAAAAAACGCGCGCTTCGGCGAGAGCTTGCGGCAGTTATCCCCAATTTTTCGCCCTTAACCCCTTCTACTGTTCTACGCTTGTTTCCCGAGAGAGGAGAGGATCCGATGAAGCTGAAGATCGAGCGCGAAGAGCTGCTCCGTGGCCTGTCCCGCGTGCAGGCCATCGTCGAGCGAAGAGGCACCCTGCTGCCGATCCTCGCGAACGTCCTGATCCAGGCAGGGGACGAGACGATCACCCTCACGGCCACCGATCTCGAGGTCGGCGTCGTGGCGCGTCTTCCCGCCGACATCGCCCGACCCGGGAGCGTGACCCTCGCAGCGAAGAAGCTCTTCGAGATCGTGCGCGAGCTCGAGGACAAGGAGATCCGCCTCACCCTCGAGGATGGCTCTCGCGTGTCGATCGAATGCGGCCCTGCGCGCTTCACCCTGCTCTCGATCTCTCCGGACGAGTATCCATCGATTCCCGCGGCCGACGCAGTCGCCTTCGTCACCCTCGAGTCCGCTCTCGTCGCCGAGATGATCGACCGAACCCTGTACTGCACGTCCACCGAGGAGACGCGATACAACCTGAACGGCGTGTTCATGGAGCAGGTGGATGGCCGCGTGCGGTTCGTCTCCACGGATGGCCATCGCCTGGCGAAGATCGACAAGACGCCGAACCGGCCCGTCTCCTTCCTCGAGAAGGGGATCATCGTTCCCCGCAAGGGAGTCACCGAGATCCGGAGGCTGTGCGACGAGACGGAGGGCTCTGTCGAGATCGGTCTCGCCCCGGATGGATTCCTCATGGTCCGCCGCCCGGATCTGCTCCTCACGAGCCGGCTGATCGACAGCGAGTTCCCGAACTACCGCCAGATTCTCCCGGCCGACTATCGGGTCCGCCTGGTGCTCGAGCGCGAGCGGCTGCTCCACGCGGTGCGCCGGATCTCCCTGCTGGCGCCCGAGCGCACGCGGGGATTCCGCGTGCGGATCGTCGAGGGGGAGCTGCAGCTGCACGTGAGCAATCCGGACCTCGGCGAAGCGCGGGAATCGGTTCCGACCACCTATTCCGGTGACCCGTTCGAGACCGGGTTCAACGCCCGCTACGTGCTCGATGCCCTGGCGGCGATGTCCGCGAAGGAGATCCTCATCGAGCTCACCGACGAGCTCGCCCCTGCGGTGTTCCGGCCGGCCGACGACCCGGACCAGCTCGCGGTCATCATGCCCATGCGCCTGTAGCCACCGACGATCCCGTGCGCTAGGGTACGCCAGCGTTTTCGGCACCTTGCGTCGTGGGTGCCGTCCCGGGTGGAGGGAGCGATTCTCCGAGACGAGTCCCCGGGGAGGTCGCCGCGGATCTGCGATGCGCTCTCTCTCGCCGCACGGACCGCGCACGGACCGGAGGTCCTCCGGGTGCCGGAGCCATCGAGCCGCGAATGCACGAGTACCGATGACGGGTGCCTATGACAGCTGAGTACGATGCGAGATCGATCGAGGTCCTCGAGGGTCTGGAGGCGGTTCGCAAGCGGCCCGCGATGTACATCGGCTCCACCGGAGCGCCGGGACTGCACCACTTGGTGTACGAGGTCGTCGACAACTCCATCGACGAGGCGGTCGCCGGCTATTGCGATCACATCCGGGTGACGATCCACACGGACAACTCCGTCACCGTCGAGGACAACGGCCGCGGCATTCCGGTCGACATGCACGAGACGGAGCGCCGTCCCGCGGCCGAGGTCGTCATGACCACGCTGCACGCCGGCGGCAAGTTCAACAACAAGGCCTACAAGATGTCGAGCGGTCTGCACGGCGTGGGCGTGTCCTGTGTGACCGCGCGGTCGAGCCGGCTCGACCTCGAGATCAAGACGAAGGGCAAGGTCTGGCGCAAGACCTACGCACGCGGCCGCCCGGCGGTCGACCTGCACGAGGTCGGCACGACGGAGAAGACCGGGACCAAGATCACCTTCCACCCGGACGCGACCATCTTCGAGACCACCGACTACAGCTTCGACACGCTGGCCAAGCGGCTGCGCGAGCTGTCGTTCCTCAACGCGGGCATCCGCATCCACCTGCTCGACGAGCGCAGCGGAAAGCAGCACGACTTCCACTACGAAGGTGGGATCGTCTCGTTCGTCGAGTACATCAATCGCGGAAAGAATCCGCTGCACCCCCCGATCTTCCTCCGCGGCACGCGCCAGTACGACCAGTCCACGCCCGACGGCCCTGTGCCTACCGACGTCGAGATCGAGGTCGCCCTCCAGTACAACGACGGCTACAACGAGAACGTCTACAGCTTCGCGAACAACGTGAACACGATCGAGGGCGGCACGCACCTCACCGGGTTCCGCAACGCCCTCACGCGCACGCTCAACCGCTGGATCCAGCAGAACTTCTCCGCGAAGGACGTGCTGCAGATCGCCGGTGAGGACACCCGGGAAGGTCTGGCCGCGGTCGTGAGCGTGAAGCTGTCGCATCCGCAGTTCGAGGGTCAGACGAAGACGAAGCTCGGGAACAGCGATGTCGCCGGCCTCGTCGCGAACCTCACGAACGACGCCCTCGGCGTCTACCTGGACGAGCACCCCTCCGAGGCGCGTGCGATCTCGATGAAGGTGACCGAGGCGATGCGTGCGCGTGAAGCCGCGCGCAAGGCCCGCGAGCTCACGCGCCGCAAGGGGGCGCTCAGCGACGCGAGCCTGCCCGGGAAGCTCGCCGACTGCCAGGCTCGTGATCCCGTGGTCGCGGAGCTCTTCATCGTCGAGGGCGATTCGGCCGGCGGTTCGGCGAAGCAGGGACGGGATCGCCGCAACCAGGCGATCCTTCCGCTGCGCGGCAAGCTCATCAACGTCGAGAAGGCGCGGATCGATCGCATGCTCGCCAACAACGAGATCCAGATGATGATCTCGGCGCTCGGCATGGGCATCGGCGACGAGATGGATCCGTCGAAGCTGCGGTACCACAAGGTGATCCTGATGACCGACGCCGACGTCGACGGATCGCACATCCAGACGCTGCTCCTCACCTTCTTCTTCCGGCACATGCCGGAGCTGATCGCTCGCGGCCATCTCTTCCTGGCTCAGCCACCGCTCTACAAGGTGAAGAAGGGCAAGACCGAGCAGTACGTCCAGACCGACGCCGAGCTCGCGGCGCATCTGCTCGACCTCGGGCTGTCCGATGCGCGTGTCCTCTCCGGCGGGACGGAAGATGGAGCTGCGAGCCGCGACCTCCAGGGCGAGGAGCTTCGCCGGCTCCTCGATGATGCGCAGCGCTGCAACCGCATCGCCACCTCGATGGATCGGCGCGGCATCGATGCTCGTCTCGTCGAGGCCGCGGCCGTGGGGGCCGATCTCGGCGTGGATACCGACCTCGGAGCCGAGCCCACTCGCCAGGATCTCGAGAGCCGGGTGAGGGCCTACCTCGAGGCCGCGTACCCGGAGGTGCTTCCCGTGGAGCTCTCCTGGTTCCACGACGACGAGCACTCGCGTTGGACCCCGACGGTGCGGGCGCTCGGCTCTGCCGTCCCGCGCAGCCTGGTGCTCGATACCGAGACGCTCGAGTCGCCCGACTACGAGTTCTTCCGGGCGCTCGCGGCGCGCACCCGGCAGTGCGGCGGTACCCCGTACCGGCTCGTGGTGGGCGATGCCTCCGAGGAGATTCCCAGCGCCCGCCGACTGTTCGACCGGCTCACCGAGCTCGGCGCCAAGGGCCTGTACATCCAGCGCTACAAGGGGCTCGGTGAGATGAATCCCGAGCAGCTCTGGGAGACCACGATGGATCCAGCGCGCCGCACGCTCCTGCACGTCCGGGTCGAAGACGACGTCGACGCCGACAAGGCCTTCAGCATGCTCATGGGTGACGACGTCGAGCCGCGCAAGGACTTCATCGAGAAGAACGCGCTTAACGTCGTGAACCTGGACATCTGACCGCGATGCCATGACCGACACACCGACGCTCCCACCGCCCTCGCTTCCGCCGGTCCCCGTGAACATCGAGGACGAGCTGCGCAGCTCGTTCCTCGACTACTCGAGGTCGGTCATCATCAGCCGTGCGCTGCCCGACGTACGCGACGGGCTCAAGCCCTCCCAGCGGCGGATCCTGGTCACGTTCCACGACCTGAACCTCACCGCCGGCCGGCCGTACCGGAAATGCGCGAAGATCTCCGGCGACGTCTCGGGCAACTACCACCCGCATGGCGAGGCGGTGATCTATCCCTCGATCGTTCGCCTCGCGCAGCCGTTCTCGCTGCGCTACCCGCTCGTCGACGGCCAGGGAAACTTCGGCTCCATCGACGGCGATCCGCCGGCCGCGATGCGCTACACCGAGGCGCGTCTGTCGCGGATCGCCTCGGAGATCCTCGCCGACATCGATCGCGAGACGGTCGATTTCGTGCCGAACTACGACAACACCCGCACGGAGCCGGTCGTGCTCCCCGCGCGGATCCCGAACCTGATCGTGAACGGGTCCACGGGCATCGCGGTCGGCATGGCGACGAACGTGCCGCCGCACAACCTGGGCGAGGTCGTCGATGCGCTCGTCGTGCTCGCGCGCGATCCGAAGACGCCCCTCGAGCAGATCATGGAGAAGGTGCCCGGGCCGGACTTCCCCACGGGAGCCCTGATCTGCGGGACGGCCGGGATCCGCGAAGCATACCGGACCGGACGCGGCCACCTCACCGTGCGTGCGCGCGCCGAAATCGAGGAGGGACGCGGCGGCAAGCTGCGCATCGCGGTCTCCGAGATCCCGTACATGGTGAACAAGGCGTCGATGGTCGAGAAGATCGCCGAGCTGGTTCGCGACGGGAAGATCGACGGCATCTCGGATCTTCGCGACGAGTCCGACCGCGAGGGCCTTCGCGTCGTGGTGGAGCTCAAGAAGGACGCCGACCCGCAGATCGTTCTGAACCAGCTCTACAAGCTCTCGCCCATGCAGACCACCTTCGGGGTGAACATGGTCGCGCTGGTGAACAACCGGCCGCGTCAGATGGGCCTGGTCGAGCTCATGCGGCACTTCCTCGAGTTCCGGCGCGAGGTCGTGCGCCGGCGTGCGGCATTCGACCTGCGGCAGGCGCTGGCGCGCGCGCACATCCTCGAGGGCTTTGCGATTGCACTCGATCACCTGGATCGGGTGATCGCGCTGATCCGTGGCAGCGACAGTCCGGCGACGGCGCGCGCCGGGCTCATGACCGAGTTCGGGCTCTCCGAGGCACAGTCGCAGGCGATCCTCGAGCTGCGCCTGCAGCGGCTCACGGCGATGGAGCGGCAGAAGATCCTCGACGAGCTCGCGGAGGTACGTGCGCGCATCGAAGAGCTCCGCGCGCTGCTCGCGAGCGATCAGAAGGTGACCGATGTGATCGTCGAGGAGCTGCTCGCGATCCGTGAGCAGTATGCCGATGCGCGCCGCACCGAGATCGCGCCCGCCGTCGGGGAGCTCACCACCGAGGATCTGATCCCCGACGAAGAGATGGTGGTCACGATCAGCCACCGCGGCTACGCGAAGCGGCACGAGCCCAGCCTGTACCGGGCCCAGCGTCGCGGCGGGAAGGGCAAGACCGGGACCGTCACCCGGGACGAGGACTTCGTGAGCCGGCTCTTCGTGGCGAGCACGCACGCGTCGCTGCTGTGCTTCACGAACAAGGGCCGCGTGCATTGGCTCAAGGTCTTCCAGCTCCCCGAGCTGTCGCGCAGCGCGCGCGGCAAGCCGCTGGTGAACCTGCTGCAGCTCGCCGAGGGGGAGCGCGTCGAGGCGGTGCTCCCCGTGCGAAGCTACGACGAGGGCGGCTTCGTAGCGCTGGCGACGCGCGGCGGCGCCATCAAGAAGACGGAGCTCGAGGCGTTCTCCAATCCGCGTCGCGGCGGCATCCTCGCCATCCACATCGCCGAGGGCGACGAGCTGATCGGCGCGGCGCGGACGAGCGGCGATGACGAGATGCTGATCGCGACGAAGAGCGGCAAGTCGATCCGTTTCCACGAGTCGCAGGTGCGTCCGATGGGCCGCGCCGCGGCCGGCGTTCGTTCGATCACCACCGCCGAGGAGGACTTCGCCGTGAGCATGGAGGTCCTGCGCGCAGGCGACCCCATCCTCACGGTGACCGAGAACGGCTACGGAAAGCTCACGCCGCTCGACGAGTACCGCGCACAGAACCGCGGCGGACAGGGCATCATCACCATCAAGACGACGGAGCGAAACGGCGCCGTCGTCGGGGCGCTCCAGGTATCGATCGAGGACGAGGTCATGCTGATCACCAGCGGCGGCAAGGTGATCCGCACCCGCGTCGGTGACATCTCGACGATGGGTCGCAATACGCAGGGGGTGCGGCTGATGGAGATCGGCTCCGACGAGCGCATCGTGTCGATTGCGCCGGTGGCGGATCGCGAGGAGGGTGGCTCCGGCGATCCGGATGCCGAGTAGCTCCCGCCCCCGAGGAGTCGAGACGATGCGCACGGCACGATCGAAGAGGCTCATGCAGCGCGCGGGCGCGGTGATCCCGGGGGGCGTGAACAGCCCCGTGCGTGCATTCCGCGCCGTCGGCGGCACCGCGCGCTTCATCCGGCAGGCGCAGGGCGCCTACCTCGAGGACGAGGACGGCAACCGCTACATCGATTACGTCGCCTCGTGGGGGGCGATCCTCGTCGGCCACGCGCACCCTCAGGTCGTCGAGGCGATCCGGGCCGCAGCGGCTCGCGGCTCGAGCTTCGGTGCGCCGACCGAGGCCGAGATCCTGCTCGCGGAGCGCGTGTGCGAGCGCGTTCCCTCGGTGGAGATGGTCCGCCTGGTGAGCTCGGGCACCGAGGCGGTGATGAGTGCGCTACGGCTGGCGCGCGCGGCCACTGGACGCGACAAGGTGATCAAGTTCGACGGCTGCTATCACGGACATCCCGACTCGATGCTCGCGGCTGCGGGCTCCGGGGTGGCCACGCTCGGCATCCCCGGGACGGACGGCGTGCCGAAGGGCGCCGTCGCCGACACGATCGTGCTTCCGTTCAACGATCTCTCGCGCGTCGAGGGGGCCTTCCTCGGCGCTCCCGAGGACATCGCCGCGGTGATCGTCGAGCCGATCGCCGGCAACATGGGCATGGTCGAGCCCGTGCCCGGCTTCCTCGAGGGGCTGCGCGAGCTGTGCGACACGTACGGCAGCCTGCTCGTCTTCGACGAGGTCATCACCGGCTTCCGGGTGGGTCCGTCCGGTGCGCAGGGGCGCTTCGGCATCGTTCCCGACCTCAGCACCTTCGGCAAGGTGATCGGCGGCGGAGTGCCCGTCGGTGCGTACGGCGGCCGACGCGACCTCATGGAGCGGGTCGCACCCTCCGGCAGCGTGTTCCAGGCGGGAACGCTCTCCGGAAATCCGATCGCGACGGCGGCGGGCCTCGCCGTGCTCGATCTGCTCGCGCGCCCGGGAACCTACGAGCGGCTCGAGGCGCTGTCGCGTCGCCTCGCCGAGGGACTCACCTCGCTCGCGAAGGAGGCCGACGTGCCCTTCACCGCGAGCCATGCAGGGGGGATGTTCGGCTTCTTCTTCCGCCCCGGGCCGGTGCGAAGCTACGACGACGCGAAGCGGGCCGACCAGGAGCGCTTCAAGGCGTTCTTCGCATCGATGCTCGATCAGGGGGTCTATCTGGCGCCGTCCGCCTTCGAGGCCGCCTTCGTCACGACCGCGCACGGCGACGAGGAGATCGACCGCACGCTCGAGGCTGCACGCCGCGCCCTGCGCAAGGCCTCGTAGCCATGCGCCGGTGGAACCCGAGCCCGCGCACGCAGGTCGGGTTGAAGGCGGAGGCCGCCTGGGAGGCGGTTCTCTCCGTTGTCGTGGGAATGGTGCTCGGCTACTATGCCGACCGCTGGCTCGGCACCGAGCCGGTCCTCTTCTTCGGTTTCCTGCTTCTGGGGTGCGTGACGGGATTCCGGAGGCTCCTGCGCTTGGCGCAGCAGACCCTCCCTCCCGGCGACTCCTCCGCGACGGCGGACGGGAGCCCGGGGAGTCGAAGTCGGACAGCGGAGGGGGAAGAACGAGCCGGTGATGAAGCCGGGCCGGATGAGCCTGGCCCGTGAAGGCAGCGCTCCGGTCCATTCACGCGAAGCACGCCCTGCTCGTTGCGGTTGCATTCGCCGGGGCGATTCCGTATGGGTGGCACGCCGCGTGGAGCCTGGCAGCCGGCGGAGGAATCCAGGCCCTGAACCTGGCAGTGTTGGAGCGCAGCGTGCGCCGGATGATCGGATCGACAGACAGAGCTCATCGCCGCGGGGCGGCGGGCAGCCAGATCCTGGCTCTCGCGAGGTTTGGGCTCCTGTTCGGAGCGGTGGCCTGGCTGCTGCTGCGGACGGCCGTCGAGCCGCTGGCGCTGCTCGTGGGATTGTCGATGCTGGTGCCCGCGACGGCGTGGCACGGAATCGCAGACGCCAATCGAGGAATCTAGGATGGAACACCCGCCGTCGATCTACGATCCGCTCTCCCACTCCGTGCCCGTGGGCATCCAATCGCTCATCGCGGCGTCGATCCTGGTCCTGATCCTCGCCTGGATCGTGCGGCGCGACGTCGATCGCAACGAGGGCGTGATCCCCGATGGCCGCTTCAGCCTGCGCACGGCGCTCGAGGTCCTGCTCGAGGGCATCGCCTCGCTCGCGAAGGACACGATGGGTCCGCACTGGCCGCGCTACATGCCGGTGGTGGGAACGCTCGGCTTCTTCATCCTCGTATCGAACCTGATGGGCCTGCTACCGGGGATGGGCGGCCCCACCTCGTTCGTCGAGACGAACCTCGGCTGGGCGCTGGTCGCCTTCCTCGTGTCCGAGGCCGTCGGCGTGAAGGAGCACGGGGTCCACTACATCTATCACTTCACGCCCGGGCCCTCGTGGATGTCCTGGTTCACGTTCCCCATCGAGGTGTTCAGCCATCTCGTGCGGATCGTCTCGCTCACGCTCCGTCTCACGGCGAACATGTTCGCCGATCACACGCTGCTCGGGATCATCCTCGGGCTGCCGGTGGTCGGCTTCTTCATCCCCTGGGCCGTGATGGGTCTCGGGGTGTTCGTCTCTTTCGTACAGGCCTTCATCTTCACGTTCCTGACGATGATCTACATCGGGCAGGCGGTCCACGAAGCCCACTAAGAGGAATCAACCCCAAGGGCTTGTTCACCCAGGAGGTAAGGGAATGCGTGTTCTGACGTTCGTTGGTGCTCTTCTCGCGTTGACTCTCGCGCCGGAGATGGCTCTGGCTGCCGAGGAGTCGGCGGCGTCCGGCGGTGGGATCGCCATCGGCGCCGGTCTGGCCATCGGTCTCGCCGTGCTCGGCGCGGCCATCGCGCAGGGACTCACGGTGGCAAACTCCGTGCAGGGCATTGCTCGCAATCCCGGCGCGGCCGGCCAGGTGCAGACGCCGATGATCATCGGTCTCGCGTTCATCGAGTCGCTCGCGCTGTTCGCGTTCGTGATCGCGTTCCTCGTCCAGGGCAACCTCTAGATCGCGAGTACGTTCGTACACGGCCGACCGCCGGGTGTTCACATGCGTGCCCGCCGG
Organism: uncultured Myxococcales bacterium; assembly: GCA_964582775.1. Lineage (GTDB taxonomy): Bacteria > Myxococcota_A > UBA9160 > SZUA-336 > SZUA-336 > CAZOTO01. The sequence continues at coordinate 10,349 of CAZOTO010000003.1, forward strand.
TCGGCCGTTTTCGTCTCGGGAAGCGCGCTCGAGGCGTCTTGCGGCGAACGCATGCGCGGCACGCCCCTTGCTCTTGTCCGGCGCGAGTCGAACGGAGCTCCTTCACACGGGACCAGGAGCTCCGGGGTAGGCTCTCGCCGGATGGGGATCTTGGGGAGCGGCGTGCGATCAACGGGGTGAGGCGTGCGTCGCCCCCATCCGGCGAATTCATCCATGGAAAGCTCACCGTCGGAACGATCCGACCCTGCCGCCGTTCACGGGCCACGAGCGCTCTTCCTGGTGCTCGAGGGAATCGACGGAGCGGGCAAGAGCGAGCAGGCACGGCGGCTCGCTGCGTGGCTGCGCGAGCGGGGGGATCGCGAGGTCGTCGAGACGCGTGAGCCGACCTCGGGCGAGTGGGGACTTCGCTATCGCGCCTGGGCGCGGGGCGAGATCGAGGCCACGGCCGACGAGGTGCTCGAGCTCTTCGTGCGCGATCGCCGCGAGCACGTCGAGACGCTGATCCTCCCGGCGCTCGCCCGAGGCGCCACGATCGTCTGCGATCGATACGTGTACTCGTCGCTCGCGTACCAGGCCGCACACGGAGTCGATCGCACCCGTCTCGCGGACCGGCTCGAGATCTCGACGCTTCCGAAGCCGGATCTCGTGCTCTGGCTACGCATCCCGGTGTCGCTTGCGATGGAGCGCCTGGGTGCTGCCGCGCGGGAGCGCTTCGAGAGGCGGGACTTCCTGGAGCGGGTGGACGCGGAGTACGCCGCACTCGGCCTCGAGTCCGTCGATGCGGGCGAGTCCGTCGACCGCGTCTTCGAGGCGATTCGCGCGCGCGTCGCGCCGCTGCTCGCCTAGGATCGGGACCGCAGGCGCCCGGCGGCACGGGCGAGCCCGAGGCCGATGCCTGTCGGGATGGAGGCGGCGATCAGCCACCCGAGCGGCGTATGCGGCTGCGAGGTGTCGTCGAAGCCCGGGATCCCGAAGACGCCGTAGGTGCCGAGCACGGCCATCGCTCCGAACAGCACGTGCAGCGCGATCGGCGGCCACAGGGAGCCCGATCCGTGCCGGAGCGCGCCCATGACCAGCGCGGTCGCGAACGCATTCGGCAGCGCCCACGGGTTCATGAGCGCGGAGCTCGCCACGATCGCCGAGAGCGCAGCCGTGAGCCAGATCCCGCGCCCCGCCCCGAGACGGAGCACCAACGCGGGCTGCATCGCCCCGCGCAGGAGCAGCTCGTTCGCGAGCGGCAGCAGGCCCACCGACACGAGCACGAGCTCGATCGTCGCGCGCACTCCGGCTGCGCCTTGGGCCTCACCGGACGGCTCGGGAAGCGGCAGCCAGACGCGGAACAGGTTGTCGAGCTCGCTCGCCAACAGGATCGACGGTAGGAGGAAGAGGCACGCGACCCAGCCGAGCGCTCCGCCCGGCACGAGCCCGAGGGCGAGGGAGGGTGGAGAGCCGAGCCGCATCGCGCACAGCGCGAAGGCGAGGCCATAGGCGGGAATGGCCGCCATGCCGAACGTCGAGGCATGCAGTGGCAGACCCGCGTCGGCAAAGAGCAGGAGCAGCGTTCCCTGCACGATCCCCGCGAGCAGGGCAATCAGCGTCGCCAGCCCCGGGGTGAGCGGAGGCCGCGGTGCCTCGCGCGCGCTCATCGCCGCCCGCAGAGCAGGGGCCGCAGCGCAGCGCCCGTATGGGAGGCGGAGCCGTGCGCGATGTCCTCGGGCGTGCCGGTGGCCACCACCTCGCCCCCCTTGTCGCCGCCCTCGGGGCCGAGGTCGATCACGTGATCCGCGGTCTTGATCACGTCGAGGTTGTGCTCGATCACCACGACCGTGTTCCCGCGGTCGACGAGCCGATGCAGCACCTCGAGCAGCTTCTCCACGTCCGCGAAGTGCAGCCCCGTCGTCGGCTCGTCGAGGATGTAGAGCGTTCGCCCGGTCGCGCGTCGCGCGAGCTCCTTCGCAAGCTTGATGCGCTGCGCCTCGCCGCCGGAGAGCGTCGTCGCCGGCTGGCCCTGGTGGATGTAGCCGAGCCCCACATCGGCGAGCGTCGCGAGCCCGTTTCGCACGCTCGGAATGTGCTCGAGCAGCTCGAGGGCCTCGTCCACCGTGAGATCGAGCACGTCCGCGATCGACCTCCCCTTGTACCGGACCTCGAGAGTGGCCTCGTTGTAGCGCTTGCCGCGGCACTCCTCGCAGGTCACGAACACATCCGGCAGGAAATGCATCTCGATGCGCAGGATGCCGTCGCCCTGGCACGCCTCGCAGCGCCCGCCCTTCACGTTGAAGCTGAAGCGGCCCGCCTTGTAGCCGCGCTTGCGGCTCTCGGGGAGCTGCGTGAACAGATCGCGGATGCCGCCGAACACCCCGGTGTACGTCGCGGGATTCGAGCGCGTGGTGCGTCCGATGGGCGACTGGTCGATCGCGATCACCTTGTCGATGTGCTGCAGGCCGGTGATGCGTTGATGCTCGCCGGGCCGATCCTTCGCGCCGTAGAGCTTCTTCGCCGCCGCGCGATACAGGGTGTCGTTCACGAGCGTGCTCTTTCCGCTGCCCGACACGCCCGTCACCACCGTGAAGACCCCGAGGGGGAAGCGCGCCGTGATCCCGCGCAGGTTGTTCTCGGCGGCACCGACGATGGACAGGAAGCGGCCGCTTCCCGGGCGCCGGCGCTCGGGGACCGCGATGACGCGCTTGCCCGAGAGGAACTGCCCCGTGAGCGACTCCGGCACGCGTTCGATGTCGGCCGCGGTTCCCTGCGCGACGATCGCCCCGCCGTGGCGGCCTGCGCCGGGGCCGAGGTCGATGATCCAGTCGGCGGCGCGCATCGTCTCCTCGTCGTGCTCGACCACGATCACCGTGTTGCCCGCATCGCGGAGCGAGAGCAGCGTGGACAGCAGCCGGCCGTTGTCGCGCGGATGCAGGCCGATGGAGGGCTCGTCGAGCACGTAGAGCACGCCGGCGAGCGCCGAACCCACCTGCGTGGCCAAGCGGATGCGCTGCGCCTCGCCGCCGGAGAGCGTTCCCGCGGTGCGGTCGAGCGACAGATAGCCGAGGCCGACGTTGCGCAGGAAGGCGAGCCGCTCGCGTACCTCGCGAAGGATGCGGTCCGCGATCGCCTCCTGCTGCGGGGCGAGCGCGAGCTGCTCGAAGAAGGCCGCGGCCTGATCGACCGGAAGCCTGCAGAGCTCGTGGATCCCCAGGGCGCCCACGCGCACGGCGCGCGCCTCGGGCCGCAGGCGCGAGCCCCCGCACGCCTCGCACTCGGTATTGCTCATGTACTCGCGGAGCTGCTCGCGCACGCGGTCGCTGTCCGTCTCGCGGTAGCGCTTGTCGAGCAGGCCGGTGACGCCGGTCCACGTGCGCTCGAAGCGGAAGCGCCGGCTGCGCCCGAAGCGGAACGAGACCACCTCGTCGGTGCCGTCGAGGATCTTCGCGCGCAGCGCCGACGGGATGTCCTTCCACGGCGTGTCGAGCTCGAAGCCGAGCGCCTCGGACAGCCCGCGCAGCAGCGCCAGGTAATAGCGCGATGCGAGCCCCCGCCCCTGGAACGGCGCGATCGCGCCCTCGCGCAGCGTGAGCGTGGGATCGGGCACGAGGAGCCGAGGGTCGAAGAAATCGCGGGTGCCCAGGCCATCGCACGTGGGACAGGCGCCGTGCGGGCTGTTGAACGAGAACGTGCGCGGGGCGATCTCGGGAAAGCTCGCGCCGCAGTCGAGGCAGGCCGCGTGCTCCGAGAAGAGGATCTCGCGCTCGCCCGGGCCGACGTCGAGCTTCGCGAAGCCCTCGCCCGCGCGAAGCGCCGTCTCGAGCGACTCGGTGAGGCGCCCGGCGACGTCGTCGCGGATGACCAGGCGATCCACGACGACATCGATGTCGTGACGGCGCTTGCGGTCGAGCTCCGGTGGGGGATCGAGCTCGTGCATCCCGCCGTCGATCCGTGCCCGCACGAAGCCCTGGCGTGCGAGGTCGCGCAAGAGCTCGCGGTACTCGCCCTTGCGGCCGCGGACGACGGGAGCCAGCACCTGCAGGCGCGTGCCCTCGCCGAGCGCGAGCGCCTGGTCGACCATCTGCTTCGGAGTCTGTGACCGGATCGCGTGGCCGCATCGTACGCAATGCGGTGTCCCGGCGCGCGCGTAGAGCAGCCGCAGGTAGTCGTAGATCTCCGTCACCGTGCCGACCGTCGAGCGCGGGTTGCGGCTCGTCGTCTTCTGTTCGATCGAGATCGCGGGTGAAAGTCCCTCGATCGAATCCACGTCGGGCTTTCCGAGCTGCTCGAGGAACTGCCGCGCATAGGCGGACAGGCTCTCCACGTAGCGCCGCTGGCCCTCGGCGTAGATGGTGTCGAAGGCGAGGGAGCTCTTGCCCGAGCCGGAGAGCCCCGTGATCACCACCAGCCGGTTTCGCGGAATGCGCACGTCGATCGAGCGAAGATTGTGCTCGCGCGCGCCGCGGACGACGATCTCCTCGGGGCCGGTCACGCATGCTCCCTTCGCCGCGCCCGCCGCTCGTTTGCCGCGAGCACGCGGGCGAGCCGGATCGCTTCGATCATCGAGCCCGCATTCGCGCGCCCTTGGCCCGCGATGTCGAACGCGGTGCCGTGATCGACGCTCGTGCGGACGAGGGGAAGGCCGAGAGTGACGTTCACCGCGCGCCCGAAGGCGTGGAGCTTGAGGGGCGCGAGCCCCTGGTCGTGGTACATGGCGAGCACCGCGTCGAACTCTCCGGACACCGCGCGGTGGAACAGGCTGTCCGCCGAGAGGGGTCCGCGCGCGTCGATTCCCATCGCGATCGCCCGTGCGATCGCCGGTGCGATCTCGCGCTTCTCCTCGTCGCCGAACCGGCCGCCCTCGCCCGCGTGCGGATTGAGCCCGCAGACGGCGATCCGCGGCCGCGCGATGCCGAAGCGCCGCTCGAGATCGCGGTGCACGATCGCCAGGATCTCGACGAGCGTCCCCGCGCGAATCCGCTCCGGGACCTGGCGCAGCGGGCAGTGGATCGTCGCGAGCGCCACGCGCAGCTCGCCACCGACGAGCAGCATCACGGCCCGCGGCCCTCCCGCGATCTGCTCGAGCAGCTCCGTGTGCCCGGGAACGTCGAAGCCGCCCTGGGCGATCACCTCCTTGGAGAGAGGGGCCGTCACCATGGCGTCGAGCTGCCCCACCAGGCAGGCGCGCGCCGCGCGCTCGACGGCCGCCACGATCCCCCGCGCGGCGCGCGGATCGGGCCGGCCCGCAGCGACGGGCGCGCTCGCGGTATCCACGAGCTCCGCGTCCGGCGGGATCTCGCCGCAGCGTCCGAGCGCTGCGATGTCCCCATATACGCACAGATGCGTATCGCGCACGGCGTCCGAGCGCAGCGCGGCCGCGACCACCTCGGGCCCGATCCCCGCGGGATCGCCGATCGTGAGGCCGATCCGCGCTCGCTCGTCGGTCACTTCGTCCCCGCGGGCAGGATCTCCACGTACCGGCCCTCCCGGAGCTCTCCGAGCCACTTCTCGAGCTCGGGCATCGTCTTGCGCTCGACGAGCTCCGCGCGCAGACGCGGCTCCGCGTCCTCGAAGCGCACCGACGAGGGGTCGAAGCGGTCGAGCAGCTGGAACAGATTGAGTCCATGCTCGCTCTCGATGACTGCGGAGACCTCGCGGGAGGCGAGCTCTGCGAGCGCAGCCGCGATCGCCGGCGGCGCCTCGCCCTCGCGGAAGACGGTGATCCCGCCCTGGGGCGCACTCGGCGCCGCGGAGTGCGCGCGCGCGAGCGCCGCGAAGTCCTCTCCCGCAACCGCGCGTGCGCGCAGATCCTCGGCGAGCTTCGCCACCTGCGCGCGCTCGGCGGCGCCCTGCTGCGGATCCGCGCCGGGCGCGGGCCACGGCAGCAGGATGTGCAGGACGCGAATCCGCTTCCCCGCTGCCGAACCGCGGAAGCGCGACTCGAAGGTGCTGCGCACCTCCTCGTCCGTGACGCTCACCCGCGACTGCACCGCACCCGAGACGACGCGCATCTTCGTGATCTGCTTGCCGAGCTCCTGGCGGTACGCTTCGCGCGCGAGCCCCTGCCGCTCGGCGGCCGCATAGATCTCCTCGGGCGTCGCGTTCTCGTCCTGTGCGATCGCGAGGATGGCCGCATCGATCTCCTCGTCCGTCACGGTCATCTTCGCCTGCTTCGCGTACTGGAGGATGAGCCTCTCGTCGATCAGGGAGTCGAGCGCCTCGCGCCGGATCTGCGCGACGATGGCCGGTGGCAGCGGTCCCTGCTGCTCCGCCATGCGGTACAGCAGGCTCTGCGCGGCCTGCTCCACCTCGGAGCGAAGGATCACCTCGTTGTCGACGATGGCGGCGATCCCGTCGAGCGGCTGGGCTGCGGCGGGATTCGCGAACACCAGAAGGACCAGGGCCAACCAATTCATCCGTGCCGTTCTCATCGCAGCGTCTCCAGAAGGGAGTGATTCACCTCGATCTGCGCCTGTCTTCGCAGATCCCCGATCCACTGCCGGCGCAGCTCGTCGAGGCGCCGGCTCTCGATCTGCGCGCGGATCGCCTCGCGCAGCTCGTCGAGCCTCGCCTCGCGGGCAGCGATGCGCTCCTCGAGGCGGAAGACGTGGAATCCGTACGGCGATTCGACGATTCCCGATAGCGCCCCCGGGGCGAGGTCGAAGGCGGAATCGAACGCCTCGGGCATCTCGCCGCGGGCGTAGGGCGGCAGCAGCCCGCCCTCCTGCGCCTCGGGCGAGAGGCTCTTCTCGGCGGCAAGCGCGGCGAAGTCCGTCCCCGCGGCGAGCCTCTCGAGCAGGCGCTGGGCGGTGGCGGCGTTGTCGACGACGATCTGGCGCACGCGGACGCGCTCCGGCAGCGCGAAGCGCTCGCGCTGCTCTTCGAAGGCCTGCTCGATCTCGTCGTCGGTCGCGCGTGCGCTCTCTCCGACCGCGAGCAGGACCGTGCGGTCGATCTGCATCTGGCGCCGCACCGCCTCCCGGAACTGCGGATCGGCCTCCGGCGCCGCACCGGCGTCGATCGCCTGGATGCGCCGCGTGACCTCCTCGTCGCCCACCTCGATCCCGAGATCGCGCGCGTGCGCGAGGACGAGCTCTTCCTCGACGAGCCGGGCGAGCTCCTGCTCCACGAGGTCCGCGCGGGAGGCCTCCGGATCCGCCTCGAGCCGCTCCGCGAGGGCGGCCTCGAGCGCGCTGCGTTCGATCGGCGCCCCGTCCACGCGCACCACCCAGGAGCTCGATGGCGCGTCGGCGGTGCAGGCGCCGAGCACGAGGCAGAGCACGCCGAGGCTCGGGGCGAGGAACTGGTTTCGCAGGGGACGGGCGGACGCGCGCACGAGCTCCCTCATCCCCGGGCGTCGCCGGCGGTGCGAGTCGCCGTAGAAGGAGCCTCGGGTGCCGCGAGCAGGTCGAGCAAACCGAACGCCTCCGCGATGGCATCCTCGGCGCGGCGGATCGCGAGCCGCACCCGGCGGTCCGGTGTGACGCGAAGCGGTGTGCCCGGACGCCCGATGAGCGCGCAGAGCCGGGTCGCATCGATGCGGCTGCGCGGACCCACGCGCAAGGCGAGCTCGTTCGGCGATGCATCGATGCCCTCGAGCGCGAGCCGGCGGCACAGGATCTTCAGGCGGATCACGTCGAGGAGATTGCGCGCTTCGGGCGGCAACGGGCCGTAGCGATCGAGTAGGTCGTCGCGGATCGCCCCGAGCTCCGCCTCGTCGCGCGCGCTGGACAGCTGTTTGTAGAGCACGAGTCGCTGGCTCACGTCCTCGACGTAGCCCTCCGGCAGCAGCGCCGCCAGCGGAACGCGGATCTCGGGCTCGATCGCCTCCTCCACCGCCTCGCCGCGCAGCTTGCGGACGGCCTCCTCGAGCATCTCCATGTAGAGGTCGTAGCCCACGGAGGCGATGTGTCCGGACTGCTCGGCTCCGAGCAGATTGCCCGCGCCGCGGATCTCGAGATCCTCGGTGGCGAGGCGGAATCCCGCGCCGAGCTCGGAGAGGTCCTGGATCGCCTCGAGCCGCCGACGCGCGTCGTCGGAGAGCTCGCCGTGCGCCGGCAAGAACAGATACGCGTAGGCGCGCCGGTCGCTGCGGCCGACGCGACCACGGAGCTGGTGCAGCTGCGCCAGGCCGAACGTGTCCGCGCGGTGGACGAGGATCGTGTTCGCGTTGGGGATGTCGAGGCCGGACTCGATGATCGCGGTGGAGACGAGCACGTCCGTCTCGCGGTGCAGGAAGCCGAGCATCACCTTCTCGAGCGCTTGGGCGGGCATCTGGCCGTGCGCCACGGCGATGCGCACGCCGGGCAGGATCCGCTGCAGGTGCTCGGCGAACTCGGCGATCGTCTCCACGCGATTGTGGACCGCGAACGCCTGCCCCCCGCGGTGCAGCTCGCGGTCCACGGCCTCGCGCACGATCTCGTCGGTGAAGCGGCACACCTGGGTGCGCACGGCCATGCGATCGGGCGGAGGTGTGGAGATCACCGACAGGTCTCGCATGCCCGAAAAGGCGAGCTGGAGCGTGCGCGGAATCGGTGTCGCCGTGAGCGTGAGGACGTCCACGAGCTTTCGCAGCCGCTTCAGGCGCTCCTTGTGTGCGACACCGAAGTGGTGCTCCTCGTCGACGATCACGAGCCCCAGGTCCCGGAACACGATCTGCGACGAGAGCAGCTTGTGGGTGCCTACGACGATGTCGATGCGGCCCGAGGCGAGCCCCTCGCGGATCTCGCGCACCTGTTTCGCCGAGGTGAGGCGCGACAGCGAGGCGATCTCCACCGCGGTGTTCGCGAAGCGCGTGCGCAGCGTCTCGGTGTGTTGCTGACACAGAAGAGTGGTGGGCACGAGGAGGGCGACCTGGCGCCCCTCGGCCGTCACCAGGTAGGCGGCGCGGCAGGCGATCTCCGTCTTGCCGAAGCCGACGTCGCCGCACACCAGTCGGTCCATGGGCCGCTCGCGCTGCAGGTCGGCGAGCACGTCCTCGGTGGCACGCCGCTGATCGGGCGTGTCCTCGAAGGGGAAGCGCGCCTCGAACTCCTCGTAGTCCGGCCCCGGGGCGCGATAGGCGTGCCCCTGCAGCACCTCGCGGGCGGCGATCACCGCGAGGAGCTCCTCCGCCATGTCGCGCACGGCGCGCTGCACGCGCGCCTTCGTCCGCGTCCACGTCTGGCCTCCGAGCCGGTCGAGTCGCGGCGGCTCGTCCTCCGCCGCGGCGTAGCGCTGGATGCGGTCGAGACGCGAGACGGGAAGGTAGAGCTTGTCGCCCTTGCCGTAGGTGAGCAGCAGCAGCTCCTGGCGGACGCCGCCGAGCGAGAGCTGCACGAGGCCGCCGTACTGCGCGATCCCGTGGTCGGCGTGTACGAGGAAGTCCCCCGGCTCGAGCGTGGCGAGCCGGTCGATCGACTGGCCGCGGCGAACGGCGCGCACGGGGCGACGGGCGATCCGCGTGCCGAAGACGTCTTGCTCGGTGACGAGCACCACGCCCTCGGCCGGCAGCTCGAAGCCGCGCGAGAGCGAAGCGACGGCCAAGTCCACCTGTCCCGGCCCGGGCCAGCTCCAGCCGCCCGTCGCGCGCTCCGCCGCCGGGGAGGAGTCCCCGTGCCCTGCCGCGCGATGCAGGCCGAGCGCGTGGTCGTAGTCGAGAAGGATGTCGGCGAGCCGCTCCGCAGCCGAGAGCGAGGGACAGGTGATGCGCACGCGGCGACCCAGCGCCTGCCAGGTGCGGAGCCGCTCGGCGAGTGGCTCGAGCGCGCGGCCCGAGCCGCGGCGGTCCTCGATCGCGCGCCGCAGCTCGGAGTGATCGCTCGCCTCGAGGTCGAGCGGGAGCTCGCTTGCGGTGGAATCGACGACGGAGAGTGGATCGAGGAGCAGCGGCCTTCGCGCCCGCACCGCCTCCCATGCGCGCCCGCTCGGCTCGTAGAGCTCGTCGGGCGCGCAGACCAGGCGATCCTCGCCCGCGGCGTGCTCGTGCGCCTCGCGGAGCTCCGTCTCGTAGCGCAGCACCCGCTCGTGGCCCGCCTCGGGATCGTCCACCACGACGAGCGCGGATTCCGGCAGGTAGTCGAGCACCGTCTCCATCCGCTCGTGGAGCAGCGCTTCCAGGTTCTCGATCGCCGCCGGCCAGTGGCGCCGTGCGAGCGCTTCGGTGATGGCGTAGAGGTTCGACTCCGGGATGCGACGATCCCGACCCCGCCGGCGGATCTCCTGCAGGAGGCCGTCCACGTCGTGCGGCAGGCGATAGGCGCGGGGCGGGATGGCGACCACGGAGGGAAGCTCGTCGTGGGATCGTTGAGTATCGGGCTCGAAGGGGCGGATCGAGCCGATCCGCTCGAAGTCGAACTCGATGCGCACCGGACGGGGGAGCTGCGGAGGGAAGAGGTCGAGGATGCCCCCGCGGGCTGCGACCTCGCCGCGCTCCTCCACCAGGTGGGTGCGGTGGTATCCCGCCGAGACGAGCACGCCGAGGAGCGCATCGCGGTCCACGGTCTGCCCCCGCTCCAGATGGGTCACGCGCGAGCGAAGCTCCGAGCGCGGCGGAACCCGGCGCAGCAGCGCCGTCCATGGGGCGACCACGGTGAGCGGCGTTTCCGGCTGGGCGGCGAGCAGCGCGTAGAGCAGGCTCATCCGCCGCGCCTCGATCTCGGGGTGCGCGGAGAAGCGGTCGTAGGGCTTCGTGTCGTACCGGGGCAGCAGGCGGACGTCGGCCCTCGGCGCGAAGGTGCGCAGATCCGCCGCGAAGGCCTCCGCACGCGTCGACGTCGGGCAGATCACGAGGATCGGTTCCGCCGCCCCTGCACGCAGCCGCGCGCAGACGAACGCGCCCGCCGAGCCGCGGACCCGTCCGAGCCGCACCGTGCGCTCGCGCCGTCGCGTCTGGGCGATGATGTCGTCGATCTGCAGGGCGGGGCTCCGGAAGGAAGGGGAGTGGATCGAAGGCGCGAGTATAGGTGAGCGCTCGAAGCGCGAGCCACGCGAACGGCGGTCGCGCACAGGCTCGACCGCGCTATATTCCGCGCCCTCGAATGGTCCGCGTCCGGCGAGCTTCGGTGCTCGCCTCCGACCGCGGCCCTGTGCGGTGCCCGGACGCGCTCCGAGACCTCGCCTCGTGCGGGAATCGGTGCGGGAGATCCGGGCACGACGGCAGGAGGAACCGATCGTGAGCTTCGAGATGATCGCCCGCAAGCTGGGCATGACGCAGATCTTCGACGAGAGCGGGGACTGCGTCCCCGTCACCGTGCTCCGCGCCGGACCCGTGAAGGTCGTCCAGAAGAAGACGCAGGAGAGCGACGGCTACACCGCCGTGCAGGTGGGCTTCGAGGACTGCAAGGCCAAGCACACGCCGAAGCCGCTCCAGGGGCACTTCGCCAAGGCGGGCGTCGGCCCGATGTACGCGCTCTACGAGATCCGGCTGCCGGCCGCCGAGGTCGAGGCCCTGACCCCCGGCCAGGAGCTCACGATCGAGGGGCGGTTCGAGGCCGGTCAGCGCATCGATGTCACCGGGACCACGAAGGGGCGCGGCTTCACCGGCGTCGTGAAGCGGCACAACTTCCCGACGTTCCGCTCCTCCCACGGCACGCACGAGTACTTCCGGCACGGCGGCTCGATGGGATCGGGTACGGAGCCGGGCCGCATCCTCAAGAACAAGAAGATGGCCGGCCACTACGGGGACGAGCAGGTGACCACGATCGGCCTTCGCGTGGAGCGGGTCGATGCCGAGCGCAACCTGATCTACGTCCGCGGCGCCGTGCCCGGCCACCGCGAGGGCCTGGTGCGGATCCGCCCGACCGTGCGCGGCCGCAAGTAGGGCCCGGGGGCGCGAGCACGTCCCGGTACGACCGCAAGGACCGCTTCTACCAGCGCGCGAAGGACGAGGGCCTGCGCTCTCGCGCCGCGTACAAGCTCGAGGAGCTGCTGCGCCGGTTGCCGCGAATCCGCCGTGGGGCGGCCGTCGTGGATCTGGGCTGCTGGCCGGGATCCTGGTTGCAGGTGCTCGCCGAGCGCGTCGGATCCGAGGGCCGCATCGTCGGGGTCGACATCGAGCCCGTCTCGCCGCTCGGCGATCCCGTGGTCGTCCTCCAGCTCGACCTCACGGAGCCGGGCGCAGTGGAGCAGGTGGCCGAGGCCCTGGGCCGGCCGGCGGATGCGGTGCTCTCCGACGCGGCGCCCAAGCTCACCGGGATTCGCGACGTGGATCGCGCGGCGATCGAGGAGCTCTACGAGGCCGCGCTCGCCGTGGCCGGGCGCGTGCTCGCGCCCGACGGGTCGCTCGTCGTGAAGGGATTTCCCGGGCCGACCGCGGATGCGTTCCGCAAGGAGCTTCGCCGCCGC
>CAZOTO010000003.1:22754-56396 GCA_964582775.1 uncultured Myxococcales bacterium
CCTACTCCGAAGCCGAAGGGCCGGAGCGGCGGTGCTCGGCGAGGAACTCGCGCTTGAAGTCGAGATAGCGCCGCTCGAGGATCGCTTGGCGCGCCTGCGCCATCAGCCGTTGGTAGAAGCGCACGTTGTGGATCGCCCCGAGGATCGTCCCGAGGATCTCGTTCGCATTGTACAGGTGGTGCACGTAGGCGCGGCTGAAGTGCGTGCAGGCGTAGCAGTCGCACGAGGCATCGATCGGGAAGAAGTCGCGGCGGTAGCGCCGGTGGTTCATGCGAATGCGTCCGCGGAGCGTGAACAGCGTGGCCGAGCGCGCGTAGCGGGTGGGGATCACGCAGTCGAACATGTCCATGCCGTGCTCGATGCTCGCGAGCAGATCCTCGGGGAGCCCCACTCCCATCAGGTAGCGCGGCTTGTCCGTGGGAAGCAGCGGCGCGGTGACGCGGACGATGCGCTCGAGCTCCTCGAGGCCTTCGCCGACGGACACGCCGCCGATCGCATAGCCGGGGAGATCTCGCCGTGCGAGAGCCTGCGCGCAGCGCCTACGCAGCGCGGGGTACACCGATCCCTGTACGATCCCGAACAGCGCCTGGTCGCTGCCGCGGTGCGCTTCGAGGCAGCGGTCGAGCCACGCGAGCGTGTTCTCGACGCCGCGCTCGGCGAGCGCCTTGTCCGCGGGATACGGCGTGCACTCGTCGAACGCCATGAGGATGTCGGCGCCGAGCGCGTGCTGGGTCTCGATGGACAGCTCGGGCGTGAGCAGCACGCGCGAGCCGTCCGCCTCGCTGCGGAAGCGCACGCCCTCGGGGGTGATCTCGGTGTCGGGCAGGCTGAACACCTGGAAGCCGCCGGAGTCGGTGAGGATCGGCCCGTCCCACGCCATGAACGAGTGGAGTCCCCCGGCGCGGCGCACCAGATCGGCTCCGGGCTTGAGCCACAGGTGGTAGGTGTTCGCGAGCACGATCCGCGCGCCGGTGGCGGCGACCTGCTCCGGGGTCATCGCACGCACCGCGGCATGGGTGCCGACGGGCATGAAGACGGGTGTGTCGACCTCACCGTGCGGCGTCGACAGGCGGCCGGCGCGAGCGGCACAGGCGGGGTCGGTGGCTTCGAGGGCGAAGTGGATCACGGCTGGGTTTGCAGGCCCGCGTGGGCGGGGCGCATGGTGCGGCCGCTACTCGCGGACGAAGTGCTTGGAGTGCCCGACCAGGCGCTCCGCGGGGATGCGCACGCGCCGCTCGCCGTCCGCCACCGCGCGCCCGATGGGCCACGCCTCGGCGCCGAGATCGCGAATCGTGGCCAGCGCGCGGTCGACGTCGGGCTCGGCGACGACGATCGTCAGGCCGACGCCCATGTTGAACACGGTGCGCATCTCGCCGCGGTCGATGCCGCCGAGCTTCTCGATGAGCGCGAAGATGGGCGGGGGCTCGGGGAGCCCGTGCAGCTCGAAGCCGACGGAGGCCTCCACCCGGCGCATGTTGAGCAGGCCGTCGCCCGTGATGTGCGCGCAGGCGCGAAGCCGGATGCCCGCCTCGGTGAGCGCGCGAACGTGCGGGACGTAGATGCGCGTCGGCTCGAGCAGCTCGTCGCCGAGCGCCCGGCCGAGCTCGGCCACGTAGGCGTCGAGTGCGAGCTTCGGCAGCAGAGCTTGGCGCGCGAGCGAGAGCCCGTTCGAGTGCACGCCCGACGACGCGATCGCGATCACCACGTCGCCCGGCTCGATCGCCGAGCCGTCGAGGAGCTTGCCCTCCGGCACGATGCCCACGGCCATGCCGACGAGATCGAGCCCGCGGCCTTCGACGGCGCCGCGCAGCATCGACGGGATCTGCGCCGTCTCGCCGCCCACGATGCTCACGCCGGCCTGTTTCGCGCCCTCGGCGAGCCCGCGGCCGATCTGCGCGAACACCTCGGGATTCGCCTCCTCGACGGCGATGTAGTCGAGCATCGCCAGTGGCTCCGCCCCGACGCAGAGCAGGTCGTTCACGTTCATGGCGACGCAATCGATCCCGATCGTGTCGTAGCGGTTCATGAGCTCCGCTACGAGGATCTTCGTGCCGACGCCGTCCGTGGTGAGCGCGAGCTGCAGTCCGCCCACGCGGATCACCGCGGCGAAGTGGCCCACGCCGACCTCGCTCGGAGCGCCGAACGCCTGCGTCGGGGAGATCTCGAGCAGGAGCCGGGAGAGCGCGCGGTCGGCCTGATTGGTATCGACACCGCTCTGCGCGTAGGCGCGAGTCGACACGGGGTTAGGCGTACCGTCTCTCGCCGCGGCTCTGGCGCAGGCGCGCCCTGCGGAGCTTGGCCTTGCGCTTGGCGCGGTGCCGGACGCTGCGCCGGCGGTTGCGGTGCGGGAGCTTGGTGGATTTCTTCATGGCGCGGCGGAACATATGAAACCCCCGCTTCGGGCACAAGCGCGCGGAGCAGGGTTCGGCAGGCGAGGAGAGGGCGCATGGGTCAGCGGGTGCGGGTGAGCGCGGGGGTTCCCGAGGCGGGGTTGCGGATCCTGCGCGAAGCGGGGCTCGAGGTCGAGGTCGGAGCGGCGGATCCGCTCGGTGTCGATGCACTGCTCTGCCTGCTCACCGATCGCCTCGACGAAGCGCGGATCCGATCCGGGGCGGAGCGGCTTCGTATCGTCGCCACCATGGCGGCGGGCACGGACAACATCGATCTGGCGGCGGCGCGCCGGTTCGGCATCGCCGTGACCCACACCCCCGACGTGCTCACGGATGCCACCGCGGATCTGGCCTTCGCCCTCCTGCTGGCCGCAGCCCGGCGCGTCCCGTGGGGCGATCGCCTCGTTCGTGCGGGTGGCTTCACAGGTTGGCAGCCGCGGCTCGGCCTGGGGATGGAGGTCGCGGGCCGCACCCTCGGAATCGTTGGCGCGGGTCGGATCGGACGTGCGGTGGCCGAGCGCGCGAGCGGCTTCCGCATGGAGATCCTGCTCTGCCGCCGGAGCGGCGGCGTTCCCCTCGACGAGCTGCTGCGCCGCTCGGACTTCGTGTCCTTGCACTGTCCGCTCACGCCCGAGACGCACCATCTGATCGGGGAGGCGCAGCTGCGCCGCATGCGCCCGCATGCGGTCCTCGTGAACACGGCGCGCGGGCCGGTCGTGGACGAGCGCGCCCTGGTTCGGGCGCTCCGCGAGGGCTGGATCGCGGCGGCGGGCCTCGACGTGTTCGAGGACGAGCCCGCGCTCGCGCCCGGGCTCGCCGAGCTCCCGCAGGTCGTGCTCGCTCCCCACGTGGGGAGCGCCACCGTGGCCACTCGCGATCGGATGGCGGAGATCGCCGCGCGATGCGTGGTGGCGGCGCTCCGTGGCGAGCCGATCCCGAATCGGGTGGCGTAGGCCGGCGGCGGCGTAGGGGGCGAAGGACGGCCGCGATGGTGCAGGGCCGGTGGGCTCCGGCGGCTCCTCGACTAGAACAGGGGCTCGAGCTTGGCGGCGGTGCCCACGGCATGCAGGCGCAGCCCGGTGAGATCCGCCTCGAGTCCGCGTGCGAAGGGATCGAGCGTGACTTCGAGACCCACCACGGCATTCGCGCCGAGGCTTCGCGCCTTGTCTCGCAGCGACTCGAGCAACGCCTGCTCCGCGTGGCTCCAGGCGCTCGAGCGGTCCACCACGTTCTGGTCCGGGAGGAAGAGCTCCGTGCTGATCGGCCCGAAATAGGCCGCGGCACGGGTTCCGCTCACCCACGGCGACGTGTAGAGCTCGACCTCGAAGTCGGCCAAACGATCCGCTGCTCTCGACGTGCCTGCCATCGCGGAGCCGTATCGGCCCGATCACCGGCAGCCTGAATCGCAAGTACCGATGCGCGCTGGCGACGTGCCCATTCTCGCCTACCCTGCCCGCACTGCGATGCGCGCTGTCCTCTGGCTCCTTCTGGGACTGCTCCTGGGCTGTGCCCAGAGTGAGGCGCCTCGCCCGCGAGACGAGGCGGCCGTGGTGCCGCTTGCCGACCGAGGCCTGCGTGCGATGCGCGGCGGCGATTACGACACCGCCGTCGCGTCCTATCGCGCGGCGCTCGAGCGTGTTCCCGGCGACGACCTGCTCGAGAGCGCGCTCGTCTCCGCGTACGTCGCGCGGGCCCGGCGACGGCGGGCGAGCGGCGTCTCCGGGCTCGAAGGTGCGGAGGGCGACCTGCGGCTCGCGCTCGCGCTTCGGCCTGACGACGCGTCGCTGCGGCGCAGCCTGGCGGTCGTCGTCCTCGATCGCGCGTCTCGCGAGGCGGATCCCGCGCGCGCGAAGGCGATGCGCGCCGAGGCGCTCGCGCTCGAGCCCGAGCTCGGCGCGTCCCTGCTGGACGTGAGCCTGGTCGTCGAGCGCCGGCTCGATCTCGCCTACGAGCTCGTCGAGCGCGGCCAGGTGGACGCGGGCATCGAGGAGCTCGAGCGGCTCGAGCGCGATCGCCCCGATCATCCCGAGGTCACGCGCCTGCTCGCCCAGGCCTACGTTCACAGGGCCGGAACCCGCGCGCAGCGCAGCCGCTTCGCGGAGGCGGGCGCCGACCTCGATCGCGCCGTCGAGCGCTACGCCCGGATCGCTCCCTGCGATGGCGTGCGCTGCGACGCCGAGGAGCTTCGGCGCAGCCATCACAATCGAGTCGTCGCCTGGATCGAGGCCGAGGACGCCGCGCGTGCCCGGGCGGCGCTCTCCGACGCGCGCGCGGCCGGACTCTCCTTTCCCGCCCTTGCCGCAGCGGTGCGGGATCTCGAACGCGTCGTGCCGTGACGGCGACCCCCCGATGATCGAACCCTTCTCGTTTCCGGCCATCGACGACGAGGGGTGGGGCCCGGTGGAGGACGCGGTCGTCGGGGTCGCGCATCCCGTCGCGAACGAGCTCGGAGGCGGCGCGGCGCAGGGCGCGCGCGTCTGCTTCGATGGCGCGGCGATCGATGCGCTGCTGCTGTGCCGCGGGGCGGTGCTGCGGACGGCGGAGCCCGAAGCGACGCGGTTCGGTGTCGCCCAGGTGCGTCGATACCTGCGGGGGCCGGGCCTTCGGGTCTCGCACGTCGTGTTCGCGCCGGCGGCTCCACGTCCGCTCTTGCTCGGCCTCGCGCGGATCGCCAACGACGGACGCGAGCCCGTTCTCGTCGAGTACACCGAGCTGTGGAACGTCGCGGGCAAGCCGGTGCGGGTCTCGCCGGGCGCGTGCGTGCGACGCACTCCCGGAGGGGAACGTGCCCTTGCGGACATCGCGCTCGCCGTGCGCTCCGCCGTGCCCGACCCGCCGCCGGAGCTCGGGCTCTGTCTCGAGCTACGGCTCGTGGTTCCTCCGGGCGGGCGGCGCGAGCTCGGCTTCGCCTATGCGGCGCCGCCGGCAGGTGAGAGCCCGGCGGCGCTCGTGCGCGCCTGGCGCGGCGAGGCCGTGCGCGAGCTGGGGCGCACGGTCACCCACTGGCTGCGCCGGCTCGGTGTGCAGGCGGACGATCCGAAGGCGGTCGCAGCCTATCGGGAGCTGGCGTGTTCCTACGCCGAACGGTGTCGATAGGGATCAGGCAGCGGCGATCGCGGCCTCGAGGCCATCGAGCGCGCGCCAGAGCAGATCCTGCGGGATGTCGAGCGCGGGGAAGAAGCGCAGCACCCGCTCCGCGGTGAGATTCACGAGCACGCCGCGCTCGCGCAGCCCCGTGTGCACGCGCGCCGCGAGCTCGGCGTCGCGCAGGGTGAAGCCGATGAGCAGGCCCTTGCCGCGCACGGTCTCGACGCGGTCCGGCGTCCGCTGCGCGAGATCGCGAAGCCGCAGCATCGTTTGCT
Source organism: uncultured Myxococcales bacterium (assembly GCA_964582775.1). Taxonomy (GTDB): domain Bacteria; phylum Myxococcota_A; class UBA9160; order SZUA-336; family SZUA-336; genus CAZOTO01. The sequence continues at coordinate 28,507 of CAZOTO010000003.1, forward strand.
CACCGAGGTCTGCGGCGCGATCGACGAGGCCTCCCTCTTCGATCACGCGCAGCACCGTGGCGGCGGCGCGAGCGGCGAGCGGGTTTCCCGCGTAGGTGCCGCCGTGGTCGCCGGGCTGCACCGAGGCCATGACCTCCTCCGTGGCCAGGAAGGCTGCGATCGGGAAGCCCCCGCCGAGACCCTTGCCCAGGGTGAGGATGTCGGGGACGACGCCGGAGTGCTCGAGCGCGAGCCACCTCCCCGTGCGGCCGACGCCCGTCTGGATCTCGTCGAGGATGAGCAGCGCGCCCGCCTCGTGGAGTGCCTCGGCGAGCCCGCGCAGATAGCCGTCCGGCGCGGGGTTCACACCGCCCTCGCCCTGGATCGGTTCGACGATCATCGCCGCGATGTCGGTTCCGATGGCGGCACGCGCGGCGTCGAGGTCGCCGTACGGAACGAAGGTGGCGGGGTGCACGATCGACTCCCACGGCGCGCGGTACTTGTCCTGGCCGAGGCAGCCCATCGCTCCGAGCGTCCGGCCGTGGAAGCTGTTGTAGGTGGCGAGGAAGCGCGAACGGCCCGTGTGGCGATGGGCGAGCTTGAGCGCGCCCTCGTTCGCCTCGGCCCCGCTCGACACGAAGAACGAGCGATGGATCGGCGCGGGGGTGATCCGCTCGAGCCGCTCGGCGAGCTCGAGCTGCGGCTCGGTGTACACGATGTTCGTCGTCTGCATGAGGGTGCGCGCCTGATCGCAGATCGCGTCCGCGAGCGCCGGGTGACAGTGCCCGATCGCGGTGACACCCCAGCCCGCGGTGAGGTCGACGTACTCGCGGCCGTCCACGTCCCAGACGAGGGAGCCCTGGCCACGGGCGATCGCCAGGGGCCAGCGACGGACACCGGGCAGGAATACCTTGCGCTCGCGCTCCGCGATGGCCTCGGTCCGATCACTCATGCGGCGGTGGCTCCTCTGCGCTCCGGGGCGCAGCGTGCGTTTCCAGGAACCGGAGCGCCACCCGCGCGAACTCGTCGGGTGCCTCGAGGTAGGCGAGATGTCCGGCGCCGTGGATGTAGCGCAGATCCGCACCCGCAATGGCCTTCGCCAGCTCCTCGGCATAGGGCGGCGGGGTGAGCCGGTCGTCCGTTCCCGAGACCACGAGCGTCGGCGCCGCGATGCGGTGGAGCCGATCGAGCGCATCGTGGCGGGCGCAGGCATGCGCCTGGCGCGCGTAGTCGCGCGGCCGGTCCGAGGCGCTCTTCGCCTCCAGGTATCGCCGCGAGCGCTCCTCGTCCCGCACGAACTCCTGCCCGAGACAGAAGGCCATCGAGCAGCGGTGGCGGAGCTCCGCGGACACCCCCTGCTCCGCCATCCCCGCCCACAGCTCGAAGATCCCCGCGAGCTTCGCATCCGAACGCGCCGCGGTGCAGACCAATCCCAGTGCGCTCACCCGCTCGGGTGCGAGCAGGGCGAGCTCCTGCGCGATCATCCCACCCATGCTGCGGCCCATCACGGCGACGCGCTCGAGCCCGAGGTGATCGAGCAGCCGCAGCGCATCGAGCGCGAGATCGCGCACGGTGATCGGCCCGTCGATCGCCGGCGCCTCGCCGGCGCCTCGGTTGTCGAAGGTGAGCACGCGGAAGCGCTCGGCGGCGCACGAGAGGAACGGGTGCCACGAGGTCCCCTTGCCGCCCAGGCCGGAGATCAGCACGAGCGGGGAGCCCTCCCCGTGCCAGCGGTGCGGCGGCACGTCGGAAGAAGGAGAAGGGATCGCGGGGATCGACATCGTTCGGTCCTCCTGCGGGGCTTCGGAGCCGCCGCCTCCGGAGCGGGGTGTCTGCTCCGGAGCGAGTGTCGAAGAACGGGAGTGACCAGGGATCGGGGTGGAGTCCCGGGGGGAAAGCCGCGGTCGCGTGCGACCTAGGCGTTCCGCCGGGACGTCGTACGGCAGCCGCGCGTAGAGGTGGCGTGCACCTCGTCGTCGAGGCGCAGGGGGATCCGCACCGCCGCGACGGCTGCGAGGAAGGGCACACAATGTCGACGTTCCAGCGACATGGCGCGCGAACGTTTAAGGTGTCGAGCGGGTCGTGTCAACGGACGGGCTCGCCAGGGCGCGCGCGATCGCCCGGGCGGCGTCCGATCGAAGGGAGCGGTGCAGTGCGGAGGATCGTCCTCGGAGACAACCTGCGGGTCCTGGCGGGCATCCCGGATGACGCGATCGATCTCATCTATGTCGACCCGCCGTTCAACACGGGGCGGCGGCAACAACGCACGCGGATCCGTGTCGAGCGGGACGCTGCGGGCGATCGAACGGGCTTCGGCGGTGCGCGCTATCGCAGCGAGCGCATCGGCGCCGCGGGCGCCTTCGACGATCGCTACGACGATTTCCTCGCCTTCCTCGAGCCGCGATTGCGCGAAGCCCACCGCGTGCTGGCCCCGACGGGATCGCTCTTCGTGCACCTCGACTGCCGCGAGGTCCACTACGCCAAGGTGATGCTCGACGGGATCTTCGGCCGCGACTCGTTCGTGAACGAGATCATCTGGGCCTACGACTACGGGGCTCGTTCCCGTCGCCGCTGGTCCGCCAAGCACGACAACCTCCTCTGGTACGCGAAGGATCCGCGGCGCTACACGTTCGCGTACGATCGGATCGATCGGATTCCCTACATGGCTCCCGAGCTGGTCGGTGCGGAGAAGGCGGCGCGCGGCAAGACGCCCACGGACGTGTGGTGGCACACGATCGTGCCCACGAACGGCCGCGAGAAGACGGGCTACGCCACGCAGAAGCCGCTCGGGATCCTGCGCCGCATCGTCGAGGTGCACTCGCGTCCCGGGGATCTCGTGCTCGACTTCTTCGCCGGAAGCGGCACGACGGGCGAGGCGGCGGCACGGGCGGAACGAAGCTTCCTGCTCGTCGACAGCAACCCCGAAGCCGTGGAGATCATGAGGAAGAGGCTCGCGGCCTGGGATCCCGAGGTGGTCGTCGCGTCCGAGGGCGAGGGGTGAGCGCGTGCTAGCATCTGCGTTTCCGAACCCCCCCTTCGGACGGAGAAGTCGTTGACCCCCACCCGCGCAGAGCTCGAGGAGCGAATCCGCAAGGCGATCGATGCCGAGCCGCTGGATCGCGCCTCGGCCGCGGCGATCGCCGAGGCGATCGAGGCGGAGCCCGGAGGGCGGCTGTTCGGGGCACTGCTCGAGGCCGCCCGCGAGGTCGCGGACCGCGGACACGGGCGCACGATCACCGTGTCGCGCAACGTCTTCCTCCCCGTCACGAATCTGTGTCGGAACCGGTGCGGCTACTGCACCTTCGCGGTGACACCCGACGACCCGCGCGCGCGGACGTATCGACTCGACGAGGTGCGGCGGATCTGCGAGGCCGCGGCGGTGGCGGGCTGCACCGAGGCGCTCCTCTGTCTGGGCGACAAGCCCGAGATCGCCTACCGCAGCTACCGCGACTGGCTCCACGCGCAGGGGCACGCGACGACCGCGCAGTATCTCGTCGAGCTCTGCGGGGTGGCGCTCGAGGCCGGCCTGCTGCCGCACACGAACGCGGGGGTGCTCATGCGCGAGGAGCTCGCGATGCTGCGGCCGGTGAACGCGAGCCTCGGACTCATGCTCGAGACGGTGTCCGCGCGGCTGCGCGAGCGGGGCCAGGCGCACTACTACGCGCCGGACAAGGAGCCCGCGAAGCGCATCCGCACCACGCGAGAGGCGGGCGAGCTCGGCATCGCCTTCACGAGCGGACTTCTGCTCGGCATCGGCGAGACGGCTGCAGAGCGCGTCGACACGCTGCTCGCGATCCGGGATCTGAACGCCGAGGGCCGGCACATCCAGGAGGTGATCGTCCAAGGGTTCCATCCGAAGGAGGACACGCCGATGGGAGCCGTGAGCGGGCCCACCGACGGGCTCGTCGCGGGGATGGTCGCGCTCGCGCGCCTCGTCCTCGGGCCGGCGATGAACGTGCAGGCCCCTCCGAACCTCTCGCCGACGTCGCTCGAGCTGCTGCTTCGCGCGGGTGCGAACGATTGGGGCGGCGTGTCGCCGGTCTCCATCGACTTCATCAACCCCGAGGCTCCCTGGCCCGCGCTCGACGAGCTTCGCGAGCGCACGGAGCGCGCGGGCTACCGGCTGCGCGAGCGGCTCTGCGCCTACCCCGAGCTCGTCACGGGGCGCTCCGATCTCTTCGCGCCGGAGATGCTGCACCGGCTGCGTGACGCGAGCGACGGGGACGGCTATGCCCGACCCCGCGCGACAGGAGTCCGAGCATGACCACCCGCCCCCTCTCCGCCGAGCCCACCCACGGCGGCCCGCGCCTGGCCGAAGCGCTGCTCGGGGGAACGACGCCCGCGGCCCGCGCGGCTCTCGAGCATGCGCTCGAGGGCCGGGAGCTCACGGTCGACGAGGCAGAGACACTTCTCGGTGTACAAGGGAGAGACCTCCAGGTGCTGTGCGCGGTGGCGGACGGCGCGCGTGCAGCCGACGTGGGAGACGAGGTCTCGTACGTCGTCTGCCGCAACATCAACTTCACCAACGTCTGCTACGTTGGCTGCACGTTCTGCGGCTTCGCACGGCACAAGCGCGACGAGGATGCCTACGACCACGGGCTCGACGAGATCGTCGCTCGCGCGCGCGAGGCTTGGGAGCGCGGCGCGAGTGAGGTCTGCATCCAGGGCGGAATCCATCCCAACAAGGACGGCTTCTGGTATCGCGACATCGTGCACGCGATCAAGGCGGAGCTGCCCGGGATCCACATCCACGCCTTCTCCCCCGAGGAGCTCGACTGGGGCCACCGCCACAGCGGGGGCATGCCGCTCGTGGACTACCTGCGCATGCTCGCGGACGCGGGCCTCGACACCTTCCCCGGAACGGCCGCAGAGATCCTCGACGACGAGATCCGCCGCCGCATCTCGCCGCGCAAGCTCGACGTCGCGCGCTGGATCGAGATCGTTACCGCGGCGCACGGCGTCGGACTGCGCTCGAGCTCGACGGTGATGTACGGACACGTCGAATCCGCGCGCCACGTGGCCGCGCACCTCGACACGATCCGCACCCTGCAGCGCCGCACCGGCGGCTTCACCGAGTTCGTTCCGCTGGGCTTCATCCATCCCAACACGAAGCTCTACCGCGAGCTCGGCGCGCGATCGGGCAGCACGATGGTGGAGGATCTGCGGCTCATCGCGGTGTCGCGCCTCGTGCTGCGGCCGTGGATCGGCAACATTCAGGTATCGTGGGTGAAGATGGGGCCGAAGCTCGCGCAGGTGGCGCTGATGTCGGGTGCGAACGACTTCGGTGGAACGCTCATGGAGGAGTCGATCAGCAATGCGGCGGGTTCCGAGCACGGCTCGAACATCGAGCCCGAGGAGATCGAGCGGCTCGTGCGCGAGATCGGTCGCACGCCCTACGAGCGGACCACGACGTACGGCCGGCGCGAGCGAGCCGTGCTCGCGCGTCGCTCGCGTTCGCCCGTCGAGGAGCTCGATGTCCGGGCCGAGCTGCTCGTTCGTGCCCCGCTCGCGGCGGGAAGCGGCTACTAGCGCGAAGGCTCGACCGGGCCGCGGACGATGGGGCACGCGGCGCCAGGGCGGCGACGGGAGCGGTGGATGAAGCGGGTGCTGGTGACGGGCGGGTGTGGATTCATCGGCTCGAACTTCGTGCGGATGCTTCTCGCCGAAGACTCCTCGATCGACGTCGTGAACCTCGATCTGCTCACCTACGCGGGAAACCCGGCGAATCTGGCCGACGTGGAGGGATCGCCTCGTTATCGCTTCGTGCGCGGCGACATCCGCCGTGCCGAGGACGTGGAGCCACTCGTGCGCGAGGCGGACACCATCGTGCACTTCGCTGCCGAGTCTCACGTGGATCGCTCGACGGGCGAAGCGGCCGGCGAGTTCATCCAGACGAACGTGCACGGGACCTTCGTGCTGCTCGACGCCGTGCGACGTCTGCAGCCCCGCGCGCGCTTCCTGCAGGTGGGGACGGACGAGGTCTATGGCGATCGCCCCTGGCCCGAGTTCCCGAGCGAGACGGCGATGCTCGAGCCATCGAGCCCTTACTCCGCGTCGAAGGCGGCGGCGGATCACGTCGCGCTCGCATTCGCGCGCACCCACGGCCTCGACGTGATGGTGTCGCGCTGCACGAACAACTACGGTCCGTATCAGTACCCCGAGAAGCTCGTTCCCCTCTTCATCACGAATGCGATCGAGCAGCGCCCTTTGCCCCTCTACGACGGCGGCACGCAGGTGCGCGACTGGCTGCGCGTCGAAGACCACTGCCGCGCACTGCGGCTGCTGCTGGCGCAAGGCGGATCGGGCGAGATCTACAACATCGGCGCGAACCAGAGCCCCGAGGTATCGAACCGCGAGCTCACCGGGATGATCCTGCGCGAGCTCGGCAGACCCGAGTCGCTGATCCAGCCCGTGAACGGACTGCGCCCGGGGCACGATCAGCGCTATGCCGTGGACACCGCGAAGATCCGCGCGCTCGGATGGGCGCCGCAGATGGGCCTCGAAGCGGGCATCGCACAGACCGTGCGCTGGTACGCCGAGCGCACCGACTGGTGGGAGCCGATCAAGTCCGGAGCGTACCGCCGGTTCTACGAGAGCCACTACGCGTCGCAGCGCTGACCCGCGCGGCGGGTCTCGTCGCGGGACGAGCGACCGGCGGCAGGTCGCAGCGCCCGATCCGCGCTGCGAGCGCCTCGATTTCGTAGCGCAGCTGCGGTTTCTCGACGATGCGCCGCTCCACGGTCTCGACGGCGTACATCACGCTCGTGTGATCGCGGTCGAAGGCACGGCCGATCTCGTTGAACGAGGAGTCCGTGTAGCGGCGGCACAGGTACATGCCGATCTGCCGCGGACGCACGATGCGCCGCTGACGCGATGGCCCGCGTAGCTCCTCGCGCGTGACCCCGTAGGCCTGTGCGACCAGCGCCATGATCTCGGCGATCGTGTGCGGCCGACCCGGGATGTCGACGGCGCAGAGCGCTTCGAGGACGAGCTCCGGGGTGATCCGCGCGCGCAGCAGCGAGGCCCGCGCGACGACCTGGTTCAGGCCCGCGATCAGGTCGCGTGCGCTGGTGACCGGACGGCTCGCGAGGATGTGCAGGCAGTCGGCGTCGAGATTCACGCCGCCGCCGGTCGCTTTCTCGCGCAGGATCGCGAGCCGCGTCTCGTAGCCCGGCGGCGCGATCATGGCGACCAGCCCCGAAGCCATGCGCGAGGCGAGCTTCGGATCGAGGCCGCGGATCTGGCTCGGCGGACGATCCCCCGTGAGCACGACGGGTCGCCCCGTCGAGATCAGGTGCTCGATCGTGTGGAAGAGTTCGACCTGTGTCGCGTTCTTCCCCTCGAGGAACTGGACGTCCTCCAGGATCAGCACGTTCGCGACGCGGCGGTAGCGGTGTCGCACCCCCTGCATCTGGCCGCTGCGCATCGCCCCGGTGACCTCGGAGGTGAACTCCTCGCTCGAGCGGTACAGGGTCTCTCGCGGAAGCTCCTGCTGGATGGCCCGGCACAGATGCGTCTTGCCGACGCCCGAGGCACCGCTGAGGAAGAGGGGGGTACAGCGCCCCGCCTGTCCCCGCGCGACGGCCCGCGCCGCCTCGAGGGCCAGCGCGTTGCCCGGATCGACGACGAAGCCGTCGAAGGCGGAGGCCGGCGTCGATCCGGGATGGGCGATCTCCTCCGGCCCGGCTGCGTCTGCTGCAGCCGGACCGGAGCAGATCATGGCCCGCGAGCCCGTGTCGATCCGGTATTCGACCCGGCGGAACGCTCCGGCGGACTCGGCGATCACGGAGCCGTAGCGCCTCCGGAGCCAATCCCGGCTGAAGCGGTCCGGGCAGCGAATGACCAGCGTTTCGCTCTCGACGTGTCCCGCCAGGGTTCGGAACCAAGCGTTGTACGCCGAGGGACCCACGCGCTGCCGCACTGCCTCGCGGACGACTTCCCACCCCCCACTCTGTGACATCGTTCGAGAATCTCTCCCGTTGCTGGTGCGTTCCGGTGTGAAGAACGTGACTCGTTGTCCCGAAGGTGCGCGAATCTCCCATGGCGCCGGCTTCGAGCGCAAAGTCGAATCGCCGTGAGTGCGCTTTCGCGCACCGAAGGAAGGCGACGAGGCCTGGTGCCCCGTGACGTATTTTCACCACGAGCCTGGAAGGCTCCGATATTGCTGGATCCTCGTCGGTCCGCGCGGTGTCGGGACCGGAGGATCCACAGTGCGATCCACAGCCCTCCACAGGGCGAAGCGCCACCGGGCAGTGTTCACCGATCTCTCGAATACGAAATATTGCGGACATTATCGCAATGGATCACCGTTTTTCGCTCACGAATCGGACTCCCTTTGGACTCCCTGTGCCGGGGTGCCATATACTGGCCCGGCCGCTCGATCCGATGGCCGATGGGGGTGTTCGTGGACCTTGCGCAGGATCCACGCGAAGAACAGGAGCGCGTGCTCGCGAGGCTGCGCGTCCACGCAGGGTACTTGGCGCGCAGGTACTCCCTCCCCCTTCGCTCGATCGAGGCCGAGCGCCCAAACGTCAAGCGTCGCTATGGGATTTGCTATCGGGACGGCCGGATCCGGATCCGCCTCCGGCACGCGCGTACCGGTCGGCTGTTGAAGTACTCGTTCCTCGTGGACACCCTCTGCCACGAGCTCGCCCACCTGCGGTACTTCCACCATGGGCCCACCTTCCGGCGCTTCTACGAGCAGATCCTCCGCCATGCGAGGCGCACCGGGATCTACCTGCCCGGTCCGGGTGAGAATCGGGCGTTCTCGGGTGTTTCCCGGCAGATTTCGGACATGCCCCGTCCGGTCGGAACCAGGGTTCCGGCTGCACCCACGCACACGGGTGCGGCAAAGAAAAAGCGGCTCCCATCGGAGCCGCGACAGCTGGAGCTCTTCCCCGGGACCAGGCCCGGGACGAGCGCCTAGCTCCGGGACTGCTGCTTCAAGGCGTCCCACTCCTCGAGCGACTTCGGGCCCTCGACGACCCGTACCTGGATCGAGTCGAGTGCGATCGCCTTGTCGAGGACTTGGTGCATGAGCTCGCTCACGGACAGCTCGTCGTATTCCGCGAGCGCATCCTCGAGAGCGGACTCCTCGAGGGAGAGCTGGATCTCGAGTTTAAGATCGATAGCCATGATGAATTGGGCGCCTCTCGCCAGTTCGGGTTCCGGGGAGGCGGGATGATAACGCAGGAAGACCCCGAAGCCAGAGGAAATGTTGCGATGGATCGGGAGAATTTTCTCTCCTGGAGTCGCACCTGCGTCCGTCTCGCGATCCCCTCCGGGGCACGGAAGCCCCCCAGTGTGCGATCGGTTGGCTAGAGTGCGTGCGGCGGGAAATGGAAGGCGCGATCGCGGACGGGTCTCGCTCCCGATGACGGAAGGCGGAGAGAGGAAGCGAGGGGACGTGGACCATTTGCGGGGGGCGAGGGCAATTGCGATCGCCATGCTATGCGGGGCGATCGGTGTCGGATGCGACCGTCGAGTGGAGTCCTGGGTCGAACCCGAGGCCGAGCCGCCTGCGCCCGCCCATCCGGTCCGGATCCCGGGGCTGGACAGCCCGAAGCCGCCGCCCCGCGCGATGGCCCCGGCCATCGCGCCGCCCCCGGCTTCCGCGGAGCGCCCCGCCCCCCCGATTCGTGGAGTCGTGCGGCTCGCACAGGGTGTGGAGGTTCCCGCGGGAAGCGTGCTCTATCTCGTTGCACGTGACCCGGAGGGCGGCCCGCCGGTCGCGGTGCGAAAGCTGGCTTCGGGACCGTTCCCGATGCCCTTCGAGATCGGACCCGGGGACGTCATGCTCTCCGGCCGGCCGTTCTCGGGACCCGTGGTCCTCACGGCGCGCATCGATCGCGATGGCGACCCCCTCACCCGCGAGCCCGATGAGCCGGCCGGGGGTGTCGATGGACCCGTGGCTCCGGGTACCGAGGGGATCGAGCTGATGCTCGACGTTTCGCAGAGCCGCTGATCGCGGTTACGGATCCCCGCAGCTCGCGACGGCCGATCGGACCTTCGGGGACACCTCGTCGGGATCGAGGCTCCCCTCGGGATCGATCCGACGCAGGGCGAGGTAGGGGCCGCACGCGTCGTCGAGGCGATCGAAGGCGACGTAGAGGAAGACGAGGTGGCGTAGCAGCAGGGTGCGCTCCCCGTCGTCTCCTCGCGCGAGCACCGAGCCGCGGATCTCCTCGAGTCGCTCCAGGGCCTCTTCGTAGCTCCCCTCAAGGTACGCGTTCACGCCCGACCGGAGGGTGTGGCGATCCTCTTCCGTGAGGGAGGAGGGCGTGGCGGAGACCGGCTCCGCCACGGGAACAGGCGCGCTGGGTCCGTCCGTGCCGGGCCCGGTCGCCTGCGCGGGGGGCGAGATCGGGGGAGGAACGGGCGCAGGGTCGTCCGGTCCGCGATCGGTATCGGGGAGGCTCCCGGCCTCGGACACGCGCGCGTGCACGAGGAACGGCGCCCGGACGCGATCGCCGACCCGGACGCGGCTCGGCTCCGAGATTGCGCTGAGCCCGGCGATCTGCCGGGTGCGATCCGGCGTTCCGTAGAGATGCCGCGACACCACGGCGAGGCTCTCCCCCTTGCGGATCTTCCACTCGACGAGCCCGGGGATCTGCAGGGAGGCACCGGCCTCCGGGGTGGATCCGGGATCGACGCCGAGCTGCGAGGCCAGAGCCCGGCCCAGCGCGGGATCTCCCCAATAGGTCGCGGCGATCGACGACCAGGTATCCCCCTCGCGCACGGAGTGGATCCGCGCGGTCGGTACGCGCACGACAGGGCTCCGATCGCCGGTTCCCCGCGCGTCATTGTGGCGGCGGAGCAGCTCGGCGAACTCGGGATCGCCGTAGTACTCCTGGGCCAACGCCTCGAACGTCTCTCCGCTCGCGAGCTCGTGGGCGATCTCGCTGCGGCGCGAGCCCTCTGCGGCGCCCGCCGGTCGCGCGAACGCGCACGCCAGGGCCCATCCGAGCAGGAGCCATCTCGACGCGCGCGTCATGGATTCCGAACTGCGTCATAGAGATGACGCAGGCGCTTGCTCTCGCCCGGGGCGAGGGTGACCTCATGCTCGGCCCTCCCGAACCGGGGATGCTCGAAGACCACGCGATGGGTTCCGGGCTCGAGCTCGACCGGCTCGGCGCGGGGAGTGAAGAACGCCTGCGCACCGTCCACCCGTACCTCCGCCCAGGGAAGGGCGGAGATGCGAAGACGCGCGGGGGCCGAGGCCACGGCGGGCACGGCGTCGATCGGCGTATCCGGACCGGACTCGGGAGCCGCCGAGCGGGTGCGTTCGGGTGCGAGGACGGGAAGGGAGCGCTCGCGCAGCAGCTCCAGCACCCCTGCGCCGAGCAGGAGCGCCGCAGCCAGGCCGGCCGCCGACGCGGCCACGATGCCTGCCCTGCGCCCGAGCGCGCTCGATCGCGCAGAGCCATGCCCGGGCTCCGTCGTGCGCGTATGCGGCGAAGCACGGTCCTCGGCGGCCGGCGCGGGCTGCCTGCCGCTTCCGCGAAGTGCCTCGATCCGCCATGCCGCGACCTCGATCCGTGCCTCGGCGAGGCCACCTTCCGGAAGCCCCCGCTCGAGGGCGCGGCGCAGCTCCGCGATCGGGGGGCGACGGCCGGGCTCGGGAGCCAGGCACGAGCGCAGGAGGCGACGGAGATCACGGGGGAGGGCGCCGAGGCTCGGGTCCGCCGAGGGAGCCTTCCCCGTGACCAGCTCGGTGAGAATGGCCCCGAGCGCGAACACGTCCCCCGGCGGCGAGGGCGTTCCTCCCGCTGCGATCTCCGGGGCGGTGTATGCAGAGGACGGGGGTGAGGCCGGGGGCTCCGGCTCGCGAACCGCGCGAGCCCCGCCGAGCCCGCCGAGCTTGATCTCACCCCAGCGCCCGAGCCAGATGTGCTCGGGTCGCAGATCGGCGTGGACGATCCCCCGCTCGTGAAGCTCCGACAGCGCATCCGCGAGCTGGGCCCCGATCCCGGACACGAGCCGCGCGGGCATCGGACCGGTGGACTCGATCGACTCGCGAAGCGTCCTGCCATCCACGTGCTCGAGCACCACGTAGTGATCGCCGCGGTGGCAGAACAGATCGTGGACCGCGAGCACGTTCGGATGGGCGATGCGGCTTGCGATCCGCGCCGCTCGCAGGAGTCGCTGCACCACGGGGGACTCCGGCGGTAGGTCGCGTCGCAGCTTGCGCACCAGCACGCGCCGCCCCAGCCCCGGCTGCCGGCCGAGGAAGAGCTCGCCTTCGCCCCCGCTCGACAGCCGCTCCCCGAGCTCGATGCTGCCGACGGTCGTTCCTCCCCCCTCTCCGTCTCGCACGTGGCACCTCGTTCGTGGCGACGATACTTGCGGCATGCGCCGCCGTGCAAGCACTCGCGTGAGGGCGCTAGGGCTCCCCGTACACGCCGCGGTAGGCCGGGGGCAGCAACCGGGCGATGCTCCGGCCGATCGCCTCCGCCAGCTCCGAGCGATTCGCCGTGCGTTCGCGAAGGGTCGCACCCTCGATCGGCTCGCCGAACCGGACGCGCACGCGCGCCGGATGGACCCGCTCGTCGCCGATCGGAACCAGCTCCTCCGTGCCCCAGATCCCGAACGGGATCACCAGGGCGCCGGGATGCTCGACGTAGCGCCCGACGGCCGTGAGCACCGGCTGCATGCCGCCGGTGCGGCTGCGGGTTCCCTCGACGAAGATGAGCAGGTGGTCTCCCTGCGCTTGCCGCTCCCGGACGCTGCGCAGCGTCGCCGCTGCGAGGCGCGCCACGTCGCGAATGCCCATCACGGCCTCCCCCGACGCACGCGAGGCGCTCTGCGGGATCTTGATCGTGCCGAAGCACAGGCTCGCCAGTCGACGCAGCGGCTCCATGAAGACCTTGGGACCCACGACGACGCAGAGCCTTCCGGTGAGATCCGGGAATCCTCCTGCGCAGAGCAGGGCGTCGACGGTATTGGCGTCGGCAAACGACAGGTGATTGCCCAGGAACACGACCGGCCGCTCGCGCGCCACGGCGAGATTCTCGGCGCCGTCGATTCCCGATCCCGGCAGCAGGATCAACGAATGGGCGAGGCGCGAGATGCGCTGCGCCACCGGATCGCACGGGTGATAGCCCCAGTCCCCTCCGGTGCTGGAGAGTCGCTCGAGAAGACCGGCGAGCACCTCGTCGCCCTCGTCCGCGAGCGCCTCCTCCAGGCGTGTCTCGATCTCGGTGGGTGCCCCCGCCCCCCACTCGGAGATGAGCCGGGAGAGCCCCTGCAGGAAGGCCTTTCGCTGGAATCCCGTCTGCGGGAGCGGCTGCGCGTTCATGGCGCGCGAATGTAGACGATCCGCGCACCGCTTCACCTGCGGGGAGGGTGCGCGAGGCGCGGGTGCGGACGTCGGTGCTCGCCGCGTCCGCGAGCGTCGTCGCGATTGTCGCGGGGTGCCGCGGTCTGGGCAGCGGCGGCCGCTGCTCGTGCCCCCACGACTGCAGCGACGGGAACACGATCCGTAGAGTCGATCGACATGCTGGATCCCAATTCTCCTCAGCGGCGGTTTGCAGAGTTCTCGGATGGCTTCCTGGCGGACTTCCGGCAGGACGTGACCGTCTACCTCGAGCTCGCGGCGAAATACCCCGGGCCCGTTCTCGAGGTGGGCTGCCGCACGGGGCGCGTCACCTGGCACCTCGCACAGGCCGGCCACGAGGTGTGCGCGGTCGATACGATGCGTCCCATGCTCGAGGTCGCGCGGCGCAATCTGGAGCCGTTCGGCGATCGCGTGCGCCTGATGGACTTCGATCTGCGCAGCAGCGTCCTGTACGACAGCTTCTGCGTGGTGTTCGCGACCCAGCACGTGTTCAACACGATGATCGAGATCGAGGAGCAGCGGCGCTTCCTGCGCCACGTGGTGCGCTCGATGTCGAGCCCGGGCGTGATCGCGCTCGACCTGTTCTGTCCCCTATCGTTCGTTCGGCCCGACGAGGTCGGTCGCTGGCGCACGATCGAGCGCACCGTCGACGGGCGCCCGCACGTGCTGCGCGACCGGCGCGAGATGCTCACACCCCTGCTCGAGCGACGCACGCAGGTGTTCCACATCGCGGGCGGTCCCGAGAACGAGCACGTCTCCCATCGCCGCTACATCCCGCCGCAGCATGCGGCGGCGCTGCTCGAGGAGGCCGGCTTCGAGGGCGTGCGCTGGATCGAGCGCTACGATGCCTCGACGAGCCGCGAGGTCGGCGAGGACTCGCGGCCCACGGGTCCCTTCCTGGTCGTCGGCGAGCGGTAGCGGCGCGAAACGGGGCGGCTGCCGCACACGGGTGGCCCCGCTCTGCCTCGTGAACTCCGCCCCGGTTTCGGCTACAACCCCCGCCGGGGCTCCCGCGGGGGCGGAGCCCTCCTGGGGAGGCCATGGGCGATACGCTTCTCGACAAAGTCTGGAACCTCCACACCGTGCGCGAGCTGCCCACGGGCCAGACGCAGCTCTTCATCGGCACGCACCTGATCCACGAGGTCACGAGTCCGCAGGGCTTCCAGATGCTCGAGGACGCGGGCCTGGAGGTGCTCTTTCCCGAGCGCACGTTCGCGACGGTGGACCACATCGTCCCGACCGACACACGGATGCGTCCGCTGTCCGATCCGTTGGCCGAGGAGATGCTCCAGGCGCTCGCGGACAACACGAAGGCGCACGGCATCCGCTTCTTCGGCATCGGCTCCGGGCACCAGGGGATCGTGCACGTGATCGGCCCCGAGATGGGGCTCACCCAGCCGGGGATGACGATCGCATGCGGCGATAGTCACACCTCGACGCACGGAGCCTTCGGCGCGATCGCCTTCGGCATCGGCACGAGCCAGGTTCGCGACGTGCTCGCCACCCAGTGCCTGGCCATGGCGCGTCCGAAGGTGCGCCGCATCCGCGTCGAGGGGGAGCTCTCCGCGGGCGTGTACGCGAAGGACGTGATCCTCCACATCATCCGCGTGCTCGGCGTGCAGGGCGGCGTCGGCTATGCGTACGAGTACGCGGGGCCCGTCGTCGAGCGCATGTCGATGGAGGAGCGGATGACGATCTGCAACATGTCCATCGAGGGCGGCGCGCGCGTGGGCTACGTGAACCCGGACGAGACGACGTTCGCGTACCTGCGCGGCCGCGAGTTCGTGCCCACGGGCGACGCCTACGAGCGCAGGCTCGCCTTCTGGAGGTCCGTCTCGAGCGATCCCGATGCGCGCTACGACGACGACGTGGCGCTCGACGGCGGACGCATCGCACCCACCGTCACCTGGGGCATCCACCCCGGGCACGCGATCGGCGTGGACGAGACGCTGCCCCGCGTCGAGGACATGTCGGCCGGCGATCGCGCCGTGGCCGAGGACGCGTACGCGTACATGGATCTGCGGCCCGGCGAGAAGATCGCCGGCACGCGGATCGACGTCGCCTTCCTCGGCTCGTGCACGAACGGCCGCCTCTCCGACCTGCGCGAGGCCGCGAAGGTGGCGCGCGGCCGGCGCGTCGCTCCCGGCGTGCGCGCGCTCGTCGTTCCCGGCTCCGAGCCGGTGAAGCGGCAGGCCGAGTCCGAGGGACTGCACGAGGTCTTCCGCGCCGCCGGCTTCGAGTGGCGCGAGCCCGGCTGCTCGATGTGCCTAGCGATGAACCCGGACAAGCTGCGCGGCCGCGAGGTCTGCGCCTCGAGCTCGAATCGCAACTTCAAGGGACGGCAGGGCAGCCCGTCGGGCCGCACGCTGCTTATGAGCCCCGCGATGGTCGCGGCGGCGGCCGTCACCGGATGCGTCACGGATGTACGGGAGATCGTGGAATGAGCCCGACGGTGCAGCGCATCACGGAGCGCCACGGCCGCGGGGTCGTCGTGCGCGGAGACGACATCGACACCGATCGCATCATCCCCGCGCGCTACATGACCTCGATCCGCTTCGCGGGCCTGGAGAAGCACGTGTTCCAGGACGTGCGCTTCGACGCCGATGGCCGTCCGCTCGGGCATCCGTTCGACGATCCGCGCTTCGCCGGCGCCTCGGTCCTCGTCGTGAACAAGAACTTCGGCTGCGGCAGCTCGCGTGAGCACGCGCCGCAGGCGCTCCTGCGCTGGGGAATCCGCGCCATCGTGGGCGAGTCCTTCGCCGAGATCTTCTTCGGCAACTGCATCGCCCTGGGGATTCCCGCGGTGACCGCGAGCGAGGCCGACGTCACGCGCCTCATGGCGGCGGTCGAGGCCGATCCCTCGCAGACGGTCGCCATCGATCTCGTCGGGGGCCTCGTCCGCTGGGAGGGCGGCGAAGCGCCCGCGCGCATTCCCGAGGGTGCGCGCCGCCAGCTCGCCGAGGGCACGTGGGATGCCACCGGCGTTCTGCTCGAAGCGCGCGAGGCGATCCTCGCGACCGCGAACCGTCTGCCCTACTGACGGCTCAGCGCGGATCGGCCGCGATCCGCGTCGCCAGCTCGAACGCGCTGCCCTTCGACACCGCGGCGGCGCTCGTCACGGGATTCGTGAGTGCGGCGAACGCGCCGCCCGACAGCACCTCGCTGGCGGCCGTGCCGGCGTCCTCCGCCGAGAACGGCACGCGCTGGCCGTCGCGCACGTCGTTGGCCTCGTACGTCGCCAGGTACCAGGCCCGTCCTGCCTCGAGCGGCACCCGCTTCACCACCAAGGCGTCGCGCCGCACGATGCCGAGCCAACCCTCGTCGCCCTCGAGCGGCACGGCTGCGGCGATCCGCGGCGTGTCGTAGTCGTCCTTCTCGAAGTCGAGCACGAGCAGCGACGCCGCGAAGGCGTCGCGCACGGACATGCCGCTCGCGACCTTCTCCGCGATCGGATCCGTGTGGCTGCCATTGGTCGCAATGGCCCATGCCCCGGCGATCCGCAGGCAGTGGTAGGCGATGTACGGATTGCGGTGGACGTCCGCCTCGTGCCCGTCGCGCGGGACGATGGCGAGCCGGCCGCCCTGGTCGACCGCCTTGCGGTTCGGAAACGACCGCGAGGAGACCCGGTACAGCGCGGCGTTCGCCCCTCGGGGAGTCCTTCCCACCGCCACGATCCTGCCCACGTACATCTCCGGCCCTCCTGCGTCGATCCTCGTCGCACGCACGCGTCCCGTTGCGGCGCGCGGGGGCGGAGCATAGCGGCTTCGCGCGTCCCGTGCGGCCCGAGGCGAGCGCTCGGCAGGATTCGCGGTTGGCGGATGCGCCGCGCCGTGCTCCACTCTCGTGGGACACCGCTGGCGGAGGAGGAAGCGATGTCGGGATATCTGCACGAAGGGATCTCTCTCTATCTCGGCGACATCGTCGATTGGGAGACGTACTTCCGCTACCGCAAGGGCAGCGATGCCGACGTCGAGGGCGAGGTCGCCGCGCTGCGCGGTGTGGTCGAGACCTGCGCCGAGGTGTGCGAGCGGCTGCAGGGTCCGGCCCTGGAGGACTGGGAGTCCTCGCCCACTCTCGAGGATGGCCGGGTCCGTCTTCCCGATCACGTGCAGCACGGCTACGAGGAGCTGCGCCGCGCGGGGCTGGTGAGCCTCGGCGTCGCCGAAGCGTACGGGGGATTCGATCTGCCGGTGCTGCTGTGCAACATCGCGATCCAGATGGTGTCGCGCGCGGATCCGTCGCTCATGACGATCGTCGGTCTGCAGGCGGGTGTCGCGGAGGACATCCAGAAGTACGCGCCCGAGGAGCTGCGCCGCGCGTATCTGCCGCGCTTCGTGAGCGGTGAGATCCAGGGCGCGATGGACCTCACCGAGCCGCAGGCGGGGAGCGACCTCGGCGCGATCCTCACCCGCGCCGTCGAGGAAGACGGCGGCTGCTTCCTCACCGGCGAGAAGATCTTCATCACCAACGGCGGTGCCGAGGTGCACCTGGTGCTCGCGCGCGACGACGACACGTTCGAGGCGTCGAAGGGCACGACGAAGGGGCTGTCGCTCTTCCTGTGCCCGCGCACGCTGCCCGAGGGCGAGGCCAATCGCGTGTACGTCGAGCGGCTCGAGGACAAGATGGGGCTCCACGGCTCGCCCACCTGTGCCATCCGCTTCGACCGCGCGCAGGCGTGGCGGATCGGCGGGAAGGGCGAGGGCTTCAAGGCCATGCTCGACCTCATGAACAACGCGCGCCTCGGCGTGGCCGCGCAAGCGATCGGCATTTCCGAGGCCGCGGTCGAGGAGGCCGTGCGCTACTCGCGCGAGCGCAAGCAGTTCGGCGTGTCGATCGGCGAGCAGCCACTCATGAAGAACCTGCTCGCGCGGATGATCCTGAACCTCGAGGGCAGCCGGGCGCTGCTCTATCGCTGCTCGGCACTGATCGATCACAATCGCGCGATCGAGAGCCATCTCGCGCGGGAGAAGGATCTCTCCGGGGCGGAGCGCGCCGAGCTCGAGCGCGTCCACGAGCGAAACGCCGTGTGCTACCGGCTGTTCACGCCGCTCGCGAAGTATCTCGCCACCGAGAACTGCGACGACATCTCGCGCTGCGCGATCCAGGTCCACGGCGGCATCGGCTTCATGGACGACTCCGCCGTGGGCAAGCTGCACCGCGATGGAATCATCACCACGATCTACGAGGGAACGAGCGAGATCCAGGTCTCGTTCGCGCTGAAGGAGATCGGCAAGGGCGCGCTCGGGATCGTGTTCGAGGATCTGCGCAAGGAGCTCGGCGCGCTGGCGGGAGGAGATCTCGCGCCGCTCGCCGAGAAGGTGCTCGCCGGTATCGCACGCATCGAAGAGGTGTCGAATGCGCTGCGCAAGGATTTCGCCTACGCGCTGCTCTCGGCCCGCGCGATGGCCGAGATGGCGATCCACGTGATCGTCGGAGCGGAGCTCGTGCGCCAAGCGGCCCGGGCGCCCTCGCGTCTGCCGCTTGCCGAGAGCTGGACCAGCCGCAAGCTGCTCGAGCTCGAGATGTATGCGCGGCACATCGAGGAGGGCGGTGCGGCGCGCATCGAGCGTTACGAGAACATCGTCGGTCTGTGGGACTGAGCGGACGCGAACGCGGCGCTCACATCGAAGCGATGCCGAGCCATTGCAGCAGATGCGGGCCGAGCACCAGTGCGCCGATCACGGCGGAGCCCGCGGCGGCGGCGAGCACACCGGCTGCCGCGACGTCCTTCGCCTGGCCGATGCGCGGACGGTGATCGGAGCAGACCTCGTCGGCAATGAGCTCGATGGCGGTGTTGAGCGCTTCGGCCGTCCACACCGCGGCGATCGCCACCGCGAGCCAGCACCACTCGAAACGCGACAGCCCAAGCCACGCGCCAAGACCCACCACCGCGACCGTCACCGCCGTGTGTATGCGTGCGTTGGGCTGCGAGCGCACGAGGAACGCCACGCCGGCGAGGGCACAGCGCACGCTGCGCCAGCGGCTCGAGAGCGATCCGCTCATCGCCCGCCCCCTTCCACTTCAACCTCGCCTTCCTGCGTGGCGCGTCCCTCGCCGGTCTGGCTGCTCGGATCGAGCAGCCGCTCGAGCTCGTCGGGTGGAATCCCGCTTCGCTCGCGGCACACCTCGCGAATCGTGCGGCCGCTCTCGTAGGCCTCCTTGGCGATGGCGGCGGCCGCGTCGTAGCCGATGCGGGGAGCGAGCGCGGTGGCCATGGCCAGGCTCCGCTCCACCCACGCGGTCGCGCGCTGCGCGTCCGCTTCGATCCCATCCACGCAGCGCTCGGCCAGCAGCCGGCCCGCGTTGGCGAGCAGCTCGATGGACTGCAGCAGGTCGTGGGCGATCAGCGGCACGAAGGCGTTGAGCTCGAGGTGCCCCGAGAGCCCCCCCACGGCGATCGCGGCATCGTTTCCGATCACTTGGGCCGAGACCATGGCGACCGCCTCGCAGATCACGGGGTTCACCTTGCCCGGCATGATGGATGAGCCCGGCTGCACGGCGGGAAGGCGCAGCTCCCCGAGCCCGCAGCGCGGTCCGCTCGCGAGCAGCCGTAGATCCGTCGTGATCTTCAGCAGCGAGACCGCGATCGCGCGAAGCGCGCCCGACGCCGAGACCGCAGCGTCCCGGGCCCCCTGCGCCTCGAACGCATTCTCCGCCCGCCGGTAGCGCTGTCCGGTGTACGCACCGATCCGCTCGATCACGCCCTCGGCGAAGCCTCGCGGTGCGTTGAGCCCGGTGCCCACCGCCGTACCGCCGAGCGCGAGCTCGGCGAGCTCCCCGGCCGCTGCGCGTGCGCGCGCGAGGCCGTGCGCGATCTGGCTGGCCCAGCCCCCGAACTCCTGGCCGAGCCGGAGCGGCGTCGCGTCCTGCAGGTGGGTGCGCCCGATCTTCACGATCGGATCGAGATCCTCGGCCTTGCGCGCGAGCGAGGCGCGCAGCCGCTCGAGCGCGGGGAGCAGATCCTCGACGATCGCCTGCCGTGCGGCGACGTGCAGCGCGCTCGGGATCACGTCGTTCGAGGATTGGCCGCGGTTCACGTGATCGTTCGGATGGACGGGGCCCGAGGCGCGCCGTCCCGCCAGGATCTCGTTCGCGCGGGCCGCGATCACCTCGTTCGCGTTCATGTTCGTGGACGTACCCGAGCCCGTCTGGAACACGTCGACCACGAACTCGGCGTCCCAGAGGCCCTCGCACACCTCGTCCGCCGCGCGGGCGATCGCCTCGGCGATTCGCGGCTCGAGCTCGCCGAGCGCGAGGTTCGTTCGCGCGGCGGCAGCCTTGATCGCGCCGAGCGCGGCCAGGAATCGCCGCGGCAGGCGAAGCCCGCTCACGGGGAAGTTCTCGACGGCCCGCTGGGTCTGGGCGCCGTAGTAGGCCTCTGCGGGGACGAGGACCTCGCCCATCGAGTCGCGTTCGACGCGGGTGGCAGGCATGGACGGCTCCTTTCGCGGAAGTCCTCTCCCAATGGACCCCCGGGGGATGATATCCTCTGCGCCCGGTCTACCCATGAGACAGGAGATGGAGAGCTCTGACATGACACGGCGCGATGTTCAGGCGGAGATCGAGGCACTGGTGACCTCGAATCCGGTGGTTCTGTTCCTGAAGGGAACGCCCGATTTTCCCCAGTGCGGCTTCTCCGCACGCGTCGTCCAGGTGCTCGCGCGCCACGCAGTGGAGTACGAAGCCGTGGACGTGCTCGCGGATCCCGATATCCGCGCGGGCATCAAGGAGTACGCGGACTGGCCGACGATCCCGCAGCTCTACGTGGGCGGCACGTTCGTCGGCGGCTGCGACATCGTGCTCGAGATGCACGAGAACGGCGAGCTCGCCAAGCTGCTCGCCCGTGCGAACGGGTAGGGCCGAGCGCTACGGAGCCAGGCTCTTCTCGATCCGGCGCACGGCCTCTTCCACGTTCTCGCGCTTGCCGAAGGCGGACAGCCGCAGGAACCCCTCTCCGCGTGCGCCGAAGCCAGCGCCCGGAGTGCCCACGACGTGTGCCGAGCGCAGCAGCCGGTCGAAGAAGTCCCACGACCCGATTCCGTTCGGGGTACGCACCCATGCGTAGGGCGCGTTCGTGGCGCCGTACACCGTGAGGCCCAGGCGCGCGAGCCCCTCGCGGATGATCCGCGCGTTCTCCATGTAGTAGTCGATGTTCGCACCGAGGCCGGCCCGACCCTCCGGCGTGTAGCAGGCAGCCGCTCCCGCCTGCACCGGATACGAAGCGCCGTTGAACTTCGTCGTCTGGCGGCGTAGCCAGAGTGGCCGGATCTCCACGCGCTCGCCCGCCGCCGTGCGCCCGCACAGCTGCGCGGGCACGACCACGTAGCCGCAGCGCACGCCGGTGAAGCCGGCGGTCTTCGAGAAGCTGCGGAACTCGATGGCCACCTCGCGCGCGCCGGGGATCTCGTAGATCGAGCGCGGGATCGATGGATCGCGGACGAACGCCTCGTATGCCGCGTCGAAGAGCAGGATGGCTCCGCAGGCGCGCGCCCAGTCCACCCAGTGCGCGAGCTGCTCGCGGGTGGCCACGGCCCCCGTGGGATTGTTGGGGAAGCACAGGTAGGCGAGATCCACCGCGCGGTCCGGTGGCTCGGCGACGAAGCCGTTGCTCTCGTCGCACGGCAGGTAGTGGATGCCTTCGTAGCCACCGTTCGGTGTCGCCGGCCCCGTGCGTCCCGCCATCACGTTCGTGTCGACGTAGACCGGATAGACCGGGTCGGGCACCGCGATCGAGGCATCGAGCGCGAAGATCTCCTGGATGTTCGCGCTGTCGCACTTGGAGCCGTCGGAGACGAAGATCTCGTCCGCCGCGACGGGCACCCCGCGTGCGCGGAAGTCGTGCTCCGCGATCGCCTCCCGCAGGAAGTCGTATCCCTGCTCGGGGCCGTAGCCGCGGAAGCCGGCCTCGGTGCCGAGGTCGTCCACCGCGCGCTTCATGGCCTCGCGCACCGCCTCGGGCAGCGGCAGCACCACGTCGCCGATGCCCAGGCGCAGGATGCGGGCCTCGGGGTTCTCGTCGGCGAAGGCGCGTACGCGCCGGGCGATCTCCGGGAAGAGGTATCCGCTCGCGAGCTTGCGGTAGTTCTCGTTGATGCGCGCCATGGGGCCGGGCCTCCTGCGGAAGGGTCGTGCGCGCGCAGGCTATCGGGAATCCGGGGGCGGATCGAGGCCTACCGCGGCGAGGATCGCATCCGCGATGGCGGGAACCTCACCCACGGCCGCCGAGATGCGCACCTCGATGCCCGGGTGCGCGCGGGCGGTCTCGGCGACGAGCCGGGGGATGTCCTCGACCAGGTGCCGGCCGGGTCCCAGGAAGAGCGGGTGCACGACGATGCGTCGCGCACCCTCGGCGGCGCAGCGCGCGATCGCGCTGGCGAGCGAGGGCTGCGCGAGCTCCATGTGCGCCACGTGCACCGCGATGCCGCTCGTGCGCTCGCGCACCCAGGCGGCGATGCGTTCGAGGTGCGCGTGCGCCTCGGGCCGGCGGCTGCCGTGGTCGACGATCACGAGCGCATCGCTCACGCTGGCTCCTCTCCTCCCCAGTAGTCCGCGGTGACCACGAGGTCGTCGCGCACGCGGATCGCGCAGGCGAGGCGAAGCTCGTCGGGGACGCGGTTCGCCCGCTTCACCCGGCGCTCGGCGGCACGTTCGTCCGATACCCGGCCCTCCAGCACGCGCACGCCGCACTTCGCGCAGACGAGATCGTCGCCGCAGGAGCGCGCGATGGGGAAGCCGGCGGCGCGGATCGCGTCGATCAGCCGCGTGCCGCGGGAGACCTCGATGCGTTGGCGCGCGGGCCCGAGCTGCAGGATCGGCATGCGACGCAGGGTAGGCGATCGGCGCCGTCGGTTGAAGGGAGGCGTGGTGCGGGCCTACCATGGCCGGGATGTCGACGGCAGCGATCGTGATCATCGGCAACGAGGTGCTCTCGGGAAAGGTGCGGGACGAGAACACCCCGTTCCTGCTCGCGGAGCTGCGCAAGCAGGGCGTCGACGTGCGCTGCGTCCACGTGATCCAGGACGTGATCGAGGTGATCTCCGACGAGGTGCGGGCGCTCTCGGCCGCGTACGATTACGTGCTCACCACGGGCGGTGTAGGTCCGACACACGACGATGTCACGCTCGAGGCGGTGTCGCGGGCCTTCGATGCTCGGCTCGTCGTCCACCCCGAGCTCGAGAAGCGCCTGCGTGCAGCGCTCCGCGATCGGGAGCCCAACACCTATCACCTGAAGATGTGCATGGTCCCCGAGGGCGCGGAGTTCGTCGGCGAGGAGGATCCGTGGTTCCCCCTCGTGCGCATGCGCAACGTCTACGTCTTTCCGGGGATTCCCGCGCTGCTGCAGTCGAAGTTCGAATCCGCGCGCACCTGCTTCCAGGGAACGCCGTTCCACCTGCGGCGCATCTGGGTGGATTGCTTCGAGAGCGAGATCGCGCACGCGTTGCACGAGGTGCTGGAGGAGTTCCCCCAGCTTCTGCTCGGAAGCTATCCCGCGGTGAGCCGGGACGCGGACTACCGGACGATGCTCACGCTCGAGTCGCGCGACGCGCGCTATGCGGACCGCGCGTTCGACTCGCTGCTGGCGCGGCTTCCCGCGGCCCACCTGCTGCGTTCCGAGTAGACACGTCTAGCGGACCGCACCCGGCAAACGCTCGCGGGCGGTGAAGATGGCCAGCCGGTGCCCCGAGATCGTGTGCTGCGCCACGCCGAGTTCGACCGCCACGCTCGCACCGTCGGGCCGGGCGAGTGCGACCTCGAACAGGCCTCCGTCCTCGCCGGCATCGAGCCGCGACTCCAGGTCCGTGAAGAAGCGCCGGTGGCTCGGCGCGATGAGGGAGCCGAAGGGCCGGTCGAGCAGCTTCTCGGCGTCGGTCCCGAGGAGGCTCTCCGCCGCCGGGTTCACGTCCAGGATCTGCCCCGTATCCAGATTCACCGCCACGTAGGCGTCGGAGATGCGATCGATCGCCGCGCGTACGCGCTTGCCGGCGTTGGGGCGCCGCTTGCGGCCGCGCGTCTTCTTCGTCTCGAGGACGGGCTCGAGATCCATCGTGCGGCGGATGCCGGCGCGGAAGAGACCCTCCAGGTCGCGCAGCGCTCGAGCCACGTCCTCGGGCGGAGCACATTGGCAGGCCACATCGACCGCGGTGGCGACCGCGCGCTCGAGCGCAGCGGGGCGGTTTCCCCCGAGGCCGTCCAGGGACGGCTTCGCCACACGGGGATCGAGCGCGGCGAGTCGGCAGAAGGTCCGGAAGCGCCGGATGAGCTCGGCGCGAACCTCCGGCGGGGGCTCCTCGCGGCCCATCCGCCGGTTCACCTCGGCCTCGATGGCGCCACGGAAGCGCTCCAAGTGGGTCACCGCGAGCCGCAGTGCCTGCCTGTTCCCATCCCCCATGCGGTATTCCCCGCCGCGCGACGCGCGGTCCCGTTCCGGACTCGCCGCGATCCCTTGGCAGAACGAGGTAACAGCTTCCCGTCGAGTGGACCAGGGAGGTCGTCGCGGGCTAGGCTGCCGCACGACGGTGGCCTGGACGGATTACATACACCCGGTGGCGATGGCCTCGGCTCTGGCGCTCGGCGCATCCGTGATGCGTGGCGGGCTGCGCATGCGCCGCGAGAGGCTCTCGGGACGTGCCTACGATCGCGGACGGCACCTGCTGCTCGGGCGCTGCTTCGTGGGTCTCGTGGCCGTGGGGTTCGCGATGGCCGTGGCCTCGCGGATCTGGATCCGCGGCGAGACCGCGCTGTCCACCGCCCATGGCTGGCTGTCCTTGCTCGCGCTCATCGCCCTCGTGGCAGGGGCAGCACTCGGCGGGCGCCTCGACCGAGAGGAATCCCCGGCGGTTCGCAGCGCGCACGGCGCGGCGGCCGGGCTCGGCCTGCTCGTCGCATGGCTCGCCGCCGTCGCTGGCCTGTCGATCCTGCCCTAGGAACCGGTGTCGTCGTCGGGTGCGGGGCTCGCGGGGCCGGGTGGCTCGACGCGGGACACCACGCGATCGACCAGGCTGCGGAACTGGGGGTTGGCGAGCATCGCGACCGTGTCGCCCTCGGAGAGCGCGCGCTGGATTCCCTCGTCGGCGAGCAGAGCATGGACCTGCGGATCCTCGCGCAGATCTCGCAGCGCGGGGGCCACGCGCGCGAGCGCATCGTGGCAGGAGTTGCGGAAGAGCCGCGCGTCGCCCCGGGCGGCCTCGCCCACCAGGCCCAGATCCGCGAGCTGTCCGCGCAGCGTGTCGTCATAGGCGATCCCGAGGAAGCTCGCCTGGTTGAGCGCGGCGTCGACCGCACCGCTCGACACGTGCTGCCAGAACAAGCGGTCCTCCTGCAGCGTGCGGATCCGCGGGTTGTCGAGCACCCGGCGCACGCCGGCCATCGTCTCGGCCGGGCTCGCGATCAGGTTCACGCCGACGCGAGCGCCCGTGCCTTCGCCCATGGCGGCGCTGGCCACGGAGCGCGCGACGGCACGCGAGGCTTCCCGGGCGGGCGAGGGGGCAGGCGGGGCGCTTTCCTGCATCGCCTGCATCGCCGGCATCGACCGGGCCTGGAGCGCAGCTTCGAGCCACAGGCCGAGCCAACCCACGAGGAGTGCCAACACGGCGCCGTGTACGGCCCCGATCGCAGCCCCGCCGAGCCGATCCGCCGCCGAACGCGGCCGGCCCGCCCGCTTCCTCTCGGCGCGGTGCACGACGAGCCGTCCGGCGATTCCGACCAGGACCCAAGCCACCCCGAAAGCGACCATCCCGGCCACGGCCCCCGCGAACAAGGGCCGGACTCCGAGCACGTGCGACGCGGGCTCGGCGAGCCGGGTCGCCGCCAGCAGCGCTGCTCCGTAGCTGGCAACGATCGTGATCGTGTGCACCAGGCCCAGGAGCGTTCCGCGGACGGCCCCGAGGGTCACGAAGACGACGAAGATCGCGAGCGCAGCCAGATCGATCCACATGCCGCTGCGCATCGGTCCGAATGGGACCGGCGGTTTAGGCCCGCTCAGCCGGTTGGCGGAAGGATCGCCCGTTGGCGCAGCCAGTGGTCGCAGAGCACGAGCGCCACCATGGCCTCGACCACCGGCACCGCGCGGGGAAGCACGCACGGATCGTGGCGGCCCTCGGCCGCCAGCCGCGCGGGCTCACCCGCGGTGGTGACGGTCTCCTGCTCCTTGTGGATCGTGGCGGTGGGCTTGAAGGCGGCGCGGATCACGATCGGCTCCCCGTTCGAGACCCCCCCCTGGATACCGCCCGAGCGGTTCGTGCGCGTACGCACGCGTCCGCCCTCGGAGAAGAACGGATCGTTGTGCTCGCTTCCCGTGAGCGCCGCGCCCGCGAAGCCCGACCCGCTCTCGAAGCCCTTGCAGGCGGGGATCGACAGCATGGCGCGTGCGAGGTCCGCATCGAGCTTGTCGAACACCGGCTCGCCGAGGCCCGCCGGAACCCCGTGTGCGATGCAGGTCACCACGCCGCCCACGCTGTCGCCATCGCGCCGCGCGCGATCGATGCGCTCGGCCATGGCGCGGGCCGCCTCGGCGTCGGGGCAGCGAACCTCGCTCGCTTCGACCGCCTCGCGCGTGACGGACGCGGAACCGCACTTCGCCTCGATCGTGTGGACCTGGCTCACGAAGCCCACGATCTCGCCGAAGCCGGCGAGCCGCAGGACCTTGCGAGCGATCGCACCGGCGGCCACCCGGCCGATCGTCTCGCGGGCGCTCGCGCGCCCACCGCCGTGCCAGCTGCGGATGCCGTACTTCGCTTCGTACGTGTAGTCCGCGTGCGACGGGCGGTAGACGTCGCGCAGATGCGCGTAGGACTCGGAGCGCGCGTCCTGGTTGCGCACGAGGATCGCGATCGGCGTGCCGAGCGTGTGGCCCTCGAACACGCCGGAGAGGATCTCTGCGCGGTCGGCCTCCTGCCGCGGGGTGACGAGCCGGCTCTGCCCCGGCCGCCGCCGATCGAGCTCGATCTGGATCTCGGCCACGTCGATCGGGATGCGCGGCGGGCAACCGTCGATCACCACGCCCACGCCGCCGCCGTGCGATTCGCCGAAGGTGTGGATGCGCAGGAGATGTCCGAAGGTCGAGCTCACGGCCGGATCATAGGAGCTTGCCCGGGCGGTGTCGTGGGTCCCCACCATCGGGCTCGCGCAGCCCCCTGCGCAGCAGCACGTAGGTCGCGCCCGTGCCGCCGTCCACGGGCCGGGCGCTCGCGTACGCGAGCACGCGAAGCCGCGCGGGCCCGCGCGCGAGCCAGCGCGGCAGCGAGGGCTTCAGCACCGCTTCGCCGCCGGGGGAGTTGCGGCCGCGTCCGTGTACGATCCGCACGCAGCGAAGGCCGCGGCGATGCGCGTCCACCACGAAGCGCTCCACCTGCGCGCGCGCATCGCGGGCGACGAGCCCGTGCAGGTCGATCTCCGCCTGCGACGTGAACTCGCCCGCGCGAAGCCGTGCGCGCATGCGCGGATCGAGACCGGGCACCGCGCCCTCCATGAACTCGTCGGACTGGTGCAGCTCGAACGGGCTCTCGCCCGACACCAGCGCGTCGAGCTCGCGCAGCACCTCGCGCTCGCGCTCCGAGATCGGCGTCGGCTCGCGCCA
>CAZOTO010000004.1:0-54208 GCA_964582775.1 uncultured Myxococcales bacterium
TCGGACTCGCATGCCATCGGGCGCTGGCTGCGGCAGTTCGAGTCCGCGCAGCAGACCCGGCGCGAGCTCGCGCGCCGCAACCTCAATCCGCAGCTCGTCGTCGAGGGTGTGCTCCTCGACCTGCGCGCCTCGATCGGCTAGCCCCTCCGTCATGCGACTGTTCGACAGCCACGCCCACATCGGCTCGCCGGATCTCTACGCGGAGGCGCCGCGCCTGATCGAGCGCGCGCGGCAGGCGGGCGTCGAGGGCATCCTCGCCGTCGGTGCCGGCTACGGTCTCGAGCACAACGCGGGGGCACTGGCACTGGCCAGGGAACACCGGGGGGTGTGGGCAACGGCAGGCGTCCACCCGCACGAGGCCGAGGACTGGGACGATCGCGCCAGGCGCGCGGTCTCGGGCTGGCTCGGCCATCCGCGCGTCGTCGCCGTCGGCGAGTGCGGGCTCGACTACTGGTACGAGCACTCCCCGCGCGAGGCGCAGCGCGAATGTCTACGCGCGCAGATCCGGATCGCCCGCGAGACGGGACTGCCGCTCGTGATCCACGTGCGACCGAGCCGCGGCGAACGCGATGCCTACGACGAGCTCTTGCGCATCCTCGACGAGGAGGGCGCCGAGCGGGCGGGCGGCGTGATCCACTGCTTCACCGGTGACCTCGCATTCGCGCGTGAGTGCCTGGCCCGCAGCTTCATGCTCTCGTTCTCGGGCATCCTCACCTTCCGCAACACCGAGGACCTTCGCGCCGTCGCCAGGGAGACTCCGCTCGAGCGCACACTCATCGAGACCGACTCCCCGCTGCTCGCGCCCGATCCCCATCGGGGGCGCCGCAACGAACCCGCCTTCGTCGTGCACGTCGCCGAGTGCCTGGCGGCGATCCACGGCGTCGACGCCGAGCGCGTGGCCGAGATCACCGCGGGAAACACCTACCGGCTGTTCCGCATGGAGACCGAGCGATGAGGGACTTGCTCGATCTCGCCATGGACATCGCGCGCCAGGCCGGCGCGCTGCAGCGCGAGCGCTTTCGCGAGCCGCGCGTGATCCATACGAAGAGCAGCCCGATCGATCTCGTCACCGACGTGGATCACGCCTGCGACGCACTGATCCTCGAGCGCATCCATCGCGCGCGCCCGGACGACGAGGTGCTCACCGAGGAGACCGGAACTCGCGAGGGCCGCGGCACGAACGGCGTGCGCTGGATCGTCGATCCACTCGACGGAACCACGAATTACGCCCATGGCTTCCCACACTTCGCGGTGTCGATTGGCATCGAGCTCCACGGCGAGGGCGCGGCGGGGGTC
Organism: uncultured Myxococcales bacterium; assembly: GCA_964582775.1. Taxonomy (GTDB): domain Bacteria; phylum Myxococcota_A; class UBA9160; order SZUA-336; family SZUA-336; genus CAZOTO01. The sequence continues at coordinate 1,297 of CAZOTO010000004.1, forward strand.
GTCTACGACCCCATGCGCGACGAGATGTTCTCGGCGCTTCGCGGGCACGGCGCCTTCCTGAATGGCGAGCGCATCCGCGTGAGCGAGACCGCCGAGCTCGCGCGATCCATGCTCGCCACCGGCTTTGCCTACGACGTGCACACCGCTCGCGCGAACAACATCGAACCGTTCGTCGGCTTCCTCAAGCGCGTGCAGGCGATCCGGCGCGCGGGAAGCGCCGCACTCGACCTCGCCTACGTCGCCGCCGGCCGCTTCGACGGCTTCTGGGAGCTGCACCTCGCGGCGTGGGACGTCGCCGCCGGACTCGTGCTGCTCGCCGAGGCGGGCGGCCGCGCCACGAACTTCACCGGCGGCCCCGCTTCGAGCCGCAACCTGGTCGCCTCGAACGGCTTCGTGCACGACGCCATGATCGCCGTGCTCGCGGAATCCGACCCGGGCGTCGCGTAGCGCCGACGTCGGTGCGGCGATCGCCTATTCGCTCCGGTCGCCGGAAGCGTCGGTGGCGGCGGCCGAGCCCTCGCTCTTCGGCGAGAGCTCCACGAGCAACGCATCGTGTCCGAGGGGGACATCCTCGACGATGTCGGCCTTCACCCACCACAGCTCGGAGCCGGCCGACGAGCGCGCGGACACGCCCCTGCCCTCGACGAGATTGCCGAGCGCGAGCCAGCCGAGCTCCGCCCCGTGTGCGTCCCGTGCGACGACGCGCACGCTCGGCGGCTCGAGCCCGAGCGCCGCAGCGCGCGAGGAATCGGCCTCGATGCCGGTGGCATCAAGCGAGGCGATCGCAAAGAGGAGATCGTCCGCGAAGAGCGCCGGAAGGTCGACGGGCCGTCCGCTCGCGTCACGGGCCGTCCACTCTTCGACGGGAGCGGCGTCTTGCGCCTCGTCCGCCTTCGCGCGCGCGAGCACGTAGCGGCGATCCTCGCGCGGAAAGGCGAGCTCGATCTCGCGCACGGCGGACTCGTCGATCCGCGACACCTGTTTGTGCCGGTAGTCGAAAGGATCGCGCGGCACGCCTTCGAGGAGCGGGGCGCGCACCTCGAACACGGGATGGGCAGCGTCCACCTGCAGGAAGACGTGGCCATCGGCGCGGCCGAAGGCCCAGCGCTGCTCGCCGGCGGCGGTCTCGAGCACGATCTCGACCTCGGGCGGGGCGAGCCCGAAGCGGGCTGGCGGGGCCGGCTCGTCCATGAAGTCGAGCGCGCGTGCGTGCGCCATCTCTCCGAGCAGCCGATCGATGCGTGCGGCATCCGCGCGCGCGCGGTTCGTCGAAACGGCGCCGTCGTCGACCCACCAGTCGTCGTCCGCCCGGCGCGCCGCGACCACGGGGCTTCCCTTTGCGCGCACGCGAAACCCCATCACGTCCCCGGCCTCGAGGTGCGCGATGCGCTTCTCGCGAAGCTCGAGCAGCGCCGGCCGCAGACGGATCGCCGTCGTGTTCGACACCGTGACGATGCGCTTCGGCGCCGACGCGAGCGCGGCGTACGTCGCATCCCCCACCGGCGCCTTCGTTCCCAGGTACACGCGCACGAGCTCGCGGTCGCCCGCGCGCGCCACCGCAGTCGCCCGCGCGTCCTCGTCCAGGCCGAAGATCGCCGTATCGTCGGCCGCGTCGTCGATGGTCGCGAGGGACGACAGATCGGCGAACGCATCGAGCACACGACGCACGGCGTCGGCATCCGCCGCGTACTCGATGGGCGCGGTAAGCCGCCACGCGGGGATGCGCGCGGGCATCGACGGCGACTCGCCCTCGGGCGGGTCCACGCGCTCGAGCCGGGCATGACCACCGCCTTCGAGCGGGAGCTCGAGTACGGTGACCTCGGAGGAATCGACCTGCACGAGCCGCTTCTCCGCAGCCCGCTGCGCCTCGCGCTCGGCCTCGCCGCGGATCTCGACGAGCCAGATGTAGAGACCGAGCGCCGCGGCCAGGGCGAAGAGCGCGATCGTTCCACGGGCCTTCACGCGCGCCTCCCTCGCCTACACCGCGACCCTGCGCCGCCACCAGGTGAGGATGCCGAGCAGAACGATCGCCTCGGGCAGCACGAACAGCGCCGCGAAGCGGAAGTTCGCGAACTGCTGCTCGGACAGGCGGACCATCGAGGCGCGCGGCGTCTTGCGCTCGACGGTGACGAAGGCCTCCTCGCCCACCATCCAGCTCACCGTATTCAGCAGGAAGTCCGCGTTGTACAGCTCGGTCACGTAGCGGTTGCGCGCGAAGTCGGAGTCGCCGATCACGACGAGCCGGCCCTCGCGCTCGCCGCCGGCATTTCCTACATCCTGCGCGCCGTCGTCCTTCGCGACGCCGTCGCGCGGGAAGGTGCGGGCGACGGCAAGCGATACCGGTCCGACGCGATCCGCCGCGGGATCGAGCTGTACCTCGCGCCGCTCGGTGAACGCGGAGAGATCCGTCTCGGCCCAGCTCTTCTCTGCCGTGCGCAAGAGCTCGATGGGCGCGGGCTCCACACCGGACGCGGGCCGGACCGAGCGCGCGATCGTGAACATCGTGGGCTGGGACGCGAGCTTCTCCGTGATCGGATGCGCACCGTACGAGGTCACGACGGGCTGCACGCCGAGCTGCGGCCCCGAGAAGAGCTGGATCTGCTCCTCGACGACCACGTCGTCCCCGACCTCGACGCCCCACGCGCGAAGCGGCTCCTCGAGCTTCGTCACCACGAGTGGATCGATCAGCACGAGCACGGAGCCGCCGCGGCGCAGAAAGGCGTCGAGCATCCGGATCTCGCGCTCGAACACGGAGTGGCTCGGTCCCGCGATCACCACCGCATCCGCATCCTCGGGAACGCCGTCCGCATTGGCGAGCAGCAGCTCCTCGACCTCGATGTTCTCGTCGCCGAGCGCGGTCGCGGCCGCGGTCATGCCCGAGGCCTGCTCGTCCTTCGGGCTCGCCTCGCCGTGCCCCGTCGTGAAGTAGACCTTGCGGCGGCTCGACAGCACGCTGCGGATCGCGCGGGTCACCTCTTCTTCGGTCACCTGCGCGAGCCGCACGGTTCCCTTCGCGGTGTCGCACGGCCCGCCGCACACGATCACCACGCCCTCGGAGCGGACCTCGTGCTTCGCAGCGAGATCGGGACGCCGATTCGGATCGACGTAGCGCACGCGCACGCGCGGGCTCTCGTACGTGTAGGGCTCGAGCCGGCTGCGCGCCTCGAGCTCGTTGCCGCTCGTGTAGAAGGCGAGGATCTCGATCTGCCCGTCGGAGGGGATCTGCGCGAGCACGTCGCGGCTGCCGCGGGCGAGCGAGTGGACCTTCGCCTCGGTCCAGTCCCAGTGCACGGGATGGCGCACGGAGAGCCACGCCACCATGCCGGTGATCCCCAGCACGACGGCCGTCTGCAGGATCGTGCTGCCCCCCCGTCGCCCCGCATCGCTCGCGAGGAACTCGCCCAGCTTCGCCGAGCTCTGCACGGCGGCCGCGACGAGCAGGCCGAGGCCCACGAGCAGATGAGCCCACACCGCCCACGGCGACACGCCGACCATGAGGCCGACGACGCCGAAGAGGACGAGCACCGCGCCGATCGCAGCCCAAAGTGCACCCACCGCGGGCTCCTAGCGCCAGCGCAGCGAGTCGATCGCTGCGCGCGCAAGAGACAGGAACACGACCACCATGGCGCCGAAGTAGACCCAATCCTCCGTGCGCACCTGCCCGCGGATGCCCTGCTCGTAATGCTGGCTCGTGCCCAGGTAGCCGAGCAGCGCCTTCAGGGTCTCGTTCGCGGTGCTCTCGCCGGCAAGATCGAGGATCACGAGCAGCAGCGCCGCCATGATCCCCACGACTCCCGCCACGATCTGGCTGCGCGTGAGCGCGGAGACGAAGCAGCCGAGCGCGCCGAGACCGGCGCCGTAGAGGAAGAGCGTGAGCAGGCCCGCGAGCGTCTGCCACGGCTCCGGATCCCCATACAGGAAGAGCAGCGCGGGGAAGAAGGCGGTGAGCCCGACCAGGGCCCCCACCATGGCGAGCACCGCCAGGTACTTGCCGAGGACGATCTCGCCCACGGTGATGGGGCTGGTGAGCAGAAGCTCGATCGAGCCGGTCGCCCGCTCCTCGGCGAAAGCGCGCATGGTGAGCAGCGGAACGATCACCAGGAACGCGAACACGAAGGTGTAGAGCGCCGGCGCGATCACGGCATCGTTCAGGTTCCACTCGGCGAGCAGATGCGTGAGCCCGTAGGCCTGCACCTGCTGCACGCGCATGAGGAACACGCCCAGGCTCGCGAAGAAGACGAAGCCCGCGAACACCAGATAGGCGGCGAGCAGCACATAGGCCACGGGCGTGGAGAACGCGGAACGAAGCTCGCGCGCGGCAATGACCGGGACGTGCTTCACGACGCGGCCTCCGCAGCCATGCGGCTGGCGGAACGGGCGCGCGCGGCACGATCCACCTCGCGCAGGAACACCTGCTCGAGCGTGCCGTCGCCGCGCACCTCGCCGAGCGGTCCGTCGAGACACATCTCCCCATAGGCGAGGATCAGCACGCGCTTGCAGATCGCCTCGACCTCGGCGAGCACGTGGGTGGAGAGGATGATCGTGCGGCCGTGGGTCTCGGCGAGCGATTGGATGAGCGCGCGGATCTCGGTGATCTGCGCGGGATCGAGACCGGCGGTGGGTTCGTCGAGGACGAGCACTTCGGGCTCGTGCACGATCGCCTGCGCCAGGCCCACCCGCTGCCGGTAGCCCTTCGACAGCGTCCCGATCACGCGGCGGCGCACGTCGACGAGGCCGCACGCCGCGAGCGCGCGATCGACCTTCTCGCGCCGCACCGCCCGGGCAACGTCGTGCAGCGCCGCGGCGTACGCGACGTAGTCCTCGACCCGCATCTCCGGGTAGAGCGGCGGGATCTCCGGCAGGTACCCCACGGCCCGGCGCGCGGCGAGCGGTTCGCGCGCGAGATCGAATCCCGCCACGGTGACACGCCCGCGCGTCGGCGGCAGGAAGCCGGTGAGCACCCGCATCGTCGTCGTCTTTCCCGCGCCGTTGGGGCCGAGGAAGCCGACGACCTCGCCCTTCTCGATCGAGAAGGAGACGTCGCGCACGGCCTCGAAGCTGCCGTAGCGCTTGCAAAGGCCATCCACTCGAATCACGTAGCGCCCCCCCGAGCCATCGTGCCCCCGCCGCCGTGCCATCCAGCGCTCCACCGGATGGGACGCGAAGCAAGGTACCGGCAGCGCCCGACGCGGGCAACGGGATGGAGCCGCGGCGCGGCCCCATGGGAGTGACTGGACGGCGCATCGTTCGTCCGAGACACGAGCGGGCGCACTACCCTCGCCCCGGATCCAGACGGGCGCGGAGTGCGTCTCCGAGCAGGTGGAAGCCGAGCAGCGCGAGCAGGATCGCGAACGACGGAAACACGATCGCATGCGGATGGGAGCGCATCGCCACGAAGCCGTCGCTCGCGAGCACACCCCAGCTCGCGAACGGCGGCTGCACGCCCAAGCCGAGGAAGGAGAGCGTCGACTCCGCGAGGATCGCCGAGGGGATCCGCAGCGCCGCGGTCACCAGGATGGGCGCGGCGACGTTGGGGAGGATGTGCCGCCACAGGACGCGCATGGACGGTGCGCCGATCGCATGTGCGGCCTCGACCCACGGCTCCTCGCGAGCCTGCAGAACGAGGCCGCGCACGAGACGCGCCACGGAGACCCACCCCACGAGGCCGAGCGCCACCACCAACGCGGCCAAGCGGCGATACACGTCGGGAACGCCGGCGAGACCCGCCTGCAGCACCTCGGTGAGCAGGACGACGAGGAGCACGTCGGGCAGCGAATACGCGACATCGACCGCGCGCATGAGCCAGCCATCCACGCGCCCGCCGACGTAGCCCGACACGCCGCCGTACGCGATTCCCACCGCGAGCGCGAGCAGCGTCGAGCCCACGGCCACCACGAGCGAGACCCGCGCGCCCGCGGCCAAGCGGGCGAAGAGATCGCGGCCGAGCGCGTCCGTGCCCATCCAGTGCTCGCGCGAGGGCGCCTCGAGCGCGCGCAGCGGATCCTGCGCGTCGAAGCGATGGCCGGACACGCGGTCACCCGCCGCCGCCATCGCGAGCAGCAGGACCACGACGCCCGCGCCGATCCATCCTGCGCGGCTCATCCGCGCGGCCGTCCCATGCGGATCCGCGGATCGATCCACGCGTAGAGGAGGTCGACGACGAGGTTCGCGGCCACGACAAGCGCGCAGTACACGAGGGTCACGCCGAGCACGAGCGGATGGTCGCGGTCGGTGACCGCGGTGACGAAGAAGCGGCCGATGCCGGGCACGGCGAAGATCTTCTCGACCACGAACGAGCCGGTGAGAAGGGTCGCGAGCAGCGGGCCGAAGTACGTCACGACCGCGAGCCAGGCGTTGCGCAGCACGTGGTGCAGGAACACGCGCGCCTCGCGCACCCCCTTCGCACGCGCGGTGCGCACGAAGTCGAGGCGAGCCACCTCGATCACCGAGACGCGCGCGAGCTGCGCGATCGTGGCGAGCGGCAGCGCTGCAAGTGCGAGCGTGGGAAGCACCGCGTGCTCGGGTCCCTCCCACAGCCCCGCGGGGAAGGCGCCGAGCCGGAGCGCGAGCCCGTAGACGAGCGCCGCGGCGAGCACGAAGCTCGGCACGGAGATGCCGAGCACCGAAATCAGCATCACCGCGCGATCGAGTGCCGAGCCCGGCCGGCTTCCCGCCACCAGGCCCATCCCGATGCCACCCACGAGGGCGAGGCCGAGCGCGAGCGCGCCGAGCCCCGCCGACACGGGAAGCCCTTCGGCAATGATCTCCCTCACGTCGCGCCCGACGTACTTGTACGACGGTCCGAGGTCGCCGCGCACCAGGCCCGCGAGGTAGCGCGCGTACTGCTCGGCCAGCGGGCGATCGAGCGCGTAGCGCGCCTCGACGTTGCGGCGGATCTCGGGCGGCAGCGCCTTGTCGCGGTCGAAGGGCCCGCCCGGCAGGAAGCGCAGCAGCACGAACGTGATCGTCGCCACCGCGAGCAGGATCGCTGCGCCCTGGATCACGCGAAGCCCCACGTAGCGAATCATCGGACGCGCACCTCGTCGAGGAAGAGGAGGTCCATCGCGTTGGGCGCGAAGCCCTCGACGCGATCCGACACCGCGTAGTGATACGAGGCGACGAAGAGGGGAACGATCGGCACCTCTTCCTCGCACAGGATGCGCTGTGCATCATCGTAGAGCGCTCGACGCCGCGCGGGGTCGCGCTCGCGCGCGGCGCGCGCCACGAGCTCGTCGTAACGGGCGTCGCTCCAGCGGGTGAAGTTGTTCGCGCTGCCCGAGGTGAACAGGTCCATGAAGCTGTCGGGATCCGGATAGTCCGCGCCCCATCCCATGCGGAACACCGGCGGCGGATCCACCGCGAGCTCGCGCAGGAACGCCTTCCACTCGCGGCCCTCGAGCTCCACGCGCACGCCGAGATGCTCCCGCCACTGCGCCTGGATGCGCTCGGCCACCAGTCGGTTCGTTTGATCCGCGTTGTACCCCACGCGGATCGGCGCGAGCTGCGCGGGATCGATCCCGGCCTCGGCGAGCAGCGCGCGCGCCCGCCCGGGATCGAAGCCGAGGCCGATCGCCGGATCGTGGTGCGGCATGCCCGGGGGGATCCAGCTCGTCGCAGGGATCTCGCCGCCGCGCAGGATCCGCGGCAGCTCCGAGCGATCGATCGCCATCGCGAACGCGCGGCGCACCCGCGCATCGTCGAACGGGGGCGACGAGACATCGAACCCGTAGTAGTAGCCGCGCAGCCCCGCCACCGTCCGGTGTCGGGATGTGCCTTCGTAGCGGCGGATCTCGAGCGGCGGCAGGCGCACGAGGTCGAGCCGGCCCTGCTCGAAGAGGGCGAGTGCGGTCGCCTCCTCGCCGACCATGTAGCCCACGATGCGGCGCACGCCGGGCGGACCCGCGTAGTAGGCAGGGTTGGCCCCGAGCGCGATGCGGTACTCGTGCCGCCACTGCTCCAGCCGGAACGGCCCGAGCGAGACGAGCCGGCCCGGATCCGTCCAGGCATCGCCGTGGGCCTCGATGCAATCGAGCCGCACGGGGTAGGTGACGGCGAAGGAGACCAGCGCGGGGAAGGAGACCAGCGCATCGACGAGCCGCACCTCGAGCGTGTGCGCATCGAGCGCGCGCACGCCCAAGGCGGAGGGATCGTCGAGCTCCCCTGCGTGGTAGGCGCGCGCATTCTCCACGTCGAACAGGAAGTAGGCGTACTCCGCGGCGGTCGCGGGTGCGAGCAGCCGCCGCCAGCCGTCCACGAAGTGCTCGGCGCGAAGCGCGACGCCATCGGTCCACACCACGTCGCGTCGCAGGTGGAAGGTGTACGTGCGGCCGTCGGGCGAGACGTCCCAGCGCTCCGCGAGCGCGGGCACGGGCCGCAGATCGGGTCCGAGCCGCGTGAGCCCTCGCATGAGCTGCTCGATCACCAGGAGCGACACGGTATCGGTGGCGAGGTTCCAGTCGAGCGTGGGTGGCTCGGTGCCGAGATTCAGCCGCAGCTCCCCCGGGGGCGGCTCGGCGGGTGCGCCGCAGCCGGGGATCGCGGCCATGGCGAGGAGGAGCGCAGCCATCGCTCGGCGCGCGCGGTGCCACCGGGCGTTGCAGGGCGGTACGGAGCGCGACGCTTCCATCGCGCGCACTCTACCCCACTGCCCGGCTTCGCGGTCCGTCCCGCACGGTGCGGCCTGTGAACCCACTCGAGCACGCTACTCTCCGCGCGGTGAGAGTCGCAATCGTGATCGAGCGCTACGCGCCCGCGGCAGGAGGCGTCGAGGGGGTGGCACACGCTCTCGCCGCGGAGCTCGCGCGCCGGGGCCTGGCGCCGACGATCGTGTGCCGCGAGACGCGGGCCGAGCCGCCGCCGGGGGTGGCGCTCGAGGTCCTCGGCGCGATCTCGCGTTGGCAGCCGCTGCGCCTCGCATCGTTCTCGCGGCGCGCGCAAGCGGCCACGCGCGGGCGCTTCGACGTCGTTCACGGCTTCGCGCGCACGCGACACCAGGACATCTACCGAGCGGGCGGCGGCAGCCACGCCGCCTACCTCGAGAACGTGTACCACCACCCGCGCTTGCAGCGGCTCTCGCCTCGCCATTTCGCGATCCTCTCCATCGAAGAGGCCGTCTTCCGCGATCCGCACCAGATCATCCAGTGCAACTCTCAGCTCGTCGCCCGCGATCTCGCCGCACGCTACGCGATCGCACCGCAGCGGCTGGTGACGATCGTGAACGGCGTCGACACCGAGCGCTTCCATCCGCGCCTTCGCGAGGCCGACCGTGCGCGCGTGCGCGGCGAGCTCGGCCTCGACGGCGCCGTGGCCCTCTTCGTGGGCAGCGGGTTCGCGCGCAAGGGGCTCGACCGGGCGATCCGCGGGCTCGCGGCCTGCGGCGCGAAGGGGACGCTCGTGGTCGCGGGCCGGGGCGACTCCACGCCGTACGCGCGGCTCGCCCGCGAGCTCGGCATCGGGAACGCGGTGCGCTTCGCGGGCGAGCGCCACGACGTGGAGCGCTTGCATGCGGCGGCGGATCTCTTCGTGCTGCCCACGCGCTACGACCCGTTCTCCAATGCGTGCCTCGAGGCGATGGCCTCGGGCCTCGCCGTCGCCACGACTCCGACGAACGGGGCGGCCGAGCTCATCGAGCCCGGACGCTCCGGCTTCCTGTGCGACGAGGACTTCTCCCCGGCCTTCGCCCGACTCGCGGATCTGGAAGCGCTCGCCGCGATGGGCCGCGCGGCACGCGCCACTGCCGAGCGGCACACCTGGGCCGCGCACACCGACCGCGTGCTCGATCTCTACCGGCGGGTGGCGCGGTGAGGCACGACGAGCTCGCCCGCACGGCCGATGCCCTGCGCCGCGGAGAGACACCGGACGGTGTCGAGATCGTGAAGCGCAATCCGGTGCGCGTCGTGGCGCGGATCGGAGGCGCCGCGCTCAAGGTCTTCCTGCGCGCCTCGCGCACGCCCGCGCGCGAGGCGCGCGCTCTTGCACGCGCAGATGCACTCGGCGTACCCGTTCCGCGGCTCGTCGGCCACGGCGACGGCTGGATCGCCACCGCCTGGTGCGACGCGGGTCCCGCGCAGCGCGACGACCTCGCGCGCATCCTCCCCGTCGTCGCGCACATGCACGCGCGCGGCATGCTCCATCGCGACCTGCACCTGGGCAACCTCCTCGTGGGAGCCGAGGGGCCGATCCTGCTCGACGTACAGCGAAGCGCCTTCCTGCCGTGGATCCCCGGCTGGCTCGCGCGCTGGGAGCTCGGCTACCTGGCCTACTCGCTCGGCGAGCCCCTCCCCGCGTCGCTCGCGAACGCGCGCCGCTGGTGCGAGCGCCGCGCCCACACGCACTGGCGCAGCCGCACGAAGCGCTGCTGCAAGGAGAGCTCGGGCTTCACGGCCTTCTCCCACGGGGGCGCAAGCGGCTTCCGCCGCCGCGAGGCGGACCCGTCCGCCCTTCGCGCCGCGCTCGATGCGGCTGCCGGCGCAACACCGCTCAAGGTCGGCCTCTCGTCGCAGCTCGTGCGGCACGGCGCTTGGATCCTGAAGGAGCACGCATCACCGCGGCGGGCACGCGCGGCCTGGATCGGCGGGCATGGCCTCGAAGCGCGCGGCTTCGCGACGGGACGGGCGCTCGCCTGGGCCGGGCGCTGGCTCGTGATGGAGGATGCGGGGCCCACGCTCATCGACTGGGTCGATGCGCAGTTCGCGCGTGCGGCGGACGACGTCCGCCGCCAGATGGTCCTCGCTCTCGCGGATCTGCTGGCCGCCCTGCATCGACGCGGCGTCTACCACGCGGACCTCAAGGCGAACAACATCGCGTGGGCGCCGGGCGCAACGCCGCGGCTGCTCGACTACGGGCGCGTGCGCTTCGGCCGGCGCGTCGGATGGCGGCGGCGCGTGAAGAATCTGGCGCAGCTCAACGCCGCGCTTCCCGACACCGTCCCGTGCGCGCTGCGCGAGGTCGCCCTCGAGCGCTACCTCGCGACGAGCGGCTTCTGCGGGGATGCGGCGCGGCTCCGGCGAGACGTGATCGCGCTCAGCCTGCGGAGGCAGCACCGCTGGAGCGGATCGTGACCCACTTGTAGTACGAGCTTCCGAGCGAACCGGAGCTGCCGTCCTCGACCAGGAAGCGCGGCTTCGTGGGCGCGGTGGAGAGAATCGTCTGGAACGCCTCGATCTTCTTCGGCAGGTCCGCCTGGTTCGGGCTGTGGAAGATGATGTCGATGCTCGGCTTCGTCGCCAGTACGTTCAGCACCAACGTGGCCAGCTGGAACAGCTTCTGCGGTCCCTCCATGCTCTCCACCGAGAAGCACGGAACGGCGACGTCCTCCAAATCGAAACTGTACTCGACTCGCATGGGGCCCTTCCTTCGGCGACGGGGCGGCGCTCGATCGCACGCCGCGCCGTACTGTAGGGCAGATCGCCGCGCGGAGCAGTGGGCGGATCGGGTCGTGCAGCGGCTTCCGGCGGGCCGGCGACGGGAGTGCTACAACGAGAGCGGCCGCCCCCGGCGCCGCAGAGGCCGCGCGATGCAGCTCACCACGTTCACCGACTACTCGTTCCGCGTGCTGATCTTCCTCGGGATCCACCGCGCCGAGCTCGTCTCCATCGCGCAGATCTCCGAGGCCTACGGCATCTCGAAGAACCACCTGATGAAGGTGGTGCACCATCTGGGGCAGGTGGGCCTGATCGACACCGTGCGCGGCCGCGGCGGAGGCATCCGGCTCGCCCACGCCCCCGAGCAGATCGGCCTCGGCGACGTGGTGCGCAAGACCGAGCCACACCTCGACATCGTGGAGTGCTTCGACCCGGAGAGGACGGAGTGCGCAATCGTCCCCGCGTGCGCGCTCACCCGCGTGCTCGCGCACGCCCGTGACGCCTTCCTCGCGGTGCTCGACGACTACACGCTCGCGGATCTGATCCGCCCCAAGCGCCAGCTGCGGCAGCTCATCCCGCTCGGCTGACCGCGGCGCCCCGCATCACTCCAGACCGATCAGCTTCGTGAGCCCGTAGCGGTGGCCGGCCGTGTATCCGCCGTCGACCGCGATCGCCTGACCGCTCACGAACGAGGCGTCGTCCGAGGCGAGGAAGAAGGCGACGCTCGCCACCTCGTCCGCGCGCCCGAAGCGGCCGAGCTTGTGCTGGTCGCGGATCCCCTCGAGGAAGGGCGCAAGCGCCTCGGCCTGGAAGGTGGCGCGAAACAACGGTGTGTCGATGAAGCCCGGGCAGATGCAGTTCGCGCGGATGCCGAGCCGCCCGTAGTCCATGGCCAGGTTCTTGGTGAGGAGCACCACGCCGCCCTTCGAGGCGTTGTAGGTGCTTCCGCCCTCGCTGCCCTCGAGGCCTTCCACGCTCGCGACGGTAACGATGCTGCCCGAGCGCCGGGCCATCATCGGCGGCAGGGCGGCGCGCACACTGAGGAACGTCCCCTTCAGGTTCACGTTCTGCACCTCGTCCCACGCCTGCTCGGAAACCATGTGCACGGGACCGCCACCCGCGATGCCCGCCGCGGTCACGAGCACGTCGAGCCGCCCGTGCACGCGCACGACATCGGCGACCACGTCCTTCTGCGCCTTCGCATCGCACACGTCCGCCGCGAAGAAGCGCGAGCCCGGAGCGATCTGCGCCACCTCGTCCCACCCGGCGGCATCGCTGCGATCGAGCCCGATCACCGTGGCGCCCTCCCGGGCAAAGCGAAGCGCGCACGCCTGGCCGATGCCCGACGCCGCACCCGTGACGAGCGCCACCCTGCCCTGCAGACGATGAGCCTCCATCCGTCCTCCCGTTCGCAGCGCCTCCGCGCGCTACAGATCGATCACCGTGCGGATGCCGCGGCCCTCGCGCATGTCCCGCGCGGCCTCGTTCACCTGTTCGAGCGGCCGGCGGCCGGTGATCAGCCCCTCGAGGTCGAGCCGCCCCGCGCGCCACAGCGACACGAAGCGGGGGATGTCGCGCACGGAGTTGCAGCTCCCGAGCAGCGAGCCCACGACCTTCTTCTCCGCCACCACGAGCATCACCCCGGGGGCGATCGTGATCGCCTGGTCGATCGGCGGCGCCCCCACGCATACCGTCGTGCCGCCCGCGCGCGTGGCCATCACACCCACGCTCACCAGGCTCGCCACGCCCGCGGTCTCGAAGGCATAGTCGACACCGATCCGTGTGAGGTCGCGGCAGGCGGAGACGACGTCGTCCTTCGCGGGATCGAGCACATCCGTCGCTCCGAAGCGCAGGGCAGCCTGGCGGCGCGATGCCACCGGATCGGAGACGATGACGCGAGAGGCGCCCGCGAGCCGCGCGCCCTGCACGGTCGACAGACCGACGCCGCCGAGCCCCATCACGAGCACGGTGGCGCCCTCCTCCACGCGCGCGGTGTTGATCACCGCGCCGACGCCCGTCTGCACCGCGCAGCCGATCACGCAGGCCACGTGCAGAGGAACGTCGGAGGGAATCTTCACGGCGCCGGCCTCGGGCGTGAGCACGTACTCGGCGAACGCGCCCACGCCCAGGCCGCGGTACACGCGCGCGCCCTTGCGCGAGAGCCCCGTCGTCCCGTCGAGGAACGAGTTCGAGGAGATCGACGACGCGTTCACGCACACGCCCGGCTCCCCGTGAAGACAGCCGTAGCAGCGGCCGCACGGCGGACAGGGCGTGAGCACCACCGAGTCGCCCACGGACAGGTCCTGCACGTCGGATCCCACCTCGACGACCACGCCCGCGGCCTCGTGTCCGACGACGATCGGCATCCCCGCAGGAAACGTCCCGTCGATCACCCCGAGATCGGAGTGGCACAGCCCGCAGTGCTTCACCGCGACGCGCACCTGCCCCGGGCGCGGCGCCTCGATCTCGACATCGTCCACCACGTGAAGCGGTGTACCCGGAGCCTCGAGCAGTGCGGCCCTCATCGCGATCCCTCCCTCGGCAACAGTCCACATCGCGCGACCCAACCGGCCCCCCGATGCGCGAGTACGATAACATGTTTCCGATTCGGATCCGCCGACCCACCCGTGGGCAAAGGAGGAGCACATGACCCGATCGATCGCCCCGAGGAAGCTCGGCCCAGACGGCCCGGACGTGTGCCCGCTCGGCTTCGGCTGCGCAGTGCTCTCGCCCGGCTACTACGAGCCGGTCGACGAGGCGACGGCGATCGACACCCTGCGCCATGCGATCGACCGCGGCGTGAACCTGATCGACACCTCGAACGTGTACGGCGTCGGTCACAACGAGTCACTCGTGGGGCGCGCGATCGCCGGACGCCGCGAGAAGGTCGTGCTCGCCTCGAAGTTCGGTTGGGTGATCGACGACTCGCCCGGTGCGGCGGTGCACGTGAACTACCGCATGCCGGGAATCCGCGCGAACGGCCGCCCGGAGTACATCCGGCGGCAGATCGATGCGAGCCTGCAACGGCTCGGTGTCGACCACCTCGACCTCTACTACCAGCATTTCCCCGACCCCGACACGCCCGTGGAGGAGACCGTGGGCGCGATGGCCGAGCTCGTGCGGGCCGGCAAGATCCTGCACGTGGGGCTGTGCAACACCGATGCGGATCGGGTGCGGCGCGCCCACGCGATCCATCCGATCGCCGCGGTCGAGAACGAGTACTCGCTGTGGACGCGCACGCCGGAACACGAGCTGCTCGAGACGACCCGGGAGCTCGGCATCGCCTTCGTCCCGTGGTCGCCGCTCGGCTCGGGCTTCCTCGCCGCCGACATCCCCGCCGTTCCGGCGACGGACTTCCGCATCGTGCAGCCTCGCTTCGAGCCGGAGAACCTCGCGCGCAATGCGCAGCGCTTCGCACCGCTGCGACGCTTGGCAGGCGAGCTCGGCCTGACTCCGGCCCAGCTCGCGCTGGCGTGGCTGCTGCATCGCGGCGGGCACGTGATCCCCATTCCCGGCATGACGGCGCGCTGGCAGGTGGACCAGAACCTGGCGGCCGCCGAGATCGCGCTCGATGCCCACACCATGGAGGGCATCGACGAGCTCGCCCCTCTGGGCCTCGCTGCCGGGGGCGAGCTGATCTAGCTCGCATTTCTCACGAGGAGGTCGCCGAAGGGTGCGTGGGGCTCAGTGCCCGATCTCGCTCACGAGCTCCTCGCGCAGCGTGCGGCTCGCCTGCAGGAAGAGCAGCCCCGACACACCGCCGAACGCCGTCCCCAGCAGCAGCGAGTAGCGCACGGCCTCGGGCCCCACGCGATCGACGAGCAGATCGTTCATCCAGCCCACGACGAACGGGCCCGCACCCATGCCGATCAGATTCAGCACGAACAGGTGGATCGCCGAAGCCGTCGCGCGCATGCGAAGCCGCACCAGCCCCTGCACCATGGAAAGCATCGGTCCCACGTGCGCCGCACCGAGCAGATAGAACGGCAGGAACGAGAGCAGCGATGCCTTCGGGTCGCCGAAGAACAGGAAGCCGAGCGCGAACGGCACACCGGCGAGCGAGACGAACGCGGGCACGAAGGCATAGGCGCGCGGATCGCGCCGGCCGATCCGATCCGCCACCGCACCGCCGAGCAGCGCGCCGATCCCTCCACCCACACCGACGATGAGGCCGAGCCACAGGCCGATGTCGACGCGCTCCATGCCGTGCACGCGCGAGAAGAAGGTCGGCCCCCAGATGAGCACGCCGTAGCCGGAGAGCGACTGGCACGATGCCGCGGCGAGGATCCACAGGAACGTGCGTCGCGTCCGCAGGAAGCGGATCACATCGGACACGCTCTCGGTGGCGACGTCGGCGCGCCCGGCCTCGGAGAGGCCGCGGGGCAGCTCGCGCACGGTGAAGCGCACGATGAGCGCGAGGAGCAGACCCGGCGCACCCGCCACGAAGAAGGCCGTCCGCCAGTCGAACCAGCGCTCGAGCCATCCACCGCCGAGCATGGCGATCATCGAACCGACGTAGATGCCCATTGCGTAGAAGCCGAGCGCCGCCCCCCGGCGCTCGGGCGGGAAGTAGTCCGAGATGAGCGAGTGCGCGGGTGGCGTACCCGCGGCCTCGCCGATGCCCACGCCCACCCGCGCGAGCGCGAGCTGGAGGAAGCTTCGCGCGAGACCCGAGGCGATCGTCATCGCGCTCCACAGCAGGAGGCCCACCGCGATGATCGTGCGCCGCGACGAACGATCGGCCCAGCGCGCCACGGGGATCCCCGCCAACGTGTAGAGCAGCGCAAATGCGAAGCCCGACAGGAAGCCCATCGCCGTGTCCGAGACACCGAGATCCTGCTGGATGGGCTCGAGCAGGATCGCGAGCACCTGGCGATCGATGAAGTTGAAGACGTAGACGACGAACAGGACGCCGAGCACGTAGCGCGCATATCCGGGCGACACGGCCGCAGCGGCCGCAGCGGGCGCCGCCTCGCGGGCGCTCCCGGGCGTGGCGAGAGGCTGCGTCACCGTGGGTTCGTCTCCGCTCGCACCTGCGGCGCACGCACATCGGCACTCTCGCTCGGGTCTGCCGACAACACGCGGCGCACCTCGTCGAGGAGTTGCTCGGCCTGGAATGGCTTGCGCAGGAAGCCATCGACGGGCGGTACGTCCTCGCCGCGATCGGCCGGCGGCGGATAGCCCGACACGAGCAGGACGCGAACGTCGGGCCGGAGCTTCTTCAGGCGGGCGGCGAGCTCGCCACCGCCGGTTCCCGGCATCACCACGTCGGAGAGCAGCAGATGGATGGGGCCCGGCTCGCGCGCCGTCGCGAGCAACGCCTCGCGTCCGCTGCGCGCCTCGATCACGCGGTAGCCACGCTGCTCGAGGATCTGGCGCACGAGCTTGCGCACGGAGTCGTCGTCCTCGGCGACGAGCACGGTCTCCGATGCCGCCGTCGCGGTGCCGCGGTCTCCTGCCGCCCCCGTCCGCCCCGTCTCGGCCGTCGGAAGGTAGAGGTGGAACGTCGTGCCGACGTCGAGCTTGCTCTCCACGCGGATCGCGCCGCCGAGCTGGCGCACGATCCCGTACACGATGGACAGGCCGAGACCCGTGCCGCGATCGCTTCGCTTCGTGGTGAAGAAGGGATCGAACGCGTGCGAGAGCGTCTCCTCGTCCATGCCGCAACCCGTGTCGGTCACGACGAGCCGCACATGCTCGCCCGCCGAGGAGAGGCCGAGCTCGGCGGCCTCCTCGGCACGCAGCGTGCGGTGCTCCGTGCGAAGCGTGAGCTTGCCACCCGAAGGCATGGCATCGGAGGCGTTCACCGCGAGGTTCATCACCACCTGTTGCAGCTGCGCAGGATCGGCGCGCACGAATCCCGCCCTGGGATCGAGCTCGATGCCGAGCTCGATGTGGGCGGCGAGCAAGCGGCCCAGCATCGCCTCGAGATCCTTCACCGCGTCGTTCGCCGCGACCGTGCGCGCACCGGCGCCGTGCGGCCGGCTGAAGGCGAGGAGCTGACGGGTGAGCGCGGTCGCACGCTCCACGGCGTGGCCGATCTCCTCGACGTCGGCGCGGGAGGGATCGGACACCGCGAGCCGCGTGAGGAGCGAGTCGGAGTAGCCTCCGATCACCATGAGCAGGTTGTTGAAGTCGTGCGCGATCCCTCCGGCCAGCCGGCCCACGGCCTCCATCTTCTGGCTTTGCAGGAGCTGGGACTGGCTGTGGCGCAGCGCCTCCTCGCTGTGCTTGCGCCGCAACGCATTGCCGAAGATCTCCGCCACCAGCACGAGCTGGCGGATCTCGGTCTCGGACCAGCTGCGCATCTCGCGCATGCGCTCGAAGTTGAGCGTGGTGAGGACCACCTCGCGGTTGCGCAAGGGGATGTTGAGGAAGGAGCGCACTCCGCGGCGCAGGAACGATCCGCGCTCCGCACACGCCTCGTCCGGAAGACGCGATACGTCGGGCACGTGCGAGATCGTGCCGGAGGCCACCTGGGACGACAGCCAGGCATAACGGCGACGCGCGATGCGGTAGCCCTCGTCGGCGGAAAGCGTGCGGCGCGCTCGCAGATCGCCGAAGGAGCGCGGCAGGCCGTGGAACTCCGCCACTCCGTCGAGCCCGTGCGGAAACACGTACAGGTACGCGCGATCCGCTCCCGCAAGCCGTGCCGCGAGATCGAGCACGTCGCGAACGCCCGCATCGACCTCGTCGCCGGAGAGCGTAAGCAGTCGGCGCGAGAGCTCCGCCAACCCGCGCTCGAAGTCCACCTGCCGGCGCAGCGCCTGCTCGAGCTCGCGGTGCGCGCTCGCATCGCGCACGATGCCGAGAACGCGCCGCTCACCGTCTCCCGTCGCGAAGGCGCGCGCACTGGCCTCCACCCAGCGCGTGCTTGCGTCGCGTGCGACGAGACGCATCGCATGCAGCGCCGGCCCCGGGCGCTCCTGCCAACGCGAGTCGCGCACGTCGACGAGAGCCTTGCGATACAGCTCGTGCTCCTCCGCGAGCAGGATCGCATAGGCGGGTCGACCGACGAGCTCCTCCGGTGTCCAGCCCAGCAGTCCCTCGACCGCGGGGCTCACGAAACGCATCACGTCGTCATCATCGAGCTCGATCAGGACGTCGCGCGTCCCCTCGGCGATGGCGCGATAGCGGATCTCGGCCTCGCGCAGGCGGGCGAGAGCAAGATCGTGCGAACCGGCGCAGACCGGCTCGCGCTCGGGACTCTGTGGGAGCATCCGGCTCATGCAGCGATTTCCATCGGGGGATCGAAGCGGCGACCAGCGTAACGGCCGCTCGTACGCGCGCATCCCTGCCGAGCGGGACGCTATCACGTTTCGAGGCCCTCGGTCGCGCGATTCGCGCGGTGAGACCCGTGCCCCATTCCGGGATTCGTTCGCGGCTTCCTGCTACGGTGGACACGCGCTTCCGCTATGACCCGACAGCGACGGCGGTGCTGTAATCGGTGACGGAAACGCGACCGGCGTGGAGAGGAGAACGACATGGGCCCCCTGCACGGACTCAAGATCATCGAGATCGCGGGCATCGGCCCCGGACCGTTCGCCGGGATGATGCTCTCGGACATGGGCGCCGAGGTGCTGCGCGTGGCTCGACCGGCCAGCGCGAGCTGGGGCAACGACGCGCTCGACCTGCTCAATCGCGGGCGCCGTTCGATCTCGGTGGACCTGAAGCACCCCGAGGCCCGCGGGCTGATCCTCGATCTGGTCGCGGGTGCGGACGGCCTGTTCGAGGGCTTCCGGCCCGGCGTGATGGAGAAGCTCGGCCTCGGCCCCGAGCCGTGCCTCGAGCGCAATCCACGCCTGGTCTACGGCCGGATGACGGGCTTCGGCCAGGACGGCCCCCTCGCCCACGCCGCCGGACACGACCTCAACTACATCGCGCTCGCCGGGGCTCTCGAGCACATGGGGCGACGGGGGCAACCCCCGACACCGCCGCTCAACATCGTGGGCGACTTCGGCGGCGGCGGGCTCCTGCTGGCCTTCGGCATGGTGTGCGCGCTGCTCGAGCGCACGCGCTCCGGACGCGGGCAGGTGGTGGATGCGGCCATGGTGGACGGTACGGCGACGTTGATGACGATCTTCCACGCCACGATCGCCGCCGGCGCCTGGAGCCCGGAGCGCGGCACGAACCTGCTCGACTCCGGCGCCCACTTCTACGACGTGTACGAGACCTCCGACGGCAGGTACGTGTCGATCGGCGCGATCGAGCCGCAGTTCTACGCCGAGCTGTGTCGCCGAATCGGGATCGATCCGGCCTCGCTCCCGCCGCAGATGGATCGCGCGAGCTGGCCCGTCGCAAAGGAGCGGCTCGCCGAGATCTTCCGCACGAGGACGCGCGACGAGTGGTGCGCCCTGCTCGAAGGCACCGACGCGTGCTTCGCTCCGGTGCTGTCCATGGCGGAGGCTCCCCAACACCCGCACAACCGGGCACGCGGGACCTTCGTCGAGGTCGAGGGGGTCGTCCAGCCCCGCCCCGCCCCGCGCTTCAGCCGCACCGACTCCGGGATCTCGCGGCCGCCGGTCGCTCCGGGAGCGGACACGGACGAGGCGCTGCGCGACTGGGGCATCGCCGTGGATCGCATCGCAGCACTGCGCACGGCGAAGGCGATCTACTGACGACGGCCGCGGCGCAGGTGATTCGGCCGGCGCTTCGGGATATGCTGGGCGCGGCCACCCCCCGTTCGGAGCTGGATTCGCCGAGACCCGGCGAAGGTCCGGCAGCGGGGACGCGATGATCGACGCGCTGCTCGGGTTCGGTCTCACCGACGCCATCGACATCGCCATCGGCTCGGCCCTGCTCTACGTAGGGCTGGTGCATCTGCGCCGCTCGCGCGCCGCGCTCGTGGCGCTCGGAGTCGCGCTCCTCGGCGCGCTGTACCTGGTCGCGCACGTGCTCGATCTGGCGCTCACGACGGGGCTGCTGCACGGGCTGTTCGCAGCGCTCGCGGTCGCCATCGTCGTCCTGTTCCAGGAGGAGCTGCGCCAGGGGCTCGAGGAGCTCGCCGCCTGGGTCGTGGGCCGGCGCGACGACCATCGCCCGCGGCTCGACTCCGCGGACGTGCTCGCCGCCGCGCTGCACCGCCTGGCCGCGAAGCGCGTGGGAGCGCTCGTCGTGCTCGCCGGCACCCAGAAGCTCGACCGGCATCTGCAGGGCGCCGTCCCGCTGCGCGGCGTGGTGAGCGCCGAGCTGCTGGAGAGCCTGTTCGACCCAGGTTCTCCCGGTCACGACGGTGCCGTGGTGATCGAGGATCGCATCGTCGAGTGCTTCGGCGCCCGACTGCCGCTGTCGAAGAACACGCGACAGCTCGGGCGGGGAGGCACCCGGCACTGCGCGGCACTCGGGCTGTCGGAGCGAACCGACGCGCTCGTGCTCGTGGTGTCGGAGGAGCGGGGCTCCCTCTCGGTGGCACAGAGCGGGATGCTCGTCGAGGTCCCCACCGAGGCGGATCTCGCCGCGCGGATTCGCGCCTTCCATCGCGATCGCCGCCGGCTCGGACACTCGCAGCCGAGCTTCTCGCGATGGATGCGGTCGCATCGCCGCGAGAAGCTCGCCGCCGTCGGGCTCGCCTCGGCGTCCTGGCTCGCGCTCACCGTCGCCTCCCATCCCGTCTCGAAGACCTTCGACGTCCCCGTGCGCGTCGTCGGCCTACGCGACGGGTTGCGCATCGAGGCGCTCGATCCACCGTCGGTGCCCATCACCGTACGCGCCCCGCGCGCCGATCTCGCCCTGTCGGATCCCGGCGATCTCGCGCTCTCCCTCGATGCCTCGCAGGCTCGCTCCGCGGGCAGACGTACGCTCGAGATCCGCCGCGCGGACGTCCGTGCGCCCGAGGCGATGGAGGTCCTGTCCATCGCGCGTTCCACGGTGGAGCTATCGCTCGCGTCGATCTCGAAGGCGAAGATGGCGTCGAAGCCCGCCGTCGCCGCAGCCCCCTTGCCTCGACGGCGCGGCGCCCATCGATGAGAATGGGCGCGCGATGAAGCTCTACTCATGGAACGTCAATGGCTATCGCGCCGCTTGGCGTGGCGGCTTCCTCGATTGGCTGCGCGAGCGGGCGCCCGACGTCGTGTGCCTGCAGGAGACGAAGGTCCATCCGGAGCAGCTCGACGAGGAGAGGTTGCACCCGCTCGGCTACCGCTCGTACTGGCACAGTGCGCGCAAGCGCGGCTACAGCGGCGTCGCCACCCTGTGCAAGCGCGAGCCCGCCCGCGTCACCGAGGGGCTCGGCGTGCCCGCGTTCGACGACGAGGGACGCGTGCTCACCACGGAGATCGCCGACCTCGTGCTCGTGAATGCGTACTTCCCCAATAGCCAGCGCGACCATGCGCGGCTGCCGCACAAGCTCGCCTTCTGCGACGCCATCCTTCAGCGGCTGGACGCATACCGGCAGGAGGGCCGTCACGTGATCCTGTGCGGCGACTACAACATCGCACATCGCCCGATCGACTTGGCGAACCCGAAGCAGAACGAGAGGAACGCGGGCTACCTGCCCGAGGAGCGGGCCTGGATGGACGAGCTCGAGGCCCACGGATGGATCGACGCGTTCCGCCACGCGTGCGACGAGCCCGGTCACTACACGTGGTGGAGCTACCGGCCGGGCGTGCGCGAGCGCAACATCGGGTGGCGCATCGACTACTTCACGGTGAACCCACAGCTCGTTGCGCGCGTGGCGCGTGCCTTCATCGAGCCGCAGGTGATGGGATCGGATCACTGCCCGATCGGCCTCGAGATCCGCGGATGAGCGCACGCATCGGAGCGAGACTCACGTGCTCCACGCACCCCGGGTCAGATGCCGCATCCCGAACGCTCGCCACCGGTGTCGTCTCCCGACGGCCGCACCTGCAGCTTCGGTAGCTCGATCTGCACGCGCGAGCCCGGCGCAACCGACCGCGTGAGCCAGGCGTTGCCGCCGATCACCGAGCGGGCACCGATCACCGTGTCGCCCCCCAGGATGGTCGCGTTCGGATAGATCGTGACCTCGTCCTCGATCGTGGGATGGCGTTTCTGGCCGGCGTCGGCCCGGCCGTGCTTGTTCGAGAACGCTCCAAGCGTCACGCCGTGGTACATCTTCACGCGATTGCCGATCTCGCACGTCTCCCCGATCACCACCCCCGTTCCGTGATCGATGAAGAAGTGGCAGCCGATGCGAGCCCCCGGATGGATGTCGATGCCGGTGCGCGCGTGGGCTTCTTCGGACATGATTCGCGCCACCACCGGCTCGCCGAGCACGTAGAGCCGATGCGCGATGCGATAGGTCGAGATGGCGTAGACGGAGGGATACGCCGCGATCACCTCCGAGATGCTCTGTGCGGCAGGGTCGCCCTGGAACGCCGCTTCGACGTCCATCGCCAGGCACCGGCGGATCTCCGGCAGGCGATCGAGCAGCTCACTCGCCGTCGAAGGGCCGACGATCGCCGAGAGCAGTCCGTGCGCCACCTCGAGATCCGCCTCGAGTCGCTCGGCCGGGGTGCGCTCGAGCACGAGGGATTGCAAGCGGCC
This sequence comes from uncultured Myxococcales bacterium, assembly GCA_964582775.1. Lineage (GTDB taxonomy): Bacteria > Myxococcota_A > UBA9160 > SZUA-336 > SZUA-336 > CAZOTO01. The sequence continues at coordinate 24,162 of CAZOTO010000004.1, forward strand.
GAGCACCTCGATCACCCGCAACGGATCGGGGCAGCGCTCCTTCCGCGCGCAGGTGATGGCATCGTTTCCCTCCCGCAGGACGGCGAGCGCTCGGGCCACACGATCGATGGAATCGGGCAAGGGAGGAAGCTCCTCTTCGAGGGACGCGCTCCATCGGATGCCGCACAAACCGCCGAGTTTCCAGGGGTTGGTCCCTGCGGTTGACGAGGGGCGCCACCGCCTCCCATATTCGCCCCGGACGAGGGGGGAGAGCGTGACGATATTCAGCCACTCGCGGCTGTCGGCTTTCGAGAACTGCCCTCGTCAGTACCGCTACCGCTACATCGAGAAGATTCCCGTCGAGACCGAAGGCATCGAGGCATTCGTCGGCAAGCGCGTCCACGAGATCCTCGAGCGGCTCTACCACCACGTCGCCCGCCACCGCAAGCCGCCGAGCCTCGGCCAGGTGCTCGACCGCTTCCGCAAGGATTGGGACGTCGCATTCCACGATCGCATCCGCGTCGTGCGCGAGGAGACCACCGCCGACGAGTACCGGGAACGCGGCGAGCGGGGCCTCACGAACTACTACCGCTCGAACTATCCGTTCGAGACCGGCGAGACGGTGGGGCTCGAGCGCGCGCTCTCCATCCAGCTCGACGAGAGCGGCCGCTATCGCATGAGAGGAATCGTCGATCGGATCGTGCGGCGCGGACCGGGCCGCTACGAGATCCACGACTACAAGACCGGAGCGTCGCTGCCACCGCGGCGCATCTTCGAACGCGATCGACAGCTCGCGCTCTACCAGATCGGCCTCGAGCAGACCTTCGACGACGTGGAAGAGGTCGAGCTCGTCTGGCACTACCTCACCTTCAACCGCACGTTCACCCAAACGCGAAGCCCGGAGCAGCTCACCGAGCTTCGCACCGGGACGATCGCGCTGATCGACACGATCGAATCCGCGACGGAGCACCCACCGCGCACGGGCCCGCTGTGCCGCTGGTGCGACTACAACGAGATCTGCGATGCGGGGCGGGACGCGGCACGGCGCGGCGCGCCGGATGCGACAGCGACGGATCTCGCGGCGAACGCCGACGGCGGAGCTCTGCCGGGTCGCGGAGCCGCGGCGGGCGACGCCTCGCTCGCCGCCACCCAGCTCTCCTGGCTCGACTGAGGATCGATCGGTCCACCGCCGAGCGGACGGCGACGCGGCGTTGACGCTGGCCGTCACCCGGGTGACACCCCGCGCTCCCGAGCGATCCGGCGGCTCGGACACCGATCGAAAATTCCTTTTTACTTCGAATGGTTACCAGAACACCCTGCCCGGGACAGAATTGGCACGCCGAGTGCTTCGTCCCAGAGGCGAATTCCGACGGATGTCGGGAGGGGAAGACGATGACTGTGCGAGCGGCCATTCGAATCGAGAACCTGGAGGGGTTGGCCCCTCAAGTCTCCGAGGTGATCACACTCCTCGACCTCGTGGCGGCGGTCGCGGAATCCGCCGAGAACGACGACGAGGTCGTGGCGACGGTACGAAGCCTGATCAACAGCGGAAAGGTCGCGATTGTCGGCAACTTCGGCGGAGCGGACGTCCGGGTGAGCTGACGCTACCCTCCCCCCGCTCTCGGGGGGTGAGGATCGATGAACCGACTGCAGCCGTCTCTGCCGTTCGACGACGTCGCACCTGCGGAGACCCGGGAAGCGGGCACGAAGAAGCGCGCCGCACCCTCGCGTGGACGGGACCCCAAGGCAGAGGACCCGAAGGCGAAGGCCGCGAAGACGCAGCCCCGAGGAGCGCAGCGCAGCACGGCCGAGAAGCCGCGCCGGGCCGTCCGCCCTGCGGGTCCGATGGCAGGCGAGGAGCTCGCCGCGAAGCAGCGCGAGATCTCGGTCTCCGAGTTCTTCGCCAAGAACCGGCACCTGCTCGGCTTCGACAATCCGGCGAAAGCACTCCTCACCACGGTGAAGGAGCTCGTGGACAACGCTCTCGATGCGGCCGACGAGGCCCGCATCCCCGCGCAGATCGAGATCCGCATCGACGCGATCGCCGAGAACCAGTTCCGCGTGCGCTGCACGGACAACGGCCCCGGCATCCCGGCCCGGAACGTTCCCAGCGTGTTCGGCAAGCTGCTCTACGGCTCGAAGTTCCACCGGCTGCGCATGAGCCGCGGACAGCAGGGCATCGGGGTGAGCGCTGCCGGCATGTACGGCCTGCTCACCACGGGACATCCCGTTCGCGTGATCTCGAAGACGGCGCGCAGCAGGGCGCACAGGTTCGAGATCGCGATCGACACCCTGAAGAACCAACCCGCGGTGAAGCGCGAGGAGGAGATCGACTGGGACCAGCCCCATGGAACGAGCGTCGAGATCGAGCTCGAGGCCGCCTATCGCAAGGGCCAGCACTCCGTGGACGCCTACGTGCAGCAGATCTCGCTGGCGAATCCGCATGCGCGGCTCACCTACCTGCCGCCGACCCGCACGAGCGACGAGGAAGCCATCGCGTTCGAGGCGGTGACGGGCGAGCTGCCCCCGGAGACGCTCGAGATCAAGCCGCATCCGTACGGCGTGGAGCTCGGTGTCCTCATGCAGATGCTGCGTGAGTCCCACGCGAAGAACGTGGTCGGCTTCCTCACGGCCGAGTTCAGCCGCGTGTCGTCGCGCACGGCCGAGGAGATCTGTGCGACGGCCCGCATCTCCTCCTCGCGACGGCCCAACGCGATGGCGCGCGCCGAGGCCGAGGCACTGCACAAGGGCATCGCCCACACCAAGATCATGGCTCCGCCCACCGACTGCATCGCGCCGATCGGCGAGGAGCTGCTGCAGAAGGCGCTGCTCTCCATCCACAGCGCGGAGTTCGCGACGGCGATCACCCGTCGCCCTTCGGTGTACCGCGGCAATCCGTTCCTGGTCGAGGCAGCGCTCGCCTACGGCTCGCCCCTCTCCGCCGACGATCCGGCCGTCTGCTACCGCTACGCGAACCGGGTTCCGCTGCAGTATCAGCTCGGCGCCTGCGCGATCACGAAGGCGGCGACATCCGTCGACTGGCGGGGCTATGGACTCAACCAGCCCAAGGGGTCGCTTCCCGTCGGGCCGCTCGTGATCATGGTGCACATCGCCAGTGTATGGGTGCCGTTCACCTCCGAGTCGAAGGAGGCGATCGCACACTATCCGGAGATCGTTCGCGAGATCCGCCTCGCGCTCCAGGACTGCGGGCGCCGGCTCGCCACGCATATCCGGCGACGACGGCGCGACGCGGACGAGCTCAAGAAGCGAAGCTACATCCAGAAGTACATCCCCCACGTCGCGCAGGCGCTGCAGCAGATCCTGGGCTTGCCCGACGCGGAACGGGAGCAGACGATCACCACGCTCACCGACGTGCTCGAGCGGAGCCGGAGCCTGTAGTGGCCACGCGCAAGAAGGCGACGACGAAGAAGACGACGGGGGCCGCAACGGCCACGAAGCAAGCCGCGAGCGCTGCGCCCGAGCGAGGAAGCTCCGCGCGCAAGCCGGGACCGGGCGCCACGGACGAGCAGACCATCGTCGCCATCGACGGCACCGCCCGTCGCGTGTACGAAACGATTCGCAAGCGGCAGAAGCCGGGCCTGTCGTTTCCCGTGCGTGCCCTCTCCAACGTCTCGTATCACCAGAAACGCGGCTATCTGGAGATCGGATCGCAGAAGAAGGAGCGCACGCTATCGGTGAACACGGTGAAGAGCTTCGCCCAGACGCTTCGCATGATGGCGCTGTCCAAGGAGCTGGTGAGCAACAACGACTTCGCCACGAAGCGGGAGGCCTACTACATCTCGAAGAACTGGGGCGACGCGAAGTTCGACGAACAGGTCGAGTCGGACACTGCAATGGACGACATCGAGGCGCTGTTCAGCGTGGACCGGATCAACCGCGAGCAGCTGCGATTCTTCCCCGAGGAGCACGGAGGATCGGTATCGGGCCCTCTCGTGGTGATCGACCGCGACGCGACAGGGCGGCTCACGCGCATCGACTGCACGAACTTCGGAACGGGCGCCTACTCCGTTCCGTCCTCGGTCGAGCAGCTCGAGTTCGAGACCGATGCGGAGTTCGTCCTGCTGATCGAGACGGGCGGCATGTTCCAGCGCCTGCAATCGCATCGCTTCTGGGAGACTCGCAACTGCATCCTCGTCGAGATGGGAGGCGTGCCTACCCGGGCCGTGCGCCGCTTCGTGCGCCGCTTGGCCGACGAGAAGCGACTGCCGATCTACGCGTTCGTCGACTGCGATCCGTACGGGATCGCCAACATCTACCGCACGCTCAAGGTGGGGTCGGGCTCCGCAGCCCACGTGAACCAGTTCTTCTGCGTACCCAGTGCACGGTTCCTCGGCGTGACACCACAGGACATCGTCGACTACGAGCTCCCCACGCATCCCCTGAAGGACGTGGACGTGAAGCGGGCGAAGGACGCTCTGAAGAACGATCCCTTCTTCCAGAGCCACCCCCAGTGGAGAAAGGCCATCGATCAGCTGCTGTCGATGGGCGTTCGCGCGGAGCAGCAGGCGCTCGCGATGTGGGGGCTCAACTACGTGATCGACGAATACCTGCCGCAGAAGCTCGCGCACCCCGAGCGATTCCTGCCCTGAACGTCGGGCGACGGCGCGACGGCGCTGCTGCGCTCACAGGATCCGCATTGCCTCGGTGAGTGCGATCGTCACGTGGTACACGCTCGTGGCGTTCATGTGCCCGGACACGACCCGACCGTTCCGATCGAGATGCTCGTGCCAGCCGCCGAGCCCGGGCACGCGATAGCGGGCCACACAGCGCTCGAGCGCCGAGATCATCCCCGCGCGGTCGCCGAGCACGGCGCGCGCCTGCGCGTGCTCGAGCTGGGGCCAGAGGCGCTTGCTCGCAATCGTCACGCGGCCACCCGGCTCCACCTGATCGAACACACCGCCATCCGCGTCGATGCCGTGCGTCGCGGCGAAGTCGAAGAGCGCCCGTGCCGCATCGAGCACCCCCGCGTCCGCTGCCGCCGTGGCGTACTCGTGCAGCAGCCACACCCACTCGAAGTGATGTCCGGGTTCGACCTCGTCTCCCTGCGGCGGCGGAGCCGCCGACCAGTCCGCACGGAAATGCTCACGCAGGCAACACTCGCGAGCGGAGTAGAAACGGCCATCGAACAGTGCCACGATGCGTGCAGCCTCGGCGAGCCATCCTCCCTGTGGCTCCTGCGAATGGAGGGCGAGAAAGGCCTCGAGGAGGTGCATGTGGGGATTCTGGCGACGCAATCCGGTGTCGGGCTCCCATGTCTCGCTCGCGCCCTCGAAGAAGCCGCCGAAGCGGCGATCCGCGAGCCGATGCCGCAGCAGATCGAAGGTCTTCCGGGCGATGCGCAGCGCCTCGGCCTCTGCGGTCGCCGCGTGGTAGTGCGCGAGCGCGAACAGCACGAACGCGTGGGCGTAGAGATCCTTGCGGCGATCTTCGGGAGAACGATCGTGGGAGACCGTGAGGAAGAATCCCCCGTGGCGGCGATCGAGAAAGGCATCGATCAGGAATTCGAGCCCACGATGCGCGGCCGCGAGCGCCCAGTCGTCCCGCTCGAGGCCCTTGCCGCTACGCGCCCCGGTGCCCAGGCGCGCGGCGATGCTCATCGCGTAGATCTGCCGCGCCTGCACGAGCAGGCGTTTCGATGGATCGGGCACGGGCCGCAGGTCGTAGCCGAGGCGATTGTGGAATCCGCCTCGCTCCCAGTCGGTTCCACGTTCCACCCACAGGGGCAGCAGCTCCGCGGTGAGGATCCGCTGGATCGCCCCTTTCGAGCTGAGATCCGCATCCAACACGATCACCTTCCTGCCGGCGGACGGGTGCGCGGTTCAACGAGGGATCGGAACCGAAGCCTTCGCCTTGCCCGCGCGCTGGCACGCCTTGCAGAAGCCGTAGAGGTGCAGCCGATGGCTCGCGAGCTGATAGCCGTGATCCTTTACGACGCGCACCTGCTCGTGCTCGATGAGATCGTTCTGGAACTCGATGATCTCGCCGCATCCGAGGCAGATGAGGTGATCGTGATGGCAATTCTCGTGCTCGTAGAGCGTGATGCCTTCGCGAAACGTGTGGGCATGCGCAATTCCCGCCTCGACGAAGAGCTTGAGCGCTCGATACACGGTGGCGGCACCGATCTGCGGATGCTCCTTGCGCACTCGCTCGTAGAGGGCCTCGCTCGTCACGTGCCCGCGCTGCTCGAGGAAAGCATCGAGGATGACCTGACGCTGCCACGTATGCTTGAGCCCGTGGCGAGCCAGGTGCTCGTCGAGAAGCCTCTGTGGCTCGTCTCGCGACAGCGTTCGGTCGGAAAAGCTCTCGCCCATGGCGGCTACGCTATCGGCGGCCCCCACCCCTGTCAACGAGACGAGGGGCGAGCAGCTGCTGCAGGTACCCGCCGAGAACGCGATCCTCGAGCAGGCCGAGATCCGCGAGCGCGCGGCGGAGCTCGATGCGCACGTCGCTTCCGCTCGCACACGCGGCGACCTCCGAGGCGAGCGCTCGAACCGCACCGTCGCGCATGGCGCGAACCATCCGCCGCACGACGAGCATGTTGAAGGGCGACATGGAGAGCTCCCGCACGCCCATTCCGATCAGGATCGGTACCGCAAGCGGGTTCGCCGCGAACTCTCCGCAGACCGAGCAGGGGATGCCCGCCTTCGCCGCAGCAGCGGTCACCAGGCGGATCTGCCGCAGAACGGCGGGATGGAGCGGATCGTAGAGGCTCGCCACCCGCTCGTTCTCGCGATCCGTCGCCAGGGTGTACTGCACCAGATCGTTCGTCCCGATGGAGAAGAAATCGCAGCGGCGGGCCAAGTGATCGGCAACCGCCACTGCGGCCGGTGTCTCGATCATGACACCGAGCGGCGTCGGCTCCCGATCTCCGAGCTCCCGCTGCGCGTCGTCGACCAGCACACGCGAAGCCTCGAGCTCCTCGACCGAGGTGACCATCGGCAGGAGGATGCGCAGGTTGCCCTTCGAGTTGGCGCGCAGGACCGCGCGGACTTGTGCGCGAAACACGTCGGGCCGATCGAGCAGCAGGCGGATCGACCTCCAGCCGAGCTGCGGATTCGCCTCGCGCACCGTTTCACCGGGCAGCGCCTTGTCTCCGCCCAGATCGAACATGCGAACGACGACGACCTCGGGTGCGAGCTCCTCCGCGACCCGTTGGTAGATCCGCACCTGCTCGTCCTCGTCGGGAAAGCCGCGCTGCGAGAGCACGAGCATCTCCGTGCGGAACAGGCCCACCCCACAGGCTCCGTAGCGGCGCAGGATCTCGATGTCGTTCGGTCCCCCGATGTTGGCCGACAGGCGGATCCTCGTGCCATCGAGCGTCTCGCTCGGGAGGGCAGACCGCTGTACGAAGCGCTCGCGGTAGCGCTCGAAGAGCGCTACGTGCTGGCGATGATCCACGAGCTGTGCATGCGTGGGATTGACGACGACGACGCCCTCGACGCCGTCCACGATGATCTCGTCGTCGGGCCGCACCGCGTCGAGCAGATGGAACAGACCGGTGACCGCGGGAATCTCGAGCGATCGCGCGAAGATCGCCGCGTGGCTCGTGGGGCCGCCGTGCACGGTGGCCATGCCGGCGATCTTCTCGGTCTGCAGCAAGGCGAAGTCGCTCGGCGAGATCGTCTCGGCCACGACGATCACGCCGTCACGCAGCGGCGGATTGTGCTGCCGCACCCCGACGAGCTCGCCCACGGCGCGGCGCACCACGTCCTCGAGATCGATCGCACGCTCGCGGATCGCGGGATCCTTGGCAGAGGCGAACAACGCCTGGTATTCGCGCATCACCTCGACGAGCGCGCGCACTCCGTTGCCGTGCTCCTCGACGCGGGCAACCAGGCGAGCCCGGAACACGTGATCCTCGAGGATCATGATGTGCGCGGTAAACACGTCCGCGAAGGGCTCCCCAAGGCGGCTGCCGGCCTCGGAGCGAAGATTCGCGAGCTGGCGAATCGTCTCGCGCAGCGCCCGGGACAGTGCACGCTGCTCCGCCCGCTTCGATCGCGAGGGCTCGTACTCGACCCGCTCGAGGTCGAGCGTCGGGACGTGGAGGTGCACGTGACCGAGCGCGAAGCCCGGGGCGTTCGCAATCCCGCGCAGCACGAGCCCCGAGCGCTCGGAGCGGCCCTCGCCCGCGTCGATGGATCCCGATCGCCGCGCCCGGCTTCGCGCCTCGTCCGCCGGTTCCGCTTCGTGTGTCCGCTCCTCCTCCGCACGGGCGGCGCGATCGAGCAGCCGGGCGTTCAGCACGATCGACCCCACCTGGGCGGCGATCATTTCGAGCAGCTCGATCTGCTCGGTTGGGAACACGCGCCGGCGAGCCGTGCGGACCGTGAGGACGCCGACCGGGAGCCCGCGCACGACGAGCGGGACGGCGAGCAGACCGCGATAGCGCTTCTCACCCGACTCCGGGAACACGAGCACGCGCGGATCGAGCTCGGCATCCTCCACGGCGATCGGACGGCGCGCCGACAGGCAGGCGCCCGCGATGCCCTGCCCCACGCGGATGCGGATGCGGCCGATCGCCTCCGGATTCAGGCCTTTCGTCGCCTGCAGCACGAGCGTCTCGCCGTCCTCGTCGAGCAGATAGATCGAGCATGCACTCGCTCGCATCCATCGCGCCACCAGGCGCACGACGTTCCAGAGCGTCTCCTCGAGAGCATGACTGCGCTGGAGGAGCCATCCAATGTCGCGCAGCAGCTCGGCCGAATCCCTCCCCACGGCGTGGGCAGTCTAGCGCCCGCGAAAAGAACACGGCACGTCCCAGCGGACGTGCCGTGCGTCGCGGCGGGGAACACCGCCGCCGGATTCCCCCTGCGCGCTCAGTCGAGGAACACCTGATCCTTGTCCTCGAAACGCATGCCGAGTGCGAGGAGGATCTTGCGCTTCGTATCCATGCGGCAGTTCATGCCCTTCTCGACCGAGTGAATGGTCCGAAGCGCCACCCGGGCCCGCCGAGCCAGCTGCGCCTGCGTCATGAGACGATCCTCGCGGATCTCGCGAACCCGGTTGCGCTTGCGCGCGGATCCATCCTGCAAGTCGTTCGTGTGCTCCATTCCCCGGAGCTCCTCCCGGCTGGGGCCGCCCACCCTCTCGCGGCAGCCCTGGTGCGTGGTCACCCGCAACGATCGGGACCGCGGACGCGATTCTTTAGGCATGGCCGACCCTTAGCCTCGGTACGCGCGGCGGAGGAGCGCACGATTTGCGATGGTTCTGCGCTACCGTGCGGCGGCGGCTTTCCGGCACCGCACGTGCAGGGAAGCGCACGGGGTCTCCCCGAGCGGGACTGCGGAGCGAAACGGGGGGACCAGGCAGGGAGTCTCGAACGGGCGGATGCAAGACGAGCCACCGGGACCGGACGAGAGACGACAGGGCGGACGCACTGCGAGACTCCTGCGCTGGCTCACGGTGCTGGGGCTCGTCGCAGCCCTCGTCGCGGGATTCATGGCCCTGCTACGCCGCGCCGCTCCGGCCACGCAGTTCCTCGCGGGCGCGCTGTCCCGTGTCCTCGATCGACCGGTGGAGATCGACGAGGCCCGGGTACACATCGGCACGACCGTGGAGATCACCCTTCGCGGAGTCCGGGTCCTCGATTCCGAAGCCCCCGGCAATCCGCCCCTCTTCGAGGTCGAACGCGCCGACGCGCATCAATCGTGGCCGCGGCTGCTCGCGGGGCAGATCGTTCCGGTCGAGTGGAAGATGGAGCGTCCCGTGCTGCGATGGCGAGAAGGCTCCCGAGGGGGATCGCGCAACTTCGACATTCCGCGGGCGAGCGTGAGGATCACCGATGGTCGCATCGAGTGGACCCGCCCCGGTGCGCGCGTCCCCCTCGTGGTCGAGGACCTCGCGGTCGACGTCCGGCCCGTGGGCTTCGCGCGCGACATCGGCGGCCGGGTCGCGGGACGCGTCCACGAGGGGACGCGACTGCTCGGCCAGCTCGATCTCGAGCTCCGGGGCTGGATCGACGATCTCGCCCTTCACGGCGACCTCGTGGACGTCGACCTCTCGCTCCTGCCCGCGGCGCCGCTCTCCCTCCGCGGCCGGGCCCGGGGGAGCATCGCGCTGCGCCAGCGCGATGCGACCGTCGAGGCCCAGGCCGACCTCAGCGCGGAGGCGATGGAGATCATCGTCCCGGGCATCGATCGCACCCTGGCTCCCGAGGAGAGTCGCGCCCGGCTCGCCGCCACCTGGCGGCCGGACGAGCTCGACCTGCGCATCGATTCCCTCGTGATCGACGATCTACGCGCCCAGGGGGACGTGCACCTGCGCACGGGCGAGAAGGGGCGCCTTCGCGCCAGCCTGCGTGCCGAGCCGTTCGAGCCGGCGAAGTCGCGCACGCGCATCGATCCCCTGCGGCTACTCGCGCTGCGCTTCGCCACCTTCGAGCGCATCGATCGTGGCATCGAGGCGGGACGGGTCGAGGACCTGCGCGTCGACGTCGACGTCGCGCTCGACCGCCTGGCACGGGTGCTGTCGTTCCAGACGCGCCCCGCTGCGTCGGAGCTCTCGCTCTATCTGCGCGCGCGCGACGGCGTGTTCCGCCCGGACCCGGACACATCGGCGCTCGAGCGGATTCGCGGCGAGCTCGGCATCCGCGGCAACGTGATCGAGGCCCAGCGCATCGAGATCGAGAGGGATGGCAAGCCGCTGCCCCGCATCGATGTGCGCATCGATGGCATGGATCGACTCACCCACCTGCCCCGGGAAGAGCGCAAGATTCCCCGGGGACCGGGAGCCTCGCTCGATGGGCTCGATGCCACCGCAGCGTCGTTCACCCGCTCCAACGGTGAGCCCGCAGCCGAGATCGGCCTGCGCGTGCGCGATGCCGAGATGTACTACACGCCGCTGCTGCTGCCCCTGCGCGACGCTTCGGCGCGGCTTCGCTTCCCCCCGGGCCAGATCGTGATCGAGGAGGGCCATGGCGTATTCGGCGGCGCACCCGCTCGCTTCGGGTTCGTGTGGGATCGCGCGAAGTCGCACATCACCGTCGACGTCACGTATCTCGACGGCGAAGCTCCGGCCCCACCCCCCGGCTGGGCCGTTCCGGACGGCCGGGAAGGGCCGCGCTTCTGGCTGGGCGGCTCGGTCGAGATGGACCGGCTGCCCCTGGGTCCGTGGACGGCGAACGAAGTGACCGCCCGGGCGAGAGCCACGGGATCGGAGATCGAGCTCACCGAGGTCCGGGGCGTCGCGGCCGGAGGAAGCCTCGCTGCACACGGAACGGTGTCGATCGCCGACCGCAGCGGCGGCACCTACGGTTTCGACCTCGAGATCGAGGACGCCGACGCTGGCCCGAGCCTCGAACCCTTCTACGGTGCGGATGCGATCACGGGCCAGCTCGGGGTGCGAGGACGCGTCGAGGGCAGACTCGTCCCGGAGTGGAGCTTCGCGCGCGAGGGGAGCGCCGCGCTCTCGCTGCGCGCTCGCCAGGGCACCCTCACGAAGCTTCCCGTGCTCGTCGTGCTCGCACGCCTGCCCTCTCTGCAGGGCGTCCGGGGCCTCCTCGGGCGCCCCCTGCCCTACGACGACATCGACGTCGAGCTCGAGCTCGCCGAGGGGCGTCTGGGGGTACGGGACTTCCGCCTGCTCGGCCCGGAGCTGCGCATCCTCGCAGGTGGCCACATCACGCTCACTTCGAAGCCGCCCGAAGCAGACATGCTCGTCGCCCTGCTCTTCCTCGAGACCGTCGATCGCGTGATCGGCTCGCTGCCCATCGTGCGCAACCTCATGCTCGGAAAGGACGAGAACCTGATCGGGCTCTACCTTCGGCTCACGGGACCCTGGGCCGAACCGCAGGCCAGCATCGTCGCACCCGGAGCGATGCAGACGGCGATCGATTGGGCGACCACCATCGTCGGAGGCAGCATCAAGCAGCTTCTGCGGCTGAATCCGTTCGGGTCGCGTTCACAGACATCGCCCCCGACGGCCGAGCCTCCGACGCCACCCTCCCCCGACGCCACCGCGGAACCCGAGGACAACGATGAAGACCCCTCTCCGAGCCAAGGACAAGATCCGTAGCCGGCGCGCCCTGCGCGCATTGATCACCGCGCACCGCCGGCGCGGCGAGCGCGTGGTGTTCACGAGCGGCTGCTTCGATCTGCTGCACGTGGGGCACCTGCGCGCCTTCGAGCAAGCGCGCGCGCTCGGCGACGTGCTCGTGGTGGGCGTGAATCGCGATCGGCGCGTGCGCGAGCTCAAGGGATCGCATCGGCCCATCGTGCCCGAGAGCCAGCGGGCCGAGGTCGTCGCGGGGCTCGCCGTCGTGGACTACGTGACGCTCTTCGACGAAGACACACCCGTCGAGCTGATCCTCGAGCTCGCGCCCGACGTGGTATGCAAGGGTGGCGAGTACCGCGGCGCGAATCCGCCAGAGAAGACCGCGATCGAATCCCTGGGCGGGCGCTTCGCGCTCCTGCGCCAGATTCCCGGTGTGCGTACGACGCGGATCGTCGAGCGGATGCAGCGCCGCCGTTAGCTTCGCGCGACCGGCTCTGCACGCTGCGCGGCCCGCAGCGCGTCGATGTCCTCGGGACGGTTCAGGTTGCGCAACGAGAGCAGCTCCGGATCCACCGCACGCAGATCCCTGGCCGGGACGAGCAGCGTGTCGCACGCGCGGAGCAGCGCCTGCAGGGACAGCTCCCCGCGTGCGATACGCCGCTCGATCTCGGGCACGAGGCTCGGCCGGTACACGGCGAGGAGTGGCTCCGGGCCACGATCGCTCATGGGTGCCACGATCTCGGGGCCGCCGTCCCTCGGCACGAGGGAGAGGAGCGCGAGCACGACTCGCGGCTCGATCCGTGGCAGGTCACAGGCGGCGATCACCATCGCATCCGCCTCGCAAGCCCGGAGCGCTGCGCAGATCCCGATGAGCGGTGCGCGTTCGGCGTGGCGATCCTCGATGCGCTCGAAGCCGAGGTCGAGATGCCCCTCGGGCCGGCAGACGATGCGCACGCGCGCGAGACACGTGCCCAGCGCACGAGCCACGCGATCGACGAGCGGCGTCCCGTCGAGATCGAGGGTGGCCTTGTCGCGTCCCATGCGCCTCGAGGCGCCTCCGACGAGCACGGCGGCCTCGACGTGCTCGATCCTCACGCGCCGGGCTCTCCCCGAGCGTCGTCGCGATCGAGCCGCTGCACGTGGATCGGGCTGCCCGGATCGATGCGGCGCGCCTCCGCCGGAAGGATCGCGAGCGCGTCCGCCCGCACCATCGACAGCAACACGCCCGAGCTCTGGTCGCCGGTGAGGAACGCGTAGCGCTCGCCCTCGCGCTCCTCGATGCGCACGCGCGCGAACACGGTGCGCCCGGGCTTCTTCTCGTAGCCATCGACGAAGATCGCCGTCTCGACGGGCCGAAACACGTTTCGGTGTCGCATCATGCGCAGCAGCGCGGGCCGCACGAACTGCTCGAAGGTGACGAGCGTGGACACGGGATTGCCGGGCAGACCGAACACGGGCTTGCCCTCGACCATCACGAACGCGAGCGGCGCCCCGGGCTGCATCCGCACCCGCCACAGCCGCATGCGGCCCCCGAGCTCCCCGAGCACCTGTTTGATCCAGTCGCGATCTCCCACGGACACGCCGCCGGTGGACACGACCGCGTCGCACGCGAGCGCCTGCTGGAAGCGCGCGCGAATCGCATCCGGCTCGTCGGGGGCGATGCCGAGGTACACGGGCTCCGCACCGATCGCCCGAAGGGCCGCCACGAGCGCGTAGGAGTTCGAGGTCACGATCCGCCCCGCCGAGCCGCCCAGCTCCTCGGGCTCGACGAGCTCATCGCCCGTGGCGAGGATCGCCACGCGCGGCCGCACGGACACCCGCACGCTCGCCCGGCCGATCGCGGCGAGCATGCCCACGAGCGCGGGGCCGATTCGCGTACCGGGCGAGGCGATCGGCGTGCCGGGACGGACATCCGCGCCCGCGCGGCGGATGTTGAGCCCTTCGGAGGCCGGCACGAGCACCGTCACGCGATCCCCCTCCGCCCTCGTATCCTCGACCCGGACCACGGCGTCCGCACCCTCGGGAATGGCCGCACCCGTCATGATGCGGGCGGCTTCGCCCGGGCCGAGCCGACGGGTGCTCGCGCGTCCGGCGGGAAGCTCCTCGACGACGCGAAGCTCGGCGGGCGCACGCGCGGCGTCCTCGGCGCGCACTGCGAAGCCGTCCATCGCGGAGTTGTCCGCAGGCGGGATGGAGACACCGGAGTGGATCGCCTCGACGAGCACCCGTCCCTGCGCATGGAACAGCCCGACGACCTCGTCGCCCAGGGGACGCACGGAGCCGAGCACGATGTCGCGCGCCTCGTTGACGCTCACTGCGGTCCGCTCGGGCGTGGGATCGGCCTCGCGCATCCTTCTTCCTCCCGGTAGAGTGCCCAATCAATAGGCAACTCTGGCAGGACACGGAAGCGCCCCATGAGCACGAGCTTCGAACGCCTGGACGCCATCGTGGGCTCGCTGCAGGTCGGGATCCTGGCCGTGGACGGTGACGGTGCCGTGCAGCTGCAGAATCCCGAGGCGAGCCGGATCCTCGGCGTGTCGTCCGAGATCACGCTGGGTCGGCCCCTCGCGCTGGCGCTCGGCGCCGACCATCCCGCCGTGCCGTTGCTCGAGCGCGCGCGTCGCACGGAGCGCCCCGTCTCGGCCCACGCATGCACGCTTCCCTCCCGGTTCGGCGCGGAGCCGCTCGTGGTCGACCTCGCAGCGGCGCCCATCGGTCCCGAGGACGAGAGCGCAGGGGCGGTCCTTACGCTTCGCGATCGAACGATCGGACGCGAGCTCGAATCCCTCGTCGACCAGCGCACGCGATCCGAGGTGTTCGCGCACCTGGCATCGGGAATCGCGCACGAGCTGGGGAATCCCCTCGGTGGCATTCGCGGCGCTGCGGAGCTGCTGCTCGGCAAGCTCCAGGATCCGGCGCTCCGACGCTACCCGGAGCTCATCTGCGCGGAGACGGACCGCATGCGCCGCCTGCTACGGGATCTCGCGGAGCTCACACCGGGGGGATCCCTGCAGCCGCAGCCGACGAACGTGCACCGCGTGCTCGACGACATCCTCGAGCTCCAGCGCCAGGCGTCGGGTTGGAGCGAGATCGACGTGCGACGCGAATACGATCCGAGCATTCCCGAGATCGAGCTCGATCCCGACCGCATGACCCAGGTGTTCCTCAACCTGATCCGCAACGCCGTACAGTCCATGCCCCAGGGAGGCACGCTCACGATTCGCACCCGTGTCGAGTCGACCTACCAGATCTCTCCCGAGTCGCCGCTGCCTTCGAACATGGTGCGCATCGACATCGAGGACACGGGCAAGGGGATCGCCGAGGAGCACCTCCCTCACATCTTCACGCCGTTCTTCACGGGCCGCCCCGAGGGGACGGGTCTCGGACTTCCCATCGCCGAGCACTGGACGGTGCGGCACGGCGGTAGCCTGCAGGTAACGAGCCGAACCGGCGAGGGCACACGGGCACGCGTGCTCCTGCCCTTGCGAAGGCGGACATGACCCGGATCCTGATTGCCGACGACGAGCCATCGATTCGTTTCGTCTTGCGCGAGGCGCTCGAAGACGCGGGCCACGAGGTGGTCGAGGCCGCCGACGGGGAGGAAGCGCGCGAGCTGCTGTCCACCGAGGGCTTCGACCTCGCGTTCCTCGACATCCGGATGCCGGGCGCATCGGGCCTCGATCTGCTCGAAGAGATCCGCGCGCGGGGCCCGAACCATCCCGTCGTCGTGATCATGACGGCGCAGAACACGTTCGACAACGCGATCGAGGCGATGAAGCGCGGCGCCTTCGACTACCTGACGAAGCCCTTCGACCTGAAGCAGGTCGCCGCGCTCGTGGAGAAGGTGCGGCAGATCCACAGCCTGCGCGGAGAGGTCGCGGAGCTGCGCCGGCAGCTCGGCAAGGCGTTTCGCGGCGGCGAGACACTCGTGGGTCAGAGCGAGCCCATGCTCGAGACGTTCAAGACGATCGGCCGCGTGGCTGCGAGCGAGGCCGCGGCGCTGATCCTCGGCGAGAGTGGAACGGGAAAGGAGCTCGTCGCACGCGCGATCCACTACCACAGCCGGCGCCGCGATGGACCGTTCGTCGCGGTGAACATGACGGCGCTGCCGAGCGAGCTGATCGAGGCAGAGCTGTTCGGCCACGAGCGCGGCGCCTTCACCGGGGCCCTGGAGGCGCGGCTCGGCCGCTTTCGCGAGGCGGAGGGCGGCACCCTGCTGCTCGACGAGATCGGCGACCTGCCGCTGCCGCTCCAGGCGAAGCTGCTGCGCGTGCTGCAGGAGCGCGAGGTGACACCGCTCGGTGGCAAACGCCCGATCCCGATCGACGTGCGCATCCTCGCCGCCACGCACCAGGATCTGCGACGCCAGGTGGAGGAGAAGCGCTTCCGGGAAGACCTCTACTTCCGCCTGAACGTCGTGCCGATCCGGGTGGCCCCGCTTCGCGAACGCAAGGACGACATCCCCCTCCTCGTGCACCACTTCGTGGAGCGATTCTCGCAGGAGCTCGGAGTTCCACGGCGCTGGCCCACCGAAGCCGCGCTCGCACTGCTCACGAGCCACTCCTGGCCGGGCAACGTGCGCGAGCTCGAAAACGTGATCAAGCGTGCACTCGTGCTCGCATCCGGAGAGGTCCTCACGGCCGAAGACATCGAGAGCGCCACGGAGCGCCGGGCCGAGGGACCCATTGCCGACTGGACGCACATCGCGCGCCGCGAATACTCACAGATGCTCGACGCATCCACCGAGGGCAGCGAACCAGGCCCGTATTGGTCGTTCGTGGAGCGGCTCGAGCGCGCGATCCTCTCCGAAGCGCTCCTGCGTTCGCGCGGAAACCAGATCCAGGCCGCGAAGCTCCTCGGCATCAACCGCAATACGCTGCGCAAGAAGATCACCGAGCTCGGCATCGACGCTGCGGACTCGGACGCGGATCGGGAGTAGGCGTCGCATGTTCGCGGAGACCGGATTCCGCGACAAGCAGGCGGCTCTCGCGCGTCTGCGGGGCGTGTACGCGATCGCGGACGACGATCCGCGCTGGCCCCACCCCGTGCGCGTGCAGATCGAGGCCGCGATCGCCGGCGGCGCCCACGCCGTGCAGATCCGGCTGAAGCACACGACGGATCGCGACGCCGTGGAGCTCGCGCGCTGGGCGGTGCGCCACGCGCGGCCACGCGGCGTGCTCGTGATCGTGAACGATCGCTTCGATCTGGCAGACCTCGCCGACGCGGATGGCGTGCACCTCGGCCAGGACGATGCTCCTCCGGATCTCGTTCCCGACGAGATCCGCGCGCGGCGAATCATCGGACGATCGACACACGACGAGGATCAGGTGCGCCGCAGCCTCGACGAGCCCGTGGATTACGTGGCCTTCGGGCCCATCTTTGTCACGTCCTCGAAGGAGAGCGCATACGCGCCACGAGGACTCGATCGCTTGCGCGACGCCGTTCGCATCGCGCATCGGCCCGTGGTCGCGATCGGTGGTATCGACCTCGAGAGAATCGACGGAATCGCGCGCACGGGAGCTCGCGCGGCCGCGGTGATCTCGGCGATCGCGGCCGCGAAGAACCCCACGCAAGCGACGCGATCGCTCGCAGAGCGCTTCGCTGCGGCCACCGGACACTAGCGTGGAGCGGTGGGTGGGGCTTCTCGGCATTGCGACCCTGCTCGGTGTCGCCTATGCCTCGTCGACGAATCGACGCGCCATCGTCTGGCGGCCGATCTGGGTCGCGCTCCTGCTGCAGCTCTCGCTCGCGTGGATCGCGCTGCGAACTCCCGTGGGCACCGAGGCGTTTCGCCTGGCAAACCTGGCCGCAGCGGCTTTCATCTCGGCGGCCGACGCCGGCATCGACTTCCTCTTCGGGCGATGGCCCGAGGCGATCATGGGCGCGAGCGGCGAGCCAGTGCACGTTCCCTACTCGTTTGCGGTCCGCGTCCTGCCCATTCTCGTGTTCATGAGCAGCGTGTTCTCGGTGCTCTTCCACTTCGAGATCCTGCCGCGCATCGTCTCGTTGCTCGCGCGGTCGCTGCGTCACGTGATGAGGATCAGCGGCGCCGAGTCGCTGGCGACCATCGCGAATGTCTTCCTAGGAATGACCGAGGCGCCTCTCATGATCCGACCGTACATGGACCGGCTCACCCGCAGCGAGCTGTTCTGCGTGATGACGGCAGGGCTCGCAACCGTCGCCGGCACCGTGCTCGTCGCCTACATGGGCATGGTGGGGCCCGAATTCGCCGGGCATCTCGCCGTCGCGGGCTTCCTGTCCGCGCCCGCTGCCATCGCCATTGCGAAGATCATGGTTCCGGAGGAGGGCGTCCCGGAGTCGCTCGGGCATGCGCGCATCCACTTTCCGCGCGAGACGGTGAACGCGATCGATGCCGCGGCGAGTGGCGCCATCGTGGGGGTGCAGCTCGCGATCCAGATCGGGGCGATGCTGATCGCTTTCGTCGCGATCGTGTACATGATCGACGCGGGCGTCGCCCGCATCGGAGCTGCCTTCGGCTTCTCGGACGCGAGCCTTGCAAGCCTGCTCGGCCGCGCCTTGGCGCCGCTCGCGTGGCTACTCGGTGTGCGCTGGGAGGACGCCGCCTCGGTGGGGCAGCTGCTCGGAGTGAAGACCGTGCTGAACGAGTTCCTCGCGTTCCAGATGCTCTCCGAGGGGAAGGACTCGCTTGCTCCCCGCTCCGTCGTGATCGCGAGCTACGCGCTGTGTGGCTTCGCCAACCTGGGATCGCTCGCGATCCTGATCGGAGGACTCGGAGGCATCGCACCCGGCCGGCGCCACGACGTGGCGCGCGACTCCGTGCGTGCGCTCGTCGCAGGATCCCTCGCCACCTTCCTCACGGGGGCCGTGGCGGGGATCCTGTTCCGCGGCTGATCGGAGCGGCCACTCCCGTAGTGTGCGGCCGCGGCCGGCTCAGACCTTGAACTGACCCACCAAGCCGTTCAGCGCGCTCGCGAAGCGGGAGATCTCCTGCGAGGTCTCGTGCACTTGGCTCGCGTCCACCGCGGACTCCGACGCCGCGTCACGCACGCCGTCGATGTTGCCCGATACCTCGCGCGCACCGGAGGCGGCCTGCGCCACGTTCTGCGTGATGTCTGCGATGCGTGCTGCCATCTCGGCAGCGTTGCGTGCGACATCGCGCGACGCAGTTCCGGCCTCTGCGATGATCTGGTTCACGCGCTTGATCATGGCGGCCGACTCCGACATCGAAGAGTTGGCCCGCGCCGCGGCCTCGGACTGCCCCTCGACGGACTTCGCGATCTCGCCGCTGATCGAGTTGAGCTCGCTCAGCACCTCGATGATCGCCTTGATCGAGCTCACGGTCTGCCCGGTGTACGACTGCATCTCCGAGATTCGCGTCTCGATCTGCTTGGTCGCATTCGTCGTCTCGCGCGCGAGCTCCTTCACCTCGTTCGCGACGACCGCGAAGCCGCGCCCTGCCTCGCCTGCGCTCGCCGCCTCGATCGTCGCGTTGAGCGAGAGCAGATTCGTCTGGTCGGCCACGTCGCGAATGAGCTCGAGTACCGCGCCGCTGGCCTGCGCGCTCTCGGAGAGCTCCTTCATCAGACTCTCGACGGGGCGCGCGTTGTCGACTCCCTTTCGGCTCACCTGTGCCGCCTGCTCCGTGTTCGACAGGATGCTCGAGAGACCCCCGGAGATGCGCCGGATCTCGTCTTCGACACGTGCGGCCGCCTCGACGACCGCCGCGGTGTCCTTCACGACGGACTCCATGCTGACGCTCATCTCCTCCGACGCGCCCGCCACGGCGTCCACGCTGGACTTCGCCTCGCGTGCGGCCTCGGACACGACATCGACGTTGCGAGCCATCTCGCTCGTGCGGACTGCGACCGCGGATGCTCGCTGCGTCACCCGCTCGGCATTGGAGGTCAGGCGATCCGAGAGCGTGGACAGCTGGACGGATGTGCCGGCGAGCGTCTCCGCGTTGCGGGCGACCTCCCGAACGATGCCGTGCAGCTTGGCCACGAAGGCGTTGAAGTGTCGCGCGAGACGGCCGATCTCGTCCTGGCTCTCGACCGAGAGGCGGAAGGTGAAATCTCCCGCGCCGCTCTCCAGATCCTTCATCGCATCGGCCACGCGCTCGATCGGTCCCGCGATCGAGCTTCCGACGAAGTAGCCGAGACCCGCGATCAGCACGAAGGCGACGAGCGACGCGACGATCGACGTCCATTGGTTCGCCGTCACGTACCCGCGCAGGGATTTCTCCGAGAACTCGATCGTCACGAGGCCCTGCAGCTTCGATCCGGAGTACACGGGCTGCGTCACGACGAGGACCTCCCGGTCCCTGTCGCGCTCGATGCGGGTATGGCGGTCCGCGACGGACGACGCCGACCGCGCCGACTCGTCCTGGTAGCCGTCGAGGCGCTTGCCCGTGTCGTCGTAGACGGACACCCGGATCACCTCGATCTTGGAGACGTTCTCTCCGCTCTCTCGCCCCGATCGATTCGCCTTCTGCCCCTTGCCCGCCAGATTCTCGATCGCCGTCGCGAGGATCTGCTCACCGCCGAAACCGAGCGAATCGTACGCGGGCTCGATGTTGGCTGCGAAGAGCTCCGCGATGCTCGCCGATGCCTCCGACATCAGGTCCTCGCCCATCTTCGAGGCCTGTCGCGGAAAGAACAAGCTCATGAAGGCGGCGAAGACGACGCCGACGGACACCATGTAGACGATGATGCGAAGCTTGATGGTGAGATTCTGCACGCGCGGCTCCCTCCCCTGACCGGATCCGAACTACTTCACCTTCTTGGCGATCTTCAGGATGTTCGGATTCCAGGAGATCCCCTCGGCGTCCGAGGCCTGGAGGTTCAGCAGAATCTTCGGCTTGTTCGCCTCGACACCGACGCCGAGCGAGATGCCGTTCTCGACGTAGCTCGCCACATTGGTGGTGCTGAGCACCTTGGCGCCCTGTGCGTACTTCGACGCCGCAGCGGGATCGCAGCTCGGACCGCAGAACAGAACCGTCGGCTTCACGGTCGGCGGCATCGCATCGACCTTCACCACCTGGCTCACGGAGAGCGACGACTCCTTGGAAATGGCCTGGCCCTTGAGCTGGCTGAACGCGTCGAACGCGGCGTCGGAGCCATGCACCCCGACGACGATGCCGCCGCCAGCGCGCGACGGGAGACCCTCGTCCATCGCGAGCACCTTCACGATGATCTTCGCAGCAAGTGCCGGATCCACATCGGCTCCCGCCGGGGCACCGCTCGCCTGGATGCAGATCGAGCCGCTCACCACCAGCGCCGCCATCCACTTACTCGTATGCCTCATCTGCCCGCCCTTTCCGCACTTCGTTCGTCAGCAGCACATCGGCTGCAGTCTGGTTTTCGGTCGCGTGCCATCGGTTTTTAACCGTAGGAATGAAGAGGGTCCCGGGGCTCCCCCCGGGATCCCCCTCAGAACGCCCAGCGCACCTGCCCGTAGACGTTGCGCTGCACCTCGACCTGCTGGATCTCCGGCGGCCAGATGTAGTCGCCGCGGAACTCGGAATGGCGGCGGTCGAAGAGGTCCTGGACCCCGACGGCGACCTCCAGTCTCTCGCAGGGCTTCCAGCCCAGGCGCAGATCCGTCCGCCAGTGCGAGCCGATCCGGTAGGAGCCGAAGGCGTCCTTGAACGCACGCCGCCCCGTGTAGTAGAGGCCCAGATCGAGCTCGATCTGCTCCGTCACGTTCAGATACGAATGCAGCTGCATCTGATGGCGCGGCGTCTTGCCCTCGAGGCCCATGTTCCGGCGCATGCCGCGCTCCTGCACGCGCTGGCCGGTCCACGATCCGGTGAGCCTCCAGTCGTTCCGAACCTGCCAGGTCGCCTCGACCTCGGCACCGTAGACGCGAGCCTCCGAGCGATTGTCGAAGGTGAGCGAGGTGGGGCTCAGCGGGGTGTCGGTCGTGATCATGTTGTCGTAGTCGTTGAAGAAGAGCGCGCTGTCGATGCTGACCTTCGATGAAGGCTGAACGCGGTAGCCGATCTCGTAGGCAAGCATCACCTCGGCCCCGAGATCTTCGTCCCCCACGATCGTGAATGGCGCATAGAGCCCTGGAGCCACGGGGATGGCCGCAGCGATCAAGTCGATGTCACGGTCTGCACGAGTCGGCGTGCGAACGGACCGCGAGACCGAGGCCCACACCTGGTTCCAGTCGTTGGGTGTCCAGAGCATGCGCGCGCTCGGCTGCAGCTCCCATCCCGTGATGTCGTTCCACTCGACCTTCGAGCCCACGGTGGCCGTGAGGAGCTCGGGAACGAGGACGTGCTCGAGCTGCCCGAATCCACTCCAGATCACCTCGCGCCGGTTCTCCTTCCGGAAAGAGAGGCCGGGTGCGCCCTCGTCGGTCCGGCTGTCGTTCTGCCTCCAGCCAAGTCCCCAGAGGAAGTCGTCCGCATCCGCGAGCTTCCAGTTGTGCTGCAGGGTGAGATCCATGGTCCTTCGCGTCTCGCCGACCTGGAAGGTGTCCGACCTCTCGACATCGACGTAGCCAGCCAGCTCGATGGACTGATCCTCATCGAGCTTGCGCGTCCAATCGAAGTTGCCGTTGCCCCCCCAGTTCTCGTGCTGGCCATGCACGACGCTCTGTCCGGCAAGGAATCCTGGAATCATGGGGTGCAGTGCGTACGAGAAGTTCGAGGTGCGGAGATCCTGCTGGAAATAGCTGCCGGTGAACGTCACCTGATCCCGCTCCGACGGCGTCCAGTCGAGCCGCGTGTGTGCGGTGCCCACTCGACCTTGATTCGAGGACGCATCGTGCTCGCCCCTGCGCAGCGTGTGGTCGCGATCGAGATATCCGATCGAGACGCGATAGCCGAGCGTCTCGCCCACCTTGCCCCCGTGACGAAGCGTTCCGAAGGCGTGCTCTTCGGTGCCGGCGCCCGGGCTCACGAGCGTGCCCTGCGTGTCCTCCGTGGACTTCGTGAGGATGTTGATCACGCCGTTCACGGCATTCGCACCCCACACGGTGGCGCCGGGGCCGCGGATCACCTCGATCCGCTCGATGTCCTCGATCGGAACGTGGAGGGACTCCCACTTCACCCCGCCGAAGGTCGGCGTGTATACGCTGCGGCCGTCCACCATGACGAGCAGCTTGTTCGAGTACTGCTGCTCCATGCCGCGGATGCTGATGGCGTACTCGGTGGCCGAGACGCGCGCCACGTTCACGCCAGGAGCCAGGCGCAGGATCTCGGGAATGCTGTGCAGGCCGGAGCGGCGGATCGTGTCGTCCGTGATCACATGGATCGCAGACGCCGTCTCCGACAGGCGCTGCGCCTTCTTCGAGACCGATGTCACCTCTGTGTTCAGTAGATCCTCGAGCGTGATCTCCGTGATGGCAGAGGCCGTGTCCAGATCCTTCGCCTCGACCGGTGCCCCCCCGAGACCGAGCGCCCATCCGAGAAGAGCGGCACCGATTGCGCCGCGCGCACGCATGCTCCCCACCGCGGGGGCATTCCTTCGCTTCATGTCTCCCTCCACTTCCGAAGCGGGGCGGGTCCGTGGCAGGCGGCCCGCCGCATCCAGGCGCAGCTTCTCGGCGCGAGGAGCGGATTCCTTAGCCTGCGAGCCGTTCGCGTCCGCTGGACCCTTGGCCGTGGGCAAGGCTGACGATACGATCCCTCCCTGTCGCAACACGGGCCGCTCGAAGGGGCGCCCGGGTTGGATCACACCCGGCACGACCGGGGTGCCCCCGAACCACCCGGCTTTCGCGTTCGCGAACGAGCCGGGGCAGAGGCCGAGCCTCCGGATCGAAGCGCCGGCGAGGAAGTGGATCATGGCAGGAGCGAACGAACGAGGACGAAGGGTCGCCATTGCGGGGGCGACCGGCGCGGTGGGAGAGGTGCTCCTGCGCATCCTCGAGGAGCGAAACTTTCCAGTGTCGGAGCTGCGGCCGCTGGCGAGCGAGCGCTCCGCGGGCACGTCGATCGAGTTCCGGGGCGAGCGCATCCCCGTGCAGGCCGCTCGGCCCGAGGCCTTCGAGGATGTGGACTTCGTCTTCTTCGCAGCAACCGGGGAGCTGTCGAAGACGCTCGCTCCCGAGGTCGTCCGCCACGGTGGCATCGCCATCGACAAATCGGGTACCTGGCGCATGAACGACGACGTCCCACTCGTCGTCCCCGAGGTGAACGGTGCCGATGTGGAGAAGCACAAGGGCATCCTGTCCTGTCCGAACTGCACGACGATCCCGTTCGTCATGTGCCTGAAGGCGCTCCACGACGCAGCGGGCGTGCGCAGTGCCGTGGTCACCACGCTGCAGGCCGTGAGTGGCGCAGGACTTCCAGGCATCGAGGAGCTCGAGGCCCAGCAGAACGCGATCCACGATGGGAAGCCCATCCCTGCGCCGGCGAAATTCGTGGCACAGATCGCGAACAACGTGGTGCCGCTGTGCGAGACGCTACGCGACGACGGCTACTCCACCGAGGAGGTGAAGCTGCTCTTCGAGTCGCGCAAGATCCTCGGGATGCCCGATCTCGAGGTCACGATGACGTGCGTGCGCGTACCCGTGCCGGTCGGACACGCCGCATCCATCCTCGTCGAGACACAGCGGCCCCTCGGGGCGGAGGCGGCCCGGGCCGCCCTCGCGTCCTTCCCGGGAATCCAGGTTGTCGACGATGTGGCCCACGCCCGGTTCCCGACCCCCGCAGACGTCGCCGGGAAGGACGCCGTGCTCGTCGGGCGCATCCGAAAGGATCTCGGCAGCGATCGCCTCTGGCTTTGGGAGGTCGGTGACAATCTGCGCAAGGGAGCCGCGACGAATGCCGTTCAGATCGCGGAAGAGCTGATCCGGCGGGGCCTGCGGTAGCGCATCCGTCGGATGGCGGTCCGATCGGTATACTCGCGCCATGTCCGCATCGCCCGAACTCGACGTCGCCCCTCCGGGTCCGACGGGATCCAGCGCTCCCGCCGGACTCGCTCCCGCGAGTCCGGCGGGAGCGCTTGCTCGTGCGCTCACCTGGATCTGGCCGGCTCTGCTCGTGCTCGCCTTCGCGCCGACCGTAGGCTGGCTCTGGGAGCGCTGGACGCTCAGCGTCTGGTACAACGGCCACGGTCTGTTCATGCCGTTCATCGTGGCGTACCTGGTGTGGGAGGATCTTCGCGACGATCCGAACCGCGAGGCTGCCGCGTCGCCCTGGGGATTCCTCTTCCTCGTCTCGGGGCTCGGCCTGCTCGTCCTCGACAGCGCCATCCGCAGCCAACTCCTGGCCGCGATCGGACTCGTCGTCTGCCTACCGGGTCTCTCGCTGCTCCTTCTCGGCAGCACGCGGACCCGCCGGCTCGCGTTCCCGCTGATCATCGCGGCCTTCATGCTGCCGATCCCGGCGGGATTCCTCTCCTCGGTGTACCTCGGCCTGCGCGAGATCACGGCTTGGGGAACGGCACACATCGTCCCGCTCCTCGGCATTCCGATCCTGCGTGACGGAACCATGCTCCTCACGCCGCGCAGTCCCGTCCAGGTGGCCGACGCATGCAGCGGCTTCTCGACCCTGTACGCGGCGGTCACCACCGCACTGATCCTCTCGCATTTGAGCCCGTCTTGGCGCCGCAGGGTCGCGCTGCTCGCGAGCTCGGTCGTGCTGGCGCTCGCCTGCAACATCGTGCGCGTCACGATCCTCGTCCTGATCATCCACCTCTGGGGCGTCGAGCCGCTCGAGACGAAGCTGCACGAGGGCTCGGGCGTGGCGACGTTCTTGGTGGTCATCGCGGCGCTCTTCGCCATCGCGGGCCGCGAGACGCTCACGGGGAAACGGTCCGCGTGACGTTGCTGTCGAATCGCTACGCCCTCGGCCTCACCGTCGTGCTCGCGCTCGCCTCGATTCCGGTCGTACTCCACTCCTACGTCGGCTACCGGTTCGACGACTGCGCACACCCGACGGTGTTGGTACCGAACGCCCCGGATGGGGCACTCGAGGAGCGCGGTGACTTCCTCCGGAGCACCTTCGCAGCCTCGCAGCTGCGACGAGGAGTGCACCGGCCCGCGGGAAGTCGCATCGCGCTTCACCACGCCACCGTCCGATCCTACGACCCGAAGCGGCTCTACTATCGACCCGACCACTACCTGGCGGAGAATCGCAAACCCGAGGGGCGCGATCTCGAGATCCTCGAGGTCGAAGGAGCCCGGTTACCGGTATTCCGGCCGCGTTTCCCCCGACCGACACCCATCAGCCCAGTGACAATCGCCGCTTACCTGTTGGTCTATCGAGGCGAGCCCGTGGCACGGCCGATCCACGCGCAGCTTCGGTCCGCCCTCCCGCAGGCGCTCACGGGCGCCTCGCCGATGACGCTCTTCTTCGCCTGGGCCGAGGTCTCGCCTGCGGACACCGAAGAGGCAGAGGCGCGTCTTCGCGAGTGGATCTCCCGACAATGGGTCCGCTACCACGAGATCTGCACGCCGTGAGCAGACCACGCCCGCGTGCGGGGGGCTGGTCCAGCGTGTGGCTCGGATGGCTCGGCGCCTGCGCGCTCGTTCTCACCTGCATCGAGGCGTTCCTGCTCGAGTACCGGGGACACCTGTTCACGGGTGGATTCCTGGCTGCCTACAGGCTGGAATCCCCGGCCGCGGTCGCCGCATTCCTGTCGGGCTCGCTCGTGATCGATGCCGCGGCGATCCTCGGCGCCTGGGCCGTCGCGTTGCCGATGTTCGCCCGATCGAGGCTCGGTCCGTTGCAGCGGATGGCCATCGCCGCGCTGCTGGGCCTCGTGGCTCCCGTGACGGCCGACTTCGTCCGCTATCACATCCACAAAGTGATGGGGGATCTGCTCGACGTCGACCTGATCTTCGCACTTGCGGGGAACGTCCCCCTCGAGATCCTCGCGCAGAGCAGCAGCCACCTGCTGTCGGCCGGGCTCGTGCTCGTCGGTGCCGTCGTACTCGCCCTTCTCCTCGTTCGATCGCTGCGTCTGGCAGAGAGGCGGGGGACACCCTGGACCGCCGCGACGCAGTGGCCAGCAACCGCGACGCTCTGGTTCTCGTTCGCAGGGGCACTCGTTGCCGCGATCGCATCGCTGGCCGCAAGCTGCCTCGACGACGGTCCAGTCTGCTTCGGGCTGCGCAGGAAGCCCGCGGGTGCGGCGCTTGCGCGCCTCGTCGAGACCGCCACGGACGTCGACCGCGACGGCTACGGGTGGCTCTCCGAGCCACCGGATCACGCACCCTTCGACGCAGGTCGTCACCCCTACGCGATCGATCTGCCCGCGAATGGAATCGACGAGAACGGAGTGGGCGGCGATCACCCTGCGGGGATCGAGCTTCCACCGGAACCAATGGATGCCCCGCCCTTCGCGCATCGCCCGCACGTCCTGCTCGTCTTCCTAGAGAGCTTTCGCGCAGACGTGATCGAGTGGAACGTCGGCGAACGCGAGGTGACGCCATTCTTGCGACGGCTCGCGCGCGAGGGTGCCTCTTCGCAAGCGGCCTACACGTCGACCCCGTTCACGAACCCCGCGCGGGCGCAGCTCCTCGGCGGACGCCTCGTCCCCTTTCCGGGGCAAACCACGATGATCGACGACTTCAAGGCGAACGGCTACACCGTCGCGTGGTTCTCGGCCCAGGACGATTCGTTCGGAAACTCCGAGCCGCTGCTCGGGGTCGACCGGGCCGACGTCTTCTACGATGCGCGCAAGGACGCCCACCTGCGGTCGTCCCGGTTCACGACGCCGGGAAGCCTCTCGGTGAGCTGGAAGCTCTTGAATCAGCGCCTCCTCGACTTCCTGCGGGAGCACGACCCGGCGCAGCCGCTCTTTCTCTACGCGAACTATCACGACACGCATTTCCCCTATCACCACGACGAGCTCGATCGCATCCTGGACATCGATCCGCTTCCCCGCCATCGCATCGTCGCCGAGGAGCGCGCGCGGGTGCGCGAGACGTACGCCAACGCGGCCGCCAACGTGGATCGCGCGATCGAGGCGCTCGTCGAGGAGTGGCGTCGGCGACTCGGCGGGGAGCCATCCATCGTGATCGTGACGGGAGACCATGGCGAGGCGCTCTACGAGCATGGTTACCTGGGACACGGCGCGCGGCTCGACGCCGAGCAGAGCCGGGTACCGCTCGTCCTGCACGGGATGACGGGCGACGTTGCGGAGCCGGTCGTTCTCTCCGACGTGCGAGGAATCCTCCAGCGTGCGCTCGTCTCTCCCGGCCGGACGCCCGCTCGCTTCGTCGGCGACCCCCAGCGGCAAGTCCTGCAATACACACCGAGCATCTCGACGCCACGCCTGGTGGTGCTTCGCGGAATCGACGAGACCCTCTCCATCGATCTGCGGCGGCGCACGGCGACGATCGGGGATGGGCGGGGGGAGCGCCCGATTCCCTTCGAAGAGCCCGATCGGGAGCGATTCTTCGAGGCCATCCACCGGTGGGAAGCCGCACAACGCACCGCCGCAGAGCGCGACGCGATCCGATCGGATTGATCTGCAGCACGTCGCGGACGAAGGAGCGGCCGCTACGCGTGCGTTTCCTCCGAGCGCGGGGAAACCGGCTCCTCGAGCAGCCAGCTGTGATTCCAGTAGAGAACTTCGAAGCCGAGCTGTTCGTAGAGCCTTCGCGCCGGCAGGTTCCCCTCGTCACAGAAGAGAGTCACCGTGGGTCGATACTCGAGGAGCTTGTCGAGCATGGCGGACAGCCCGCGCCGCGCATGGCCGCGGTGCCGAAGGTCGTGCGGGGTCATCACGCCGCCGATCTGGATCACGTGCTCGTTCTCCGCTCCGACGTGCATCTGGAAGGCGATACGCCCCCCCTCTCGAACCACCCACCAGCGGCGCTCGCGGATGTCGCGCCGATGACGCGCGACGAAACCCGCGCGATCCGCCGCACGACGATCGTCTTCGAGATCCTCGATGTGCTGTGCCGCGCTGTTCTCGACGATCTCGTCGAGATCGCTTTCGCGCGCAGGCTCGATGCGAACCTCGTCGGGTCGACGGCCACTCCGCCCGAAACCGGCGCGATCGAGCACGTACACCGGCTCGCGTCGATCCCACCGCAGAGGGGATGCGTACGGCCGGTAGGCAGCCCAGAACGGCTCCATCACATCGACCGCCCCGACGAGGTGCCGGGGACGAAGAGGAGCCATGGCGGCAGCCACTGCCAGCGGCGCATGCGCGTCGGCGTTGCGCACCTCGAGGACCGTTCCTCCCATCGGCCCGATGAGGAGGATCCCCTCCATGCGCGCCCCTGCGAAGTAACCGAAGAAGCCGGGGACGCGACCGAGCGCACCCGCCGAGATCGCGTAATCGAGGAAGAGGTTGTGCAGGGGCCGGGGCCGCACGAGCCGCAGCGCCTCTGCGGTATCGTCGGGTCCCAGGCTGCGCACCGTCCCCGTCGTCATCGCCGACAGCCTACCTGACTCCCCTCCGCTTCGGGGATCGGGCCGACAGGACGCAGCACTCGTGCCGATCGCTCAACTTCTCGCGTAGTGCGAGCGGCGCTTCACGACGAGCTCGCGCTCGAGCGAGAAGATCTCCACCTCGCGCTCGTCCGGCCCCGGGCTCTCGATCTTGTGGCCACGCAGGAGCACACCGACGATGCCGAGATCCTCGCGTCCCGGACAGTCGCGCGTGGACACGATCTCGGTCGACGCGAATACGGTGTCGCCCGTGAAGATCGGCGCGGTGTGGCGACCCGTGCGGTATACGAGATCGCCGAGGCTGTTGTCCGCCACGTCCGCGCTCGACAATCCGAGGCAGAGGGCGAACGGGATGCCGCCGTACACGACCAGGCGTCCCCCCAGGTAGCGACCGGGATCGCGGTCGATCATCGCCTGGTTGCAGTGAACCTGTGCGGTGTTGTCGAGCATCCCGGTGAGGAAGACGTGCTCGTCGGTCACCACGCGCCCGCGGGAGTGCTCGATCGTATCGCCCTCTCGAAAGTCCTCGAAGTACGTGTCTGCGCTCGTGAGGTGTGCGAGATCGTCGTAGCGCGCCGTCGCGTCGTACGGCGGAAGCTCGAGTGTCACGTCGACGGCGGAAGGCTCGATCTCACCCTCGTCGAGGACCGCCGCGACCTCGCGCTTGAAGACCTGCACCTTGCGCTGGTAGGCGACCACCACCTGCCCGGTC
>CAZOTO010000005.1:0-53994 GCA_964582775.1 uncultured Myxococcales bacterium
CAGCGCCCGATGGCATGCGAGTCCGACTCGCCCGCGGCCTGCTCCACTCGGTGGCGCGCCACCGCTGCCAGTACGTCGAGCAATAGCTCCGCATCGCGGCGCGCGCCTTCTCCGCCGCGGAACTCCTCGGCGATGTCGAGGATCTCGGAGGCGCCGAGCTGGCCGATCCCCTCGATCCGATCGCACAGCGCGCGCGCGCGCTCCAAGTGCTCCTGGGCCCAGTGCAAGGCGGCGTCCGCGCTGCCGCCGCCGAGCGCAGCGGCGAGCCAGGCGTCGCGCTCGGCGATCGCGCTGGCCGTGACGAGATGCTCGCGCACGCGGCTCTCGGACATCGGTGTGAAGCGTAGGCGGATCATGCGCGAGCGTAGGGTGGCGGGAATCCCGTGGCTCGAGTCCGCGACGAGGACGAGCGTCGTGCGTGGCGGCGGCTCCTCGAGCGTCTTCAGCAGTGCGTTCGCGGCCTGCACGTTCAGCCGCTCCGCGCCGAGGACGAGCGCGACGCGCCATCCGCCTTCGTTCGCCACCAGTCCGAGCGTGCGGGTGAGATCGCGCACCTGGTCGATCTTGATCGCATTGCCGTCCGGCTCGATCCAGGCGAGATCGGGGTGCGCGGGGCGCCCGGATTCCTGGATTTCCATGCGCCGGCAGTCGCGGCAGCCGCCGCACGGATCGCCACCGGGAACGCGGCACAGCAGCCGCGCGGCGAGCCAGAGCGCCGTCGCGCGCTTGCCGGTTCCGATGCCACCTTCGAAGAGGTAACCCGAGTGGATCTGCCCGCGCGCGTACGACTGGCGCAGCTCGGCCTTCACGGATTCGGCGTGGGTGGTCGCGGCGGCGTCGGACATGGGTGCCGCGAGGATACCAGGCACCGCGTGGCGCTTCCCGTGCCGCGGATCTCCCAGCCGTCCTGTCTCCTCGCATCGTTTCCTCAAGCGGTCCCGCCCCCTCACCGATAGGCAGCTCGTGCGCGCAGGGGCGCGTCGCTTCTGGAAATGCCATCGGGCGACCGCAGGGAGGGGAATCGTGTTCGGCGACAGTCAAAAGGGCAGGCGGTCCGGTTCGCCCGCGGGGACGAGCGGCATCGGTGCCCTCACGGCCTTCATCGATCAGGGGTCGGAGTTCTCGGGCAAGCTCTCGTTCCGCGACACGGTGCGGATCGACGGCCGTTTCGAGGGCGAGATCTCGAGCGAGAACACGCTGATCGTCGGCGAATCCGGCTCGGTCCATGCGAAGGTGAGCTCCGGCGTCGTGCTGATCTCGGGAGAGGTCGAGGGCGACGTCGTCGCGCGCGAGCAGGTCGTGCTGCACAAGACCGCGCGGGTCGCCGGTACCCTGGAGACGCCGCGGCTCGTGATCGAGGACGGCGCCCGCTTCGATGGCCAAGTGAGGATGGGGGGCGACGCGCCGGGCGCGAAGAAGACGCCGTCCGCCTGACCAAGGCTCGCTTCGACCCGGAGCCCGGGATCACCCGCCGAGGATCGAAAGGGGTCTCGGCGGCGCGAGGTCTCTAGAGCACGAACACTTCGCCCACGCCGGGGATCTGCTTGCGCAGGAACGGTTCGAGCACCGAGCGGCGGGTCATCTCGCGAGCAGGGCAGGTCGCGCAGGCGCCCTGCAGCTCGAGCCAGATCGCGCCGTCCTCCTCGACGTGCGCGAGCTCGACGTTGCCGCCGTCGGCGAGGAGGCCCGGACGGATCTCGTCGAGGGCGCGGCGCACCGCTGTGGCGGAGACCCCGCGCTTCGGCGTGAGATTGAACTCGCGGGGGTCATCTCGTAGGTTTGCCGCCATGGCGGTTCGGGTGCTCCTGTTCGCGGGTCTACGCGAGGCGGTCGGTTGCAAGGAGATCCTCCTTGAGGCAGGGGCGTCCGAGACCGTGGGCGGGGTGCTTGCCCGACTCGAGGCGCAGCAGCCTGCCGTGGCGCGCTATCGCGGTCGGCTGGTGATCTCGTTGAACGCGGCACGAGCCGCGCTCGACGCGCAGGTGGTGGATGGCGACGAGATCGCCTTGCTTCCGCCGGTGAGCGGTGGATCCGCGGCAGAGCCGTTCGCGGATGCCGCATGGGTCCAGTCGGCACCGCTGTCGATGGATGCGCTGCTCGCGCGCGTGGTCGGTGCCGAGCACGGCGGTGTCTGCACGTTCACGGGCATCGTCCGCAACCACGCCCGCGGCGCGAAGATCGACCACCTGGAGTACGAGGCGTACGGCCCGATGGCCGAGAGCGAGATGCGGCGCATCGTCGAGCAGGCGTCCGAGCGCTGGCCCCGGGTGCGACTCGCCATTGCGCATCGCGTGGGACGGCTCGAGATCGGCGAGGCCGCCGTGATGATCGCCGCCGCGAGCCCGCATCGGCCCGAGGCCTTCGAGGCGTGCCGCTTCGCGATCGACACGCTCAAGAAGACCGTTCCGATCTGGAAGAAGGAGTTCGGCTCGTCCGGCGAATACTGGGTCGAGGAAAACCCATGAGCGCGCACGGACCCCCCCACGGACCCGAGCACCCTGCGGCGGGAGCGCCGGCGGAGCATCGCGCGTACGCTCCGAAGGTCGTGCGCTGCGCGATCCTCACCGTGAGCGATACCCGCAGCGTCGAGACGGACGGCTCCGGACGCCTGATCCGCGAGCTCATCGAAGAGCATGGCTACACCGTCGCGGATCACGAGATCGTAAAGGACGATGCGGATGCGATTCGCGTGGCCGTGCTGCGCGCACTCGCGCGCGTCGATGTCGATGCGGTGATCGCCACCGGCGGCACGGGGATCTCGCCGCGCGACGTCACGCCCGATACCGTCGAGCCACTCCTCGAGAAGGTGCTACCGGGCTTCGGAGAGCTGTTCCGTTGGCTGTCGTTCGAGGAGATCGGTGCGGCCGCCGCGCTCTCGCGAGCGCTCGCGGGGACCGTGGGGCGCAAGATCGTGTACGTGATGCCGGGATCGTCTGGAGCCGTGCAGCTCGGCATGACGCGCCTCGTGCTTCCCGAGGTCGCGCACGCGATCGGGCAGCTTCGCCGGTAGCTCCGCCCGATACAGCGGCGCCGGGAGTGGGACGAAGAGGAGCCCGATGACAATCCGCGCGCGCTGGATTCTCGTTCCCTTGGCGGGAGTGCTCTTCGTGGCCGCACTGCTTCCGCAGGAGGTGCGGGTGTGGGTCGATGCGGAGGGCCGCATGCACCTCACGGACCGTCCCCAGGGTCCCGCTCCCGAGGCACGGCTCGTGGATCCGTCGGAGCTTGCCCGCGAGTGGGCCGGCCGTGTTGCCGGAGAGCCCCTGCGCGCGCCGTCGGATTCGAGCCACGGCGACGATCGCTATCTGCGCGAGCTCCATGCCGCGCGCGACGACGTGCGCCGCGGCGAGACGCGAGAGGGCTTGCGCGCGCTGCAGCGCTTGCGCCGGGAGCACCCGCAGCGGCCCGAGGCGGCGTTCCTGCTCGCGGTGATCGAGCGGGATCGCGGCCGTCTCGAGCCCGCGCGCGAGGCGCTCGACGACGTGCTCACGGCGGGCGCCGATCTGCCCGAGCGATGGCGCAGCGCCGCGCAGCGACTGCGCGCGGAGATCGAGGACGAGCTCCGCTTGGCGCGGGCATCCGGGGGACGCTTGTGGCGCGCGCAGACGCTCGCGTCGGACCACTTCCACATCGCGTACGATCACCGCTTCGCGGGTCGCGCCTACGGTGATCTGGTGCTCGAGATGCTCGAGCGCGGCCGCGGGAGCCTGGCCACGACGCTCGGACGCGATCTCGCGCGGCCGCTCGAGGTTCGCCTCTACACCCGTGCGCAGTACCTGGAGCGCTACCGGCATCGCTTCGGCTTCGCCACCGTGGGCTTCTACGACGGAGCGATCCACGTGATCTCGGGCCGCCATCCGCGCACGGATCTGTACGCACTGCTCGTCCACGAGTACGCGCACGCGATCTTCCACGAGGTCCACGGCGGACACGTCCCATTCTTCCTGAACGAGGGCATCGCCGAGCGAGAGGAGGAGCGTGCGCGCGGCCGAGGCGCGCTGTCGCGGGGCGAGTGGCGACAGCTCCTTGATGCCGAGCGCGAGGGCACCTGGGTGCCTCTCGCTTCGCTCGTTACGAGCTTTCGCGGCGTGACGGGCAAGCAGGCGATGCGCGCCTATCTGGAGTCGCGCGCGGCGGTGGAGCTCATCGAGGAGCGGCATCCCGGCGCGATCGCGCGCTGGCTCGAGCGCTGTGCGCGGGGCGAACCATGGGAGCGCGCGCTCGTGTCCGAGACTGGATGGAGCACGAGCACGCTCGACGAATCGTTGCGCGCGTCGGTACGCGATCGCTTCCCGGCCGATCCCCTCACCGCGAAGACCGCGTTCGGGTCTGGCGCCGAAACGCGTCAGTCACCCGGCGCCCAGTAGTCGAAGTCCACCAGGTTCTCGCGCAGGTATGCGCTCAGGCGCTGGACCAGGCGGCTCTCGAGCTGACGCACGCGCTCACGAGTGAGGCCGAACTCGTCGCCGAGCTCCTGCAGCGTCTTCGGATCCTCTGCCAGGATGCGCTCGCGCAGGATTCGCTGGTCGCGCTCTTCGAGACCCGTACGGAAGCGCTCCACGTGCTCGAGGAACGTCTCGCGCATGTCCCGATCGCTCACGATCTCGTCGACGGCCCGGCCCTCCGCGGCCACGAAATCGCCGAAGCTCGACGATTCCGATTCGCCGCGGCGCACGGGAGCGTCCATGGAGAGATCGCCCTGCGAGAGCCGATGCTCCATGTCGATGACGTCGGATTCCTGCACGCCGATGTGCTCGGCGAGGAGCTTCGGCTCCACCTCGAAGCCTGCGCGTGCGAGCTCGCGCTTCGCCTTGTTCAGGCGGAAGAAGAGCTTGCGCTCGGCGCGGCTCGAGCCCAGGCGCACCATACGGATGTTGTCGATCAGGTACTTCAGGATGTAGGCGCGAATCCAGTAGGCGACGTACGACGAGAGCTTCACGCCGCGATGCGGATCGAAGCGCTTCACTCCCTGGAGCAGGCCGACGTTTCCCTCCTGGATCAGATCGAGCAGGTTCGTCCAGACCCGGCGGTACTCCATCGCGATCTTGATCACGAGCCGCAGGTTCGACAGGACCAGCCGCTCCGCGGCGCGTGGATCCGCGTGGTCGTGCACGCGGCGGGCGAGATCGAGCTCCTCCTCGCGCGTGAGCAGCGGATAGCGGGAGACCTCGGCGAAGTAGCGCGCCACCGGATCCGACGGGACGAGACCGTGGTCGAAGGAGGGCTCGGAGAGGGAAGGCCCGATGGGAGCCAACAAGGGATCGGGGGGGTCGTTCGGCACGGCGACAGAATAGCGTTCGAAGATACGAAGGCCCCATGCATGCGTGTTTGCGCATGCATCGGGCCTCTCGCGCGAACGAACCCGCTACTTCTTCAGCGTGCGGATGTACTTCACGACCGCCCAGCGATCCTGCTCGGAGAGGATGCTGCCCCAGGGCGCCATGAGCGGGGAGCCGCCCTTCGAGGCCGCTCCGTTGGAGATCACGTCGAACAGGTCCTGATCCGTGCCGCCATACTTGAAATCACCTGCCTGCAGGTTCCTCGCGGGGGGATTCAGGGCCTTGCCGGCGGGGCCGTCGCCGGCGCCGGTCGGACCGTGGCAGGTGGCGCAGAGCTGGTCGTACTTCTGCTTGCCCACGTTCACGTCCGCGCTCGCGGCATCGGCCTGCGCCAGCGAGGCGCTGCCCAGAAGAGCGATCGCAAGGACCAGAGTCGGAATTCGCTGCATCGGAAGCCTCCTGTGTGCCGCCTCGTCGCCGCTCCTCCCGCCCTCGGGAAGCGGGCGCGCGAGCCCGGCTGGAAAAACGCGCGCGCATGGTAGGTGTCGATTCCGGGGCTGTCAAAGCACGCGCTGCGCATCCGACGCGTGTGCCGCCGGAGCGATTCGAGGCCGTTCGCGGGTGCCGCGCGGGCGGCTCAGCTCCAGCTCTGCAGCAGCTCGAGGAGCAGGCGTACGCCGAATCCGGTGGCGCCTCGCGCGCAGTGCGGCCGCTCCGATCCGGCCCAGGCCATCCCGGCGATGTCCAGGTGCGCCCACGGGGTGTCCCCCACGAACGTGGACAGGAACGCGGCGGCGGTGCTGGTGGCGGCGTGACGCCCGGCGGTGTTCTTCACGTCGGCGACGTTCCCCCGCACGGCCTTCTTGTGCGCCTCGAACAGCGGAAGCGGCCACGCGAGCTCGTGTACGCGCTCTCCCGCCGCGCGCACGCGGGTGAGCAGTTTCTCGTCGTTGCCGAGCAATCCGCAGCACTCGCTGCCGAGCGCGACCATGCACGCGCCGGTGAGCGTGGCGAGATCGACGATCGCGTTCGGCTCGAACTCCCGGGCGTAGTCGAGGCAGTCCGCGAGCACGATGCGTCCCTCGGCATCGGTGTTGAGCACCTCGATCGTCTTGCCGCTCCGCGTGGCGATCACGTCGCCCGGCAGGTACGCCGCGCCGTCGGGCATGTTCTGGGCGCAGCCGAGGATCCCCACCACGTGCAGCGGCAGGTCGCGGATCGCGATGGCGCGCATCGCCCCCATCACGGCGGCCGCGCCGGACATGTCGTGCTTCATCTCGTCCATGGCCTCGGATGGTTTGATGGAGATCCCACCCGAATCGAAGGTGACTCCCTTGCCCACGAGGGCGATCGTTGGATGGGAGCGGCGCCCCTTGGACGGCTTGCGGTGCTCCAGCACGACCAGGCGCGGAGGATTCGCGCTACCGCGCCCGACGGCGAGGATCCCTCCCATGCGCTCGCGCTCGAGCTCGCGGGGCCCGAGCACGCGAACGGAGAGGCCGTGCTCGCGGCCGAGCGCGCGCGCCCGATCCGCGAGCCATGCGGGAGTGTGTACGCTGCCGGGCTCGTTCGAGAGGTCTCGGGCGAAGTTGGCCGAGGCCGCGGCAGTCTCGCCGAGCTTCGCCCCCTTGCGCAGATCCGAGGTATGGCGGGCCTCCGTCTCGGCGATGCGTATCGATGCGAGCTCGACGTTCGGTCCGTTCTGCGTCTTGTACTTGTCGAAGCGGTATGCCCCGAGCAGGGCGCCCTCGGCCAAGGCCTGTCCCGCGTCGTCGGCTGCGATGCGCCGCAGCATCGGCGCCACGATCACCGCGCTCTTCGCCTTCGCCGATCGCAGGGTGCGGATGCCGATGCCCGCCGCCCTCCGCAACGACTCGGCGTCCGCTTTCTTCTCGTCGCCGAGCCCCACGAGGACGATGCGCCGGGCCTCGATCCCGGTGACGGGAAAGCACGCGACCTGCTCCGCGTTTCCCTCGAAGTCCTTCGCGTCGAGGTAGCTTTGGATGCGATGCCCGACCGCGGCGTCGATCGCCTCGAGCGCGCGGGGCAATCGCTCCGTCTTCGCCATCGGCACGATGAGGCCATCACAGGCCATGGTCGCCGGATCGCGACGAACGACTTCGAGTTCGATCTCCAACGCGGATCTCCTCCCGTTTCGAGGCAGCGCGAGTGGGTTCTCGCCCCCGGAGGGTAGCCGAGCGATCCCAGAGGTGGGGACTCGCGCCTCGCGCCGCTCCTATCGTCTCGTGCAACGACGAACTGCGCTCGTTGACGCTGCGTGGCCCCCCGCTAGCTTTCCCGTGGCCTCGAAAGGGCCGCTGGATCTTCCCCGCGCTCCTTCCCCCCGCGTGTATCCGGACTCGTTTCTCGCGAGCTGGTTTCTTGGGATGGGTATCGATGTTCGATCTGATCTCCGGCGCTTCCCTCATCGTGCAGGCGGTTCTCGGCGCGCTGATCCTGGCGTCCATCTCGTCGTGGGCGGTCATCGTCTACAAGATTCGCGAGATCGGTGCGGCGGAACGCGAGACGCAGGAGTTCCTGCGCGCCTATCACCAGCGACCGCTCGACGACGCGTACAAGCTCGCCGAGGAGCAGCAGGCAAGCCCGCTCTCCGCGGTGTTCCGCAGCGGGTTCTCCGAGCTGGCGCGCCTGGAGAAGATGGGTCTCGGCGCCGAGCGCCTGCCGGTGAATCACGTCGCGCACGTGCTCGGCCGTCTCGACTGGGTGCAGACGGAGCAGATGCACCGGCTCGAGCGCGGGCTTCCCTATCTGGCGACGGTCGGAAGCGCTTCGCCGTTCGTGGGGCTGTTCGGGACGGTCGTGGGGATCATGAACTCGTTCGAGCAGATCGGTGCGTCCGGCTCCGCGAGCCTGGCGGTCGTCGCTCCGGGGATCGCCGAAGCGCTCGTCGCCACGGCCGTGGGCCTGTTCGCCGCGATCCCCGCCGTGATCGCCTACAACTATTCGAGTGCGCGGATCGGCCGCGTGGCCGAGCGGGCCCATGCGTTTCGCAGTGAGTACGACGAGGTGCTGCGGCGCGCGGCTTCTCGTCCCGCCTAGGGCGCAACCTCGGGAGTCCTCATGGGCGCAAGCCTCGGCAACGGTTCGGGTCGCGGCGGTCGTCGGATGATGTCCGACATCAACGTGACGCCGTTCGTCGACGTCATGCTCGTGTTGCTCGTGATCTTCATGGTCACGGCTCCGATGATGCAGCAGGGCATCGACGTGGAGCTGCCGAAGACGCAGACCACCGGCATCAAGACGAACGAGGAGGCGCTCGTCGTCACCGTGAAGCGGGACGGTGCAGTCTTCGTCCAGCGCGCCGAGGTGCCCATGGCCGAGCTCGAGCCCAAGCTCACCGCCATCTTCGAGTCGCGCGCGGACAAGGAGGTCTTCCTGCGCGCGGATGCGCGCGTCGAGTACGGAATCGTCGCCAAGACGCTCGCCATCCTGAGGCGCGCTGGCGCGCGCAGCATCGGGATGGTGACCGAGCCCGAGCGCTGATGGAAGCGTACGCTTCGCACGAGACGCTGCTCGCGCAGGAGGACTTCCGGAGGCTGCTCCTGTGGAGTGCGGGGGCGCACGTCCTGGTGGCTGCGTGGCTCGTGTGGAGCCCCGTGTTCCGTTCCTCTTCGATCGAGCCGGCCCCCGTCTTCGTGCAGGTGATGGACGCGCCGCGCGCACCGGCGGCACCGGCCGCGAAGCCCGCGGCCGCGAAGCCGGTGTCGAAGCCCGCGCCGCCGGCGCCGGCGCCCGCACCGGCCGCGAAACCCGCACCCGCGCGGCAGAAGGTGGACGAGGTCGTCCTACCGGCGAAACCGAAGGAGCTGCCGAAGTCCGCTCCGAAGCCGAATCCGCCCGCGCCGACGGCGCAGGAGCTCCTCGACCGTATGCGCGCGAAGGTCGCCCAGGAGCCGCCGCCGGCACCGACGGCGCAGGAGCTCCTCGACCGCATGCGCGCGAGGGCCGCTGCGCAGGAGCAGGCCGCACCGCGCGCGAACGCGCCCGCGGCGGCGGTCGATCCCGCAGCGGGCGCTGCCGCCGCCTCGGGTGGAGCCGGGAGATTCGATCCCGAGATGGCGGCATACCACCGCAAGATCCAGACGATGCTCTATGCGAACTGGGTCGGGGCGAATCAGTTCCGCCACCAGCCCGAGCTGCGCGCTTCCTTCGAGGTGCGGGTGCAGCCGGATGGACGGATCCGCGCGGTGCGCCTGGTGCGGTCCTCGGGCAACCGCTTCTACGACGAGTCCGCGGAGCGCGCGATCCTGAAGTCGGAGCCTCTGCCGAATCCCCCTCGTGGCGAGATCACGCTGAGCCTCACGTTCAACCCCATGGAGATCCTGTGAAGCGCTGGACCGTCGCGTTCCCCCTGCTCGTGATTCTCGTGACCTGGGTCACGAGCGCCGCCCGCGCCGAGGATCGGCTGCACGTCGACATCCACGGCGGAAGCGGACGCGCGTACCAGGTCGCGGTGCAGCGGTTCACCGCGAGCGGGCCCGCGGGCGAGCTGCGAGAGGAGTTCCACCGCGAGCTCACGGCCGCACTCGAGTTCTCCGGGGTGATGAATCTCGTCGATCCCCGCGCCTTCCTCGGCCCGCGCGAGACCGAGGGCTACGACCGGACCACGCTCGCCTGCGAGAACTGGCGCGGCATCGGCGCCGATGCGCTCGTGCAGGGCGTGCTCGAGCTCGAAGGGCAGACGATTCGGGCGCGTTTCCGCGCGTGGGACACGGTTCGCTGTCGTTTGCAAGGCGATCCGATGTGGATGGCGCGCTCGCGCTCCGATCTCGGTCTGCTCGCGCGCTCCGTCGCCGACGAGATCGTCGGGCGCTTCACGGGCCGCCGTGGCGTGGCCGCGACCCAAATCGCCTTCGTGTCGAACCGCACCGGATC
Organism: uncultured Myxococcales bacterium; assembly: GCA_964582775.1. Taxonomy (GTDB): domain Bacteria; phylum Myxococcota_A; class UBA9160; order SZUA-336; family SZUA-336; genus CAZOTO01. Next base: position 10,176 of record CAZOTO010000005.1, read on the forward strand.
GAAGGAGGTCTACGTGATGGAGGCGAACGGCGCGAAGAAGCGCCCCGTCACCCAAAATCGCAGCATCAACCTGTTCCCGTCGTGGTCGCCCAAGGGGAACGCATTGGTGTATACGTCGTATCGCAGCGGGCGCCCCGATCTGTGGATGGTGTTCCGCGGACCCCGGCAGGGCCGGCGGCTGCTCGCCAATGGGCTCGACAAGTACCGCGGAGTGTGGGCGCCCGCGGGTGACCGGTTGGCGGTCGTGATGGACGCGAGCGGGAACACCGACCTCTACACCGTCGATGCGGAGGGGCGGGGGGCGCAACGGGTGACGTCGAACCGCGCGATCGAGACCTCGCCGAGCTGGTCGCCGGACGGCACGAAGCTCGCCTTCGTCTCGGATCGCAGCGGTTCGCCGCAGATCTACGTGAAGGATCTCCGCACCGGGGACGAGCGCCGCATCACCTTCCAGGGGCCGTACAATGCGAGCCCGGCCTGGTCGCCGACCGGGGAGTGGATCGCGTTTGCGGCTCAAGCGGGCGCGAACTTCGACCTCTATCTCATCGATCCGGAGAGCGGCTTCACCACGGCGCTCGTCGTTCACCCTCGCAGCGACGAGGATCCCGCGTGGTCTCCCGATGGCAGGAAGCTCGTGTTCACCTCGAGCCGGCTCGGCCGCAAGGAGGTCTACCGGGTCGATGTCGACGGAAGGAACCTGATTCGATTGACGGAGGGGTTCGGGGAGTGCTCGAATCCCACTTGGTCTCGGTGGTTCGACTAGCGAATTCGTACGCGTTGGGGGGATTTGCGAGTTGTTGGGGATCCGCTAGAGAATCGCCGGGTTTTTCGCAGAAGATTCTGCGACGAGGAGGAAACAGGGGTGCTTAGGAAGTTCATTGGGTTGACCATCGTGTTGACTGCGTTCGGCTGCGCGTCCCGGTCGGGTCCGGAAGCGGTGGCGCCGACCTCGGGCTCCGAAATGGGTCCCGAAGCCGTCGTGGATCGAGGAATGAGCGGGCGAGATGCCGAGGCGGAGGCGCTCACCGCGCGGTTCCAGACGATCTACTTCGAGTTCGACAAGTCGAGCCTGCTGCCGGAAGCTCGTGGATCTCTCCAGCAGAACGGAGATCTCATCAAGCAGAACCCTGGGTTCAATGTCGAGATCCAGGGGCATTGCGACGAGCGAGGCAGCAACGAGTACAACATGGCTCTCGGGCAGCGGCGTGCGGAATCCGCACGGCAGTACCTGATCGATCTGGGCATCGACGGGTCGCGCCTCACGACGGTGAGCTACGGTGAGGAGAATCCGGCCGTCCAGGGACACAACGAGGTGGCGTGGTCCAAGAATCGGCGAGCCGAATTCGTTGCTTCGAGGTGAAGAGGGCGATTTGATCACGACGAAGATACGCGTCGCGGTGGCGGCAGGAATGCTCGCCATCGCTTCCGGTTGCGTGACGGTTCCGGAGTTCCGCGAGCTTCAGCGAGACGTAGCTCGGCTGAAGGGGGGCGGGAGTGCTCCGGACGGCACGATGGCCGGAACGGGCGGAGGGCGGCTCGCCGATCTGGCGGCAGAGGTCGATTCGCTCCACGCCGAGATCGCCGCGCTTCGCGGTGAGATCGAGGAGGCGCGTCATCTCGCGGATCAGGCGCTCGCGGAAGCGCGCGCCGCGCGTGCAGGATCTCCTGCGGGGGCTCCCTTCTCGGAGGGCGCACCCGCAGGAGGAGTGCCGTCGGTCGGATCCAGGGGGATGGGCGCCGCCGCTCCTTCCCCCTCGCCGTCGGAGGTGGAGGGATCCGTGCCGTCGGGGGATCCGGTGCCGCCCGTGGCTGGGATGCCCGCTCCTTCTCCCGGGGCAGCGCTCGCGAGCCCGTCCCCATCGGCTCCGGGAGCCGTGCCCTCCGCGCCGACGCCGGGGCCCACCGCCGCGACGAACGCGATTCGCGACTACGAGGATGCCTTCCGTCTGTATCGCTCCGGGAGCTACCGCGAGGCCATCGGGCGGTTCGAGGTGTTCGTGCAGACGTATCCGACCTCCGACTACGCGGACAACGCGTTGTTCTGGCTGGGGGAGTGCCACTACAAGCTCGGCGAGCACGAGCGGGCCGTGCTCGCCTTTGCCGACGTCGTGGAGCGTTTCCCTGCCGGGAACAAGGTGCCAGACGCGCTGTACCGTCAGGGCATGGCGCTGCTCGAGATCGGAAGAGCGAGCGGACAGGAGGCCTCGTACCGGCCGGCGGCTCGCGAGATCTTCGAGCGCATCGTGAAGCAGCATCCGACATCCGATCGCGTAGCCGAGGCGAAGCTGCAGCTGGAGAGAATGGGACGGTGAGGAAGACCGATCAGCAGAAGTTCGTGAAGGAGCTCGAGAGCACGCGCGATGCGTTGCTCCTCAGCGCGCGGCGGAGCCTGGGAGGAGAGGTCCATCTCGATCCGGACGACTTCGCCGACGAGATCGACAGCGCATCGTCGGAGAGCACGCTGGCCTTCATCGGCCGGCTGCGCGAGCGCGAGCGGGTGCTCCTGCAGAAGATCGAGGCCGCCCTGGCGAAGATCGAGGCTGGAACCTATGGCACCTGCCTCTCCTGTGGCGAGGACATCGGGATCGCCCGGCTCCAGGCTCGCCCCGTTGCCACGCTGTGCATCGATTGCAAGGCTCAGCAGGAGAAGCTCGAGCACTAGTGAGGGTGCCGTGCCGCTGATCCTGGGAATCGAATCCTCCTGCGATGACCTGGCCGCTGCCGTCGTGCGAGACGGGCGCGAGGTTCTCGCGTCGGTCGTGCAGGGGCAGGACCGCGTTCATGCGCCCTATGGGGGAGTGGTTCCCGAGCTCGCGAGCCGGGATCACGTGCGGCACGTGTGGGCAACGGTGGAGCATGCCCTCGCGCGCGCCGGCGTCCCCCTCGAGCGGATCGACGGCATCGGGGTGACCTCTGGCCCCGGGCTCATCGGATCGCTTCTCGTCGGCGTGTGCTTTGCGAAGGCTCTTGCCTACCGCACGGGAAAGCCGCTCCTCGGGGTGCACCACATCGAGGGCCATCTGGCCTCGGCGCTGCTCGCGGAAGACCCCGTCGATCTTCCGTTCCTCGGCTTCGTCGTCTCCGGGGGGCACACCGCGCTCTATCACGTCGAGTCGCTCGCGCGAATCCGCCTGCTCGGACAGACGCGCGACGACTCCGCGGGCGAGGCCTTCGACAAGGTCGCCAAGCGCATGGGACTGGGGTATCCCGGCGGTCGCGAGATCGACCGGAGCGCGCACAGCGGTCGGCGCGATGCGCATCGCTTCCCTCGGCCGATGCTGGCCGAGCCGGGTCTGGAGATGAGCTTTTCGGGCCTCAAGACGGCGGTCGCGCTCGAGGTGGGCCGTGCGGAGCGCGAAGGCGCAGGAGCACTCGCGCCCCGGATCGTCTGCGACATCGCCGCCTCGTTCCAGGAGGCGGTGGTCGACGTGCTCGTCGCCAAGGCCGGGCGTGCACTCGATCTGACGGGGCTCGCCCAGCTCGCCGTCGTCGGCGGGCTCGCGGCGAACTCGCGGCTTCGCGAGCGGATGGGACGGCTCGGGGACGAACGCGGCATCGCCGTGCGCTTTCCGCCCATCGCGCTCTGTACCGACAACGCGGCGATGATCGCCGCCGTCGCGGACCGCATGCTGGTCGAAGGCCGCGTCGCTCCCCTCGACCTCGAGGCGTTCTCGCGGATTCCGGTGGGCAGCACCGCTGCGGCGGGATCGGGGGCGGCATAGCCCGCATCCGCGACACGCTCTCGGAGCGCCGGCTCGCCCCTTCGCGCGCCCGCGGCCAGAACTTCCTGCGCTCCGCCGAGACCGCGGAGCGGATCGTGCGTGCGGTGGGCGTCGAGCCGACGGATGCGGTGATCGAGATCGGCCCCGGTCTGGGGCAGCTCACGCGGCCCTTGGCGCGGGCGGCTCGCCGCACGATCCCCCTCGAAATCGACCGCGGGTTGGTCGAGTACCTGCGCGAGCAGGATCTGGGCCCCACGGTCGAGGTCCGACACCAGGATGCGTTGCAGGTGGACTTCGGCGTGCTCTGCCGCGAGCTCGCTCCCCCCGTCGTGCTCGTCGGGAATCTTCCCTACAGCATCTCTGGCCGCCTGCTCGGCCAGCTCCTCGTTCCCTCGAACCCCTTCCGCCGCTGGGGCTTCCTGCTGCAGAAGGAGGTGGCGGATCGCCTTCTCGCAGCCCCTGGGAGCGCCGAGTACGGGATCCTCACGGTTTGGATCCGCCTGCTCGTCCGTGCACGCCGTGCGTTCGAGCTCGGTCCGGGCGAGTTCGTGCCGCGGCCGAAGGTCCGCTCGACCTTCCTGGTGCTCGATCCCGCTCCCGAGCCCCCGCCGGTCGCCGACTGGGAGACGCTGCGCCGGGTCGTCCATGCCGCATTCCGCCAGCGCCGCAAGACGTTGCGCCGCGCGCTCGCCTCCACGTTCGAGGACGTCGACCTCGCCCTGCGCGAAGCGGGGATCGACCCCCAGATCCGGGGCGAGCAGCTCTCCGAGCTGGATTTTTCCCGCCTGGCGAACGCATTTTCGGGAATCTGCCGTTGACATCCGGGTGGTCTCGCGTTTAGCCTCTCGCCGTCATCGAATCCGCATCGACCAGCGGCTGGAAGCTTGGATCCTCGAGACCGAGACCGAAGGCAGGCGCGATGCGGGCGGCTTCACCGCCGTCCGTACTCTGCGGCAGCGAAGGGTCTCCCCGAGGGGAAGCACCAGCGCACGTGGATCGGCGGTTGGAGGCCACCATGAGGGAAGCACGCGTTACCGCACCGGCGCTGGCTCGCATGAAGCGCGACGGCGAGAAGATCGTGATGCTCACCGCTTACGACCATCCGTTCGCGCGGATCCTCGACCAGGCGGGAGTCGACGTACTGCTCGTGGGCGACAGCCTCGGAACCGTCGTCCAGGGCCACGACACCACCATTCCCGTCACGGTGGACGAGATGGTCTACCACACGCGAATGGTGGCGCGGGCCGCGCGGCGGGCGCTGGTGGTCGGCGACATGCCCTTCGGCAGCTACCACGAGGGCACCGCTCAGGCCGTGCAGACGGCCGTGCGCCTGGTGAAGGAGGGCGGGGCCCACGCGGTGAAGCTCGAAGGCGGTGAGCGCGTGGCCGATCGCATCGAGGCCATCGTGCGCATGGACATCCCGGTGATCGGGCACGTCGGCCTCACGCCGCAGTCCGTCCACGCCTTCGGCGGTTATCGCGTGCAAGGGCGCGGCGAGTCGGGCCATGCGCGCGTGCTGCGCGATGCGCGCGCGGTGCAAGAGGCGGGTGCAATCGCGGTCGTGCTCGAGTGCGTGCCGCACGATCTCGCCGCCGAGATCACATCGGCGCTCGACATTCCCACGATCGGCATCGGCGCCGGCGTCGGCTGCAACGGACAGGTGCTCGTCGTGCACGACCTGCTCGGCCTCTACGAGGGCGGTGCGCCGAAGTTCGTGCGCCAGTACGTGGCGCTCGGAGACATCGTGCGCAAGGCCGTCGGCATGTACTGCGAAGACGTTCGCGCGGAGAAGTTTCCCGGTGAGCACGAGTCCTACTGAGCCGCGCGTCTTCGATCGCGTGCGCGAGCTGCAGCGCTGGTCCGACGCCGAACGCTGCGCGGGGCGCCGGATCGCGCTCGTTCCCACGATGGGCGCCCTGCACGAGGGACACCTCTCGCTCGTGCGCATCGGCCTGCAGCACGCGGATCGGGTCGTTGCGAGCATCTTCGTGAACCCCACCCAGTTCGGTCCCGGCGAGGACTTCGATGCGTACCCGCGCCAGGTCGAGGCCGACGTGACGAAGCTCGCGCGGGTCGGCGTCGATGCCGTGTTCCTGCCTTCCGTCGGTGAGATGTATCCCGAGGGCAACGCCACGTGGGTCGACGTGGAGGGGATCACGGACGGGCTGTGCGGGGCGAGCCGGCCGGGGCACTTCCGGGGTGTCGCCACGATCGTGAGCCGCCTGTTCCACGCCGCGAAACCCCATGTGGCCGTGTTCGGCGAGAAGGACTTCCAGCAGCTCGCCGTGATCCGGCGCATGACGCGGGATCTGCTGTTCGACATCGAGATCGTCCCCGGTCCCACGGTACGCGAGCCCGACGGCCTGGCGATGAGCTCGCGCAACCAGAACCTGTCCCCCGAGGCCCGCGAGCAGGCGGTGTGCCTGAACGCGGCGTTGCGCGAGGCGCGCGAGCTCGTGCGTGCGGGGGTGCGCGATGCGGCGAAGCTGGTGGCGGCTGCGCGCGGCCGGATCCAGCGGGAGCCCCTCGCTCGGATCGACTACGTCGAGGTCGTCGATGCGGACTCGCTGGCCGCGGTGGATCGCGTCGACGATCGCGCCCTCATGGCCGTGGCGGTTCGCTTCGGGACCACGCGTCTCATCGACAACACGATTCTTCAGGGAGAGAGCCAATGATCCGCACCATGCTCAAGTCCAAGCTCCATCGCGTGACCGTCACCGAGGCGAACCTCGAGTACGAGGGCTCGATCACGATCGACATGGATCTGGCCGATGCGGCGGACCTGCTCGTGCACGAGAAGGTGTACATCTACGACTGCACGAACGGAGCGCGGCTGTCGACCTACGTGATCCCCGGTGAGCGCGGCAGCGGCGTGATCGCGATCAATGGTGCCGCTGCGCACCTGGTGAAGCCCGGCGACAAGGTGATCATCGCGAGCTACGTCCAGATGGACGATCGAGAGGCGAAGCAGTGGCAGCCGCGGATCTGCTTCGTCGACTCGCAGAACTGCCTCCGCTAGCATCCCGCCGCGCGGTACGCGGGTACGGCGCACGGAGGCGGCGTTGCTGAAGAGGCTCTGGCACAGGCTCGTCGAGACGCTGCGTCGCGATTTCGTGGCGGGGCTGCTCGTCTTCGTGCCCGTCGGATCGACGGTCCTCGGCGTGCTGTGGCTGGTCGATCAGCTCGACAACATGGTCCTGCCCCGTTTCTATCGCGCGCTGGGCATGGAGATCGAGCAGCCACGACTGGTGGGTGTGCTCGCCACGCTGTGCGTGATCCTGCTCGCCGGCGCGCTCACCCGAAGCTTCCTTGGCCGCAGTGCGCTCCTGTTGTGGGAGCGCGTGGTGGACCGCATCCCGGTGGCGCGAAGCCTGTACTCGGTGCTGAAGCAGTTCATGCAGGCAGTGCTCGGGCAGCCGGAGGGCGGCGCGAGCTTCGATCGCGTGGTCGTGATCCAGTACCCGCGCCAGGGGATCTACACCTATGCGTTCGTCACCGGACGCAGCCGTTACGCGAACCCGGGAATCCCCGACGATCTCGTGAAGGTCTTCGTGCCGAGCACGCCGAATCCCACCACCGGGTATCTGCTTCTCCTCCCCGAGCAGGATCTCATCGAGACCGATCTGAGCATCGAGACGGCCTTCAGCCTGATCGTCTCCGGTGGAATCGCCGAGGTGGTGAACGATCGCACCGTTCGCATACCCGGCGCAGCCGGTGATGCGAAGGCGGCTTCGCCCCCTGCACGCACCGGTTCGCCGGAATCGAGCTGAGGAGGGGGTGCGGTGGGCGCCACGAAGCGAGCTGCGCGCACGTCGATCTGCAAGAACCGAAAGGCGCGCTTCCTGTACCACATCGAGGAGACGGTCGAGGCGGGAATCGTCCTGGTCGGCTCCGAGGTGAAGGCGCTGCGCGAAGGCAAGGCGAACCTGGTCGATTCCTATGCGTTCGTGAAGCGCGGCGAGCTCTACCTGGCCAAGGCCCACATCTCGCAGTACGTGCAGTCGGGTCCGTTCGGTCACGATCCCACGCGGGAGCGCAAGCTCCTGCTCCATCGCCGCGAGATCGATCGCCTTGCGGGGCGGTTGCGCGAGAAGGGCGCCACGCTCGTCCCGCTCGAGCTCTACTTCGACGAGAGCGGCCGCGCCAAGGTCGAGCTCGCCCTCGCGCGCGGCAAGAAGCTGCACGACAAGCGCGAGTCCATCGCCGAGCGCGACAGTGAGCGTCGGCTGCGGCAGGTGACGAAGCGGCGTGCGCGCGGCCGGTAGCGCCAGCGCGGCGCGCGCTCGCTACCGGTCCGGCGCCATGGGGGCGGCGAGCTTGCATCGTGCCGCCCAGACGAAGACGACGACACCGACGAGAAGCAGCACTGCCGCCGCGATCCTTCCGTACGTCGGCGCGCCTGCCGTCTCGCCGAGAAACGTGAACAACCCCGCGCGCGGGACGAAGCCGCTCGCCGTGGCTCCCGCGAACGAGGCGAAACGCATCCGTGTCACCCCTGCTGCGAAGAAGACCGGGCTCAGCACCGCGCCGGGAAGCGCGGTGTAGACCGCGAGCCAGGGGGCTCCGCGGCGCGCGAGCAGCTCGTCGAGTTCCTGGACCCGCGCGCCGAGCCGCGCTTGGATCGCATCGCGCCCGAGTGTACGGGCCACGGCGAAGGCTCCGATCGCGCCGATGGCTCCGCCCAGAGCGCCGTAGACTGTTCCGGCGAGCGTGCCGAAGAGCAGCCCCGCCGTGAACAGGATGAGCCCCGAGGGAATGCCCAGGAATGGGCGCGCCGCCATGAGCCCCACGACGACCAGCGGACCGAGCGCTCCGAGCCGGCTCACGTAGTCGCGAAACGATTCGCCCTCCCACTCGATTCCACTCTCGGCCTGCAGCCAATAGCTCGCGAAGAATCCCGCCGCGATCACGGCGAGGGCGAGCGCGCGCTGCACCGTCTTCAGGCTCACCGCAGCGCGCCCTCGATCCGCAGCAGCAGCCCCGACAGATACTCTCCCTGCGGATGGAAGATCGACACGGGGTGGTCGACGGGGGCGAAGAGCGGCGCGAGCACCTGCACCTCGCGCCGCGCATCGAGCGCCGCCGAGAACACCACCTTGCGAAAGAGATCCGGCGAGATGTGGTGCGAGCAGGTGAACGTGAGCAGGTAGCCGCCAGGCGCGATGCGCTCCATCGCGCGAAGATTGAGATCCTTGTACGCGCGGCAGGCGGACCGGACGTCGTGCTTGCGCTTGGCGAAGGGCGGGGGATCGAGCGCGATCACGTCGAAGGGCCGCGCATCCTCGCGCAGGAAGCGGTTCACGTCGTGCTGGAAGATCTCGGCCCCGGGGGCGTTGCGCGCGAGCATCTCGGTAGCGGGCTTCGACGACTCGACGGCGACCACGGACACCGCGCCGCCGCGCATTGCCGCCACCGAAAAGCCCCCCGTGTACGCGAACAGATCGAGCACGCGCGCGCCCGAGGCGAGCGACTGCAGCGCATCGCGCGCATCGCGCTGATCCAGGTAGAAACCCGTCTTCTGGCCCTGCTTCACGTCCACCCAGTAGCGACGGCTCCGCTCGCGGATCGCGATCGGCTCGCCGGGAATCGCGCCGAAGAGCGCCCGATCCACTTCGGTGTCGCCTCGGTGCGCCTTCCTGTCGCCGGTCTCGCCGCGAAGCCATGCGCCCTCGGCTCCCGTGGCGCCGCGCAGCAGATCCGCGAGCCGCGCCGCGCGCCGCGCCATCGCGGGGGTCGAGAGCTTCACCGAGAGCCACTGCGCGTAGCGATCGACGATGAGCCCGGGAAGCCCATCCGCCTCGGCGTGGATCAGCCGGACGGCATCTGCCTCCTGCAGGGCGGGGTGGGTCGCGCGCCAGCCGATCGCGCGCTCGAGGCGCGGCGCGAGCCACGACTCGCCGGAGTCCTCGTCCACCGGGCCGAAGCGGGTCATCCGCACGCGAATCTGGGAGTGCGGGTCGAAATCCCCCTCGCCCAGCGTCTCTCCCGAGCCGGAGGCGACGCGCACCGCGTCGCCCGGGGCGGGATCGCCGGTCACGCGGGCGATGCTGCCCGAGAGGATCCACGGGTGCGCCTGCCGCACGGAGCGGTCCCGATCGGGGCGCAGATGCACGGTGGGTCGATGCGGCACGTTCCCTCCCCGCGCATGGGGGCGCGATCGGGCGGAATCTAGCAGACGGCGGCGGGCGGCCGTCCGCCTCGGGTGCATGCGCGGTGCTCGCGGGATGTGCACCCGGCGCCCGTCCTGGAGCTCGCGCGGGTCGCAGCTTGACGCAGTGCCGCCTGCCCTTAGACTCGAGCCCGACCGGGGGCGACCGGTTTCGACGGATGGTAGAGGTCGCTCGCTGCGTGCCGAGGTGCTTGGTCCTCGCAAATCCCCGAGCAAGGCAAACACAATTGCCGATGAAAACCTCGCTCTCGCTGCTTAGTTAGAACCTAGGACAGCGAGCGCCTTCGCGGCCGATGCCTGTTGAGCCGCGCGGGTGTCATACTTAGCAGGCTGGTCCAAGTCCTCGTCGGGGGGATGCGGACGAGAACTTTCCCGACTCGCGATCCGTTCGGCGCGCGCCGAGGCCAGGCGGATCGCTAAACCAAACACGGAGCTACGCACGTAGACGCGGACGAAGGAAGCCATGCGGACGGGGGTTCGATTCCCCCCGCCTCCACCACGATCCCGAAGGCCAACCGGCGCATCGACGGCGGTTGGCCTTTTCGCATCGGTGCGAAGCCATCTCGTAGCGCCGGATTCTGTTCGCCGACATTGCGAAAGAATCCCGCGGCGTCGCGGAGCAGCCGGATGGCCAACTCGGTATGCGTGATCGTGGCGACGTCAGGTTGCATCTTCATTCGGCTCCATGGGATGACCGTGGACTCGAGCGGTCAGACATCGTGTTCGGCTCGTGCGATGACGTGTTGGATTTCTCTCTTGACCTTCACGCATCGTCGCTTGGTGATCCAAGACACCGGGATCCAGGCCACGGGAGCAACGGCCAGCGCCGCCAGCAAGCCGAACACGGCGATCGCCATCAGGTTCTTGACGAGGTCCTCGCCGAGCAACTCTCCGCTGTCGAGCTGCGTAAATGCCGCAACCAACGCGGCGAACACGCCCCAGCTGAACGCCGTCGCCGTGACGACCTGCGGTTTCAGCGCGTCGTAGATGCAGTCGGACAGGATCACGCCCTCGTCCGTGGAGTGATTGTGGTAGGCACAATCACTCCAGAGGCCGTCCGTGCGGCGCACGCCGACAATGGTCAGCCGGTGCTGCTCGCGACAGGGGACGTCGAAGTTCTTGAAGCTCAGGCGAACTTCCTTGCCGCTGGGTACCCGCAGGAAGATTTCTTGATAGCGGGTGATCTTCGTCGAAATCGAGCTGTCGATCTGGCTGTTCCCGCGGATGGTGCCGGAGACCTCGGATTCACTGTGCCGGGTCTCGCGGGTCACCTCGCCGGTCACCACCGAAATCTCGCTTTCGAACTGGCGGTCGGCGAGCCATCGATAGCTGAGAAACAACAACCACAGGGTGCCGCCGATGAGGAATGCAACGTATAGCGCGTCGGTTACGGCCATGGGCAGTCTCCCGTGTGCCTGCTCGGGGAAGCGTTGATCGGTCGTGTTCTCTGATCCGAATGCGCGACGATCGCGGGATGCAGAGCGGAGTCGACGCTCCACGCCTCGACTCGGTGCGGCTCGAATGGGATTCGTGTGAATGTCTGCTCGCTCATCTTCCTCGCTCCGATCGCAGCCTCGTCACATACCCTACGCAATGCAGGCGAGTTTTTCAGAGGGGCAGTGGAAGAGCCTCGATCTCCTCCTGCCGCCCTCCCCACTTCGGTCGCCATCCTTGGCGCGGTTCGTGGTAGAGTCGGGCACGGTCGCAGCGCAGCGGCCATGCGTTGGGCGCCTCGACGCGTCCCTCTTCATGTAGATCGATCATCAAAAGGAGGAGGCCGTCGTGGCAGAGCTGATGATCCCGCCTTCGGTTGCCGGCACTTTGCCGGCCGTCGTCCGGAACAGTCTGGCCGAGATGCCAGCGGCCCGACAGGAAGAGTTCATGGAGGAGTACGCTCGCCGCGCCAAGACCTCCGCGCCAGCGTACATCCTTTGGCTGTTACTCGGGTTTCACTACATCTATCTGGGGAAGTGGGGCTTTCAGATCCTCTTCTGGTTGACGTGGGGCGGGCTGGGAATCTGGTGGATCGTGGACGTCTTCCGCATTCCCAGCATGGTGCGCGATCACAACAAGGATGTTGCCACCGACGTGATGAGGACCATTCGAGTCCTGGCTTCGGAAACCGGTAGCTGACGGACACGGAAGGGCGTCGCGGCTCTCGCGGCGAACGAGCCCGGCCCGTGTCGGTCGCTGCGGGAGCGGCTGGTTCTTCGTCGCAAACGCCGCGAAGCCCGCGCGCCGCAGCTAGGCAGCAGCGGTCTTGCACAGCAGCAATTGAAGGGGCGAGCAACCGGTCACCTGGATCATGCCGATGACATAGGTGGTGCCGATGATGCCGTCGATGAGGACGAGTGCGTATTCCCAGGTTTCCGACAAGCCATGGGGGACCGCATAGACGACCGATGCGGCAGCGGTGAGCCGGACCAGGCCCTGCCAGAAGATCACGGGTGCCCGCCGCTGCATATCGTACGAAGCCCACATCAGGCAGGCGGCGGCCATCCACAAGAACATGCCCAGGGTCATCAAGGATACGAATTGACCCTTTACCGGCTCGGGCGCGACCGCGATCCCGATGGCGCCCGCCAGGGTTCCTGCACCCACGAGGAAGTCGGACATACCGGTCCAGTAGACGAACTTCTGCAGCATGATGCTCTCCTGTCCTTTCTCGATCGTGCCCGCGAAGCCGGGCGACGGAATTGCTTGCTGCCGTTTCGATCCCGATCGGCGCAGGCTCTCTCTCCACCTCGACGCACGGGCGCACGGCCAACGTGTTGCATTCTATCCCGAAGGATCTCCGAAGAAGGCTTTCGCCGTGTGTAGGGCATGCGACGCGCGGCGGGAGGGGAAGGGAAGCTGCACGCGTTCGCGCCGGTCCGCTTGCGGTGCTTCGCGAGCGCGGACGCCGTCGAGTGGACGCCCGAGGTCCAGTGGACGCCGTCATTCTTCTTGCGCAGGCTCCCACCGTGGAACAATAGTCCGGACGACACGAGGACGATGGGCGAGATCGGTCCCACGAATCGTCCTTGAGCAAGGAGGCCGCGATTGACGCGAGATGATCTCGTTGGACCGGACGGTGATCTGAAGCGGAATGCAGTGCAGCACACGGTGGCCGTCACGACGGAGCTCGTGCCGGGACGTCATGGTCTGAAGATCGGCCGTTACGGCCGCCACGTTGGCTACAGTGATGAGCATCCGAACTACGGGGGAAACGACGAGTATCCGCCACCCCTCGTATTCGCTGCATGGGCCCTCGGCTGGTGTCTGCTGTCCCAGATCACGCGCTACGCCTCCATTCTCAAGATTCCTGTCCAGGATGCCAGGTGCTCTGTCGAGATGGACTGGGTGCTCGACGGTTCCGTTCTCCGGGGCGACGTGCAGTCTGCCTGCAAGGGGGTTCGCTCGAATGTCTTCATCGACTCGAGCGAAGCCAGCCCGGATCAGGTGCGTCGCCTCATTCAACTCGCCGAGAGAGGATGTTTCCTCTCTCAGCTGGTCAGCACGGCGGTTCCGTTGGACACCCGCGTACGCCTGAACGGCGAGTCCGTTCCCCTTGTCGAAGAAGGAGGCCCGCCTCCGGTGGGCCCGCCGCGCGGCTCACGCTCGCCGCGGTGAGGGCTCGGTGAGGCGCAGGCCGAGAAGATTCTTGCGCGGGTACACCTCTTCGAAGGTGCGCTCGTAGCCCGTGTGCCGGATCTTCCAATGCCCTCCCATCTTGACATACTCGTCGGTGTAGAAGGCCGCGCCGAGCAGCACGATGTCGTGCTCGTGGTCGATGACGGTGTCCTCCAGCGCCCAGGTTCCCCGGGCCGTGTCGGGGCCGGTGAGATCGATCTCGGGTTGATGGACGCGGTGGCTCGAGAAGAAGGTGTCGCGACCCATCGACCTGCTCAGGAATCCGATGATCGCTTTACGTCCCTCGAACGCGTACTTCCCGCCGCTGTACGAGCAGGTGGCCTCCTCGACGAACACCTCCTCGAGCTCGTCCCAGCGTTTCTGATCCACGCAGCGCATGTACCGGTACTTGAGCCGCTTGATGGCCTCGAGCTCCTGAAGATCGATCACGATTCGTCGCCTCCTTCCGTCGAGATCGGCCGTGTCCCGCAGCGGTGCAGGAGAGCATCGATCGCGGACGCTTGGCCCCCGGAATGCAAGGAAGCCATGGATGGCACTGCGGCTCATCCCCGACGTCAGGATGGTGTCACGAATGCACCGCCCCGTCTCTGCGACGATCGCCGGGTGTTCCTGCCATCCGGTCCGATGATGGAGCGGAGCTCGATCGTCCATGGCTGTCGAGCCTTCTTGCGTGCTCGGCGCCGCATGCTCCGGCGATCGGCGGCGATCGGCGGCGGACATCGCGTTCTCTCCGCGGCACCGGGGTACGCCTACGAAGCCCTCGTGCTCGGTGCGTGGGGCCGTGACGCGTTCGCGAACGAACTCCGCGCTACGGCCTCGATTTCCGTGAGGCCTTGGGGGTGGACTTCGGGGGACACTTCTCGGATGCCGTGTTCGCCCTCGCCGGCTGGCCGGCGGAGAGGAAGTCCCCAGCTCGTTTCGCGATGTCTTCGTTCCAGCCCCCCCACCGGTGCGCGATGGGCCCATGGGGGAGTGCATGCCGGGTAGAGCGCTTGGTAGAATGCGGATCGCAGGGACGGATGTATTTCCGACATTGGGCCCATCCCCGGGCCTGAGCAGGAGGTCTCCCATGCTTCGCTCGTCAGCCCGATCTGCGATGCCTCTATTCGCCGCCTTTGCTTTGCTCGTCGCCGGTGCTGTCCCGGCGTCCGCAGCCATCATCCACCCGACGGACGACGCGCCGGTCTTCAACAACTTCCCGGATGACAACTTCGGGGATCTCGACCGCATCTTGACGTGGACCGCCTACATGGCCGGAGGCCGAGGTCGCTCCTATCTCAAGTTTGCCCTGGATGCACCGGCCGGGTACGAAATCGCTTCCGCCGTCCTGCACCTCTACCAGTACGACGCGGGTGGCTTCGTTCCCATCGTCCAGCTTCACCACGTCGCCGACGATTCCTGGTCCCAGGACACCGTCACCTGGAACAACCGGCCGCTACCGACCCCCAGCATCTCGACCATGATCCTGAGCCAGGACATCGGCTACACCGTCGGGTGGAAGAGCTTCGACCTCCTGGCCTCCGGTGAGTGGGACTGGCAGGCCGATGTCGCGGATGGCTCTCTGTCGCTGCTGCTGAAGAGCAACGAAAACGGAGACGAGCGCCACAACTTCCACAGCCTGGAGGCCCAGACGGAAGTGGATCTTCACCCCTACCTCGAGGTCAGCTTCGTCCCCGAGCCGTCGGGACTGACGCTGTTGGGTGTATGGGGTGTGTGGATGATGGGGAGGCGCGCGCGAGCGGTCGCGATCTGACGGCGTCACGAAAGCGTCGAGGCGGAGCGCGAGCTCACCGGTCAGCGCAGCATGGAGGGCCCGCTCACGGTGGCTCCGTCGATGGGAAGGATCGCGCCGGTCACGAACGAGGCGGCGTCGCTGCACAGCCACACGGCGACCTGCGCCACCTCGTCGGGCTCGGCGATGCGCTTCATCGGGCACAGCGCCGCCATGCCGTCTTCGGTGTACTTGCCCTCCGCGATGCCGCGGATCACCATCCCCGTCCGCGTGGTGCCCGGGCAGATGGCGTTCACGCGCACCCCGCGCGCTGCGAGCTCGAGTGCCGTGGCCTTGGTGAGTCCGACGACGCCGTGCTTCGCCGCGGTGTAGGCCGGCTGACGCGGCACCCCGATGATCCCTGCGCCCGAGGATGTGTTCACGATGGATCCGCCCCCCGAGGCGAGCATCGCCGGGATCTCGTACTTCATGCACAGGAAGACGCCCGTGAGGTTTACCGCGATCGTGGCATCCCAGAGGGACTTGGGGGTCTCGGCCGTGTCGCCCGTGAGCGGCGAGATGCCCGCGTTGTTGTGGGCGAAATCGAGGCGCCCGAAGCGCTCGACCACCGCAGCGACGAGCGCCGCCACCTGATCCTCGTCGGAGACGTCGCAGCCGAAGAACTGCGCGTCCTTGCCGGTGCGGCGGATCGCCTCGACCGTATCGGCGCCGCCCTTCTCGTCGACATCGGCGACGGCCACCGCCGCGCCGCTGCGCGCGAAGGCGAGCGCCGAGGCACGGCCGATCCCGCCGCCGGCGCCGGTGACGAGAGCCACCCGTCCCGAGTGATCGATCGCGACGTTCATGCTTTCACTTCGGCGGCCTCGCAAGGGTGGCCGGGGCGCGCAGCGTGCGGCTCACGAACGGGTTCATCCAGCTCATCGCCCGATCATGGCGCAGGCCGCCGCGGCGTGTCCAGCAGGGAAGGCGATCTCGGGCCGGCCGTTCTTCCACCCCACCGTGGCAGGGGAGCGGGTGGCCAGGGTGGCATCCGGGTCATCGGTGTCCATCTCGTAGATCGCCACGTAGGGCCCCGCAAGGTCGTGTGTGTCTTGGGCAACCTCGAAGCGCTGGGCGGCGATGAATCCGGGCACCCTCGATACGTCGTGCAGGTGCTGTTCGGTGTACCAGCGATCGAACTCGTTCTCCCGTCCCGCCCGCGCGTTGCTGATCACCAGAGAATTGTATCGCGCCATGTCGGATCCTCGGTCGATCCAGCGTGTTGTGTTGAGTCTACGCCAGCGCCGGCTTCGGCACTGGATCGCGGGAGACGACGGAAGGAGACCGTGCCGCCTTCCGCGAGGAGATTGCGCTCGCGACGTACGGGCGATCCCCTCGCTGCGTACAGGGACTTCCCCTGCGGAGCCCGAGGCGGTGTATGATGCCGCCGGCTGCGGTCGAACCACGCGGGAAGGACTCGATGAATCCTGCCGCGGGAAGAGGAATCCGTCGACGGAAACGACGGGGCCGCTCCCTTCGAAAGAGGACCGACCATGAACGCACGACAGGTGGTCTCCGCGCGGCGAGTGCGATCCGCAACCCTGCTGCTGGTACTGCTCGTGATCGTGCCGCATCTGGCGGCGGCGCAGAGCCGGCAGGCGGCGGCCGCCAAGATGCAGTCGATCGAAGGCGAGGAGATGGCTTCCTCCTCGAGCGGCATCCGCGGGGTCTCGGTGCAGGGGATGAGCGCCTTCGGCGATGGATGGAGCGGCGGCTCTCAGCTGCTATGGACGGGTGGCGCATCCGGCGCTGCGATCGATCTCGACTTCGATGTCGCGCAGCCCGCGGCGTACGCGGTGGAGCTCTACTTCACGCGTGCGCCCGACTACGGTCAGATCGCGTTCGCCATCGACGGGCAAGCCTCCACCGCGCTGCTCGATCTCTACGGCCCACGGCTCGCGCCCCCCGTTCCCTATCAGGCCGGGACGTTCCCGCTTGCAGCCGGCCGCCATCGCCTCCGTCTTCGGATCGAAGGGAAGCACGAGCAGTCGGGCGGCTACCAGGTAGGCCTCGACCGGATCCGGCTCTATCCCACCGGCGACCTCGCCCCGGATGCACGCCGCGGACAAGCGAGTGACGTACGTGCCGTCGCGGTGGCTCCGGACACCGTCGATAGGAGAGCCACCGCGGTGCGCGACGCGCGACCGGCCAGCGCCGGGGCGGCAGCCGCTGCCGCCCCGGCGGGCGGCTCCTGTGCGTCGTCCTGTCTGGGCAGCGTCTCGACGGTGTACCGGGAGAGCGCGCCAGGCGAGTGCATCGCCTGGTTTCGCGTGCCCTGCGATCCCTACGGCTGCGACGGTACGAGCGGACTGTGCCGCCAGTCCTGCGCGAACGACACCGAATGCGGTCAAGGTTCCAAGTGCAGCACGAACACGGGAATGTGTAGCTCCGCGCCGCCCGTCTGCATCGACTCGACCACCGTCCGATCGGCCAACGACCAGACCGAGAGCTGCATCCCCTACGAGTGCCGTGCAGGTGCTTGCCGCGAGACTTGCGAGACCTCCAACGACTGCTCCAGCGGCTTCGGCTGCAACCCCCATGGCCGTTGCGTCAAGGCCATGAAGCAGCCCTGAGACGCAGACGCCCACCCGGCATCTGCGCGCGGAAGTCCAGGATGCAGGGTGGGCCGCCCCGGGATCGTCGGGGCGAGGGTGTGTCCCCGACCCCGATGACGTCTCTCCGGGTTTTCGCACCCACCGCGATGAGCTCCGCCTTCCTCTGCAAGGGGTGCCTGTCGGCCGGACCCCGCTGCGTGCGCTCGCCGGTATAGACTGGGTGCACCTTTCGTCCGACGGAGGAGCTGCGCGTGCCCTTTCTTTCCCTGCGGCTGGATCTGCGCGCCCCGGATTGGGGCGCACCCATCGACCGGATCTACGCCGAGGGGCTGGAGATGGCCGAGTGGGCGGACCGCAACGGGTTCTCCGAGTGCGTCCTGTCCGAGCACCACGCGGCAGAGGACGGCTACCTGCCGTCGCCGCTCGTATTCGGCGCCGCCGTCGCCGCGCGGACGCAGCACCTGCGGATCCATGTCTCGGCGCTGATCCTGTCGCTACACGATCCGGTGAAGGTGGCCGAGGACGTCGCCGTGCTGGATCAGATCAGTGGCGGGCGACTCGAGCTGGTGATGGTCGGTGGGTTCGTGCCCTCGGAGCTCGAGATGTTCGGCCGATCCGCCAAGGATCGCGGCCGGCTCGTGGAAGAGGGCATCGCCGTGCTGGATCGCGCTTGGACCGGCGAGCCCTTCGAGTACCGCGGCCGTACGATCCGGGTCACTCCGCGTCCGTTCCAGCGGCCGCGCCCGCCGATCTTCCTTGGTGGATCCACCCATGCGGCCGCGCGCCGGGCGGCCCACATCGCGGACGGGTTCATCCCGGTCCTGTCGGATCTCTATCCGGCCTACGTCGAGGAGTGTCGGAGGATCGGCCGTACGCCGGGAAGACATCGGCCGCCGGCGCCGTTCGCCGTGTACGTGACCAAGGATCCCGAGCGCACGTGGGCTCGGATTGCTCCCCATGCGTTGCACGAAGCGAACTCGTACGCGGGCTGGTACGCCGAGGCGGGAGTGCGAGGGCTGTTCGCCCCGTTCGAGGACGCCGAGGTGCTGCGCGCATCGGGGATGTATCCCGTCGTGACGCCCGACGAGTGCGTGGAGCTGGCGGCGTCGCTCGGAGACGACGCTCCGTTCAACTTCCATCCCCTGGTCGGCGGTCTCGACCCAGCGGTGGGCTGGGAGAGCCTGGAGCTGTTTCGCTCGCAGGTGCTCCCGCGTCTTCGCACGTCCAACGCTTGACCGGTTCTCCGAGCCGACGAGGGCGGGGATGCTGCGCGATGCGCGCTCGGTCACGGGGCCGGCGACGGTCGCCTCGTTCTGCATCGCGATGCAGCGTCGCGGTCGCCAGCGGAACCGCACGGGGCTCGTTTGCACCCTTCTGCCCGCTCTGTCCTCGATGCGTCGTGCGATCGCGGTTCGGGGTATGCTCTCGTCGTCCCTCTACAAGGGAGAGCGGCATGCAGGTTCTACGAACGCCGGACGAGCGCTTCGCGGCGACGAGCCGAAGGGGACGAGGGGAGGTTCTACGACCTGGACCGGCCGTACCGCCTTGCCTTGGCGCTGCAGAGGGCCGATGCGCTCGGGCCGGCGTTCGATGAGATCGAGCGCGCGGAGATCGGAATGCTCCTGGGCCATCGGGTCGACGATCTGGTCGAGGCGAACGCGCAGCTCGAGCGTCTCGTGCTCGAATCGGGACCGGAGCGCGACGCCGAGCTCGTGACCTATTTCCATCGCCGCATGGATCGCGAGCACGAGCTGCACCGCCCGGCGCTCTTCGAGTACGTGGACCGAACGCTCCAACCGATCGGGTGAGGTGTCCGACCGAAGCCCATCCCCTGGCTTCCCTCGCGATACCTACGTCGAGGAGCGCCATCGAATCTGGACCGCGCCGACGACACGAGAGGGGGCACTCGAGGGGAGAGCCCCGGGGTGGGAGTCTCTGGCGAGGGGTCAGCTCGCCTGCGCCTTCGGCATGTGGATCACGTGGATGTCGCGTTGCGGGAACGGAATCGAGCAGCCCGCAGCTTTCAGCTCTTCCTTGAGCGTGCGGGTGAGATCGAAGCGCAAGTCCCAGTAATCCGACCCCCTGCACCAGGGGCGGACGACGAGGTTCACCGACGAGTCGCCCAGCTCGCTCACGGCGACCGTGAGGGCGGGATCACGCAGCACCCGCGGGTCGCGCTCGAGGACGCCCCGGATCACCTCGATCGCCTTCCCGATGTCGTCGGAATAGGAGATCCCCATCTCCATGTCGACGCGGCGATTCTCGTTGGCCGAGTAGTTCTTGATCGTCTCGCCGTAGACCGCCGAGTTGGGAATCGTGACTCGCACGTTGTCGGGCGTGTGGAGCGTCGTCGAGAAGACGCCGATCTCCTGGACGGAGCCCGCCGATCCTCCGACCTCGACGTAGTCGCCGATCTTGAATGGCCGGAAGATGAGGAGCATCACGCCCGCAGCGAAGTTCGACAGCGTCCCCTGCAACGCCAGGCCGATGGCCAGACCGGCCGCACCGACGATGGCGATGAGCGAGGTGGTCTCGATGCCGAAGAGATTCAACACCGCGATCACGACGACGGCGAGAACCGCGTAGTAGATCAGGTTGGAGAAGAAGGGGACGAGCGCGGCATCGACGTTCGCCCGTCGTAGCCCCTTCGTCATCGAAGAGCGGATGGCTCCGGCCACCATGCGGCCGATGATGAGAACCGCAACGGCTCCAACGACCTGGAGTCCCCAGGTCGAGACGATCGAGACCGCCGCATCGACGGCGGCCTGCGCCGTTTCGTTCATGTTCGATGGGTCCATGACTCCTCCCCTGCTTTGCAGGTAACGTCTCTTTCGGCGGATGCGCCTCCACGGCAGCGCGCGGGGCCGAGCCATCTGGATTCCGACGATCTGCCCGGCCGGGAGCCAGTCGAAGGGTACCGCTCGGAGATGCCCTGCGAAACGCTCTCGCCATCCCTCTCTCGCATTGCGTAGTGTATGAAGCGAGACGGCGAGAGGGGGCGGCGCGGGATACGGAGCGGGAGGAAGCATGCGAGGGCTTCCAGCGGTCTCGTGCCGATCCAGCGGGAAAGGCCCGGAGGGAGCGCGGAATGGCGGTCGACATCGAGAGGATCCGTTGGTTCTCCGACCTGTGCCGAACCGACACCGCCGTCGTCGGCGGAAAGAATGCGTCGCTCGGCGAGATGATCGGCCGGCTGCGCGCCTCGGGCATCCGCGTACCGGGCGGCTTTGCGACCACGGCCGCGGCCTACTGGGAGTTCATCGAGGCCAACGGGCTGGCGGAGCCACTCGCCGCCCAGCTCGCGTCGATCCGGAGGGATCGGAGCAATCTCGCCGCGGTCGGGAAGGCGGTACGGAAGAGGATCGTCGACGCACCCTTCCCTCCATCGTTGGTCGAGGCCATCGTTTGCGCGTATCGCGAGATGGCACGGCAGCGCGGTCGCCGGATCCTCGGGGTCGCGGTGCGCAGCAGCGCGACGGCGGAAGACCTGCCCGAGGCCAGCTTCGCGGGACAGCTCGAGACGTTTCTCAATGTGCGCGGGGAACGGGCACTCCTCGACGCATGCAAACGCTGCTTCGCATCGCTGTTCACCGACCGCGCGATCGTCTATCGCGAGAACCACGGCTTCGACCACATGAAGGTGGCGCTGTCCGTCGGCGTGCAGGAGATGGTCCGCTCCGACAAGGCGGGCTCGGGTGTGATGTTCTCCCTCGATACCGAGAGCGGATTCCCGCGCACCGTGCTGATCGATGCGGCCTGGGGATTGGGCGAGACCGTGGTCCAAGGGATCGTCGAACCGGATGAGTACCTGGTCTTCAAGCCGTTGCTCGAGGACCCCTCGCGCAAGCCCATCGTGGGCAAGTCGCTCGGCGCGAAGCAGAAGAAGATGGTCCATGGCAGCAGCTCCGGTGGCGCCACGAAGCTCGTCGCCACGAGCGCGAAGGAGCGCGGCGCCTTCGTGCTTCGTGACGAAGAGGTGCTGCAGCTCGCGCGCTGGGCCTGCGCGATCGAGGCGCACTACGGCCAGCCGATGGACATGGAGTGGGCCAAGGATGGCGGCACCGGAGAGCTCTACATCGTGCAGGCGAGGCCCGAGACGGTGCAGGCCCGCCGCAAGGCGGGCACGCTCGAGAGCTATCGCCTGAAGGAGACGGGCCGCGGTCTCGTCACTGGCCTCGCGATTGGAGACTCCATCTCTGCGGGCCCGGTCTGTCGGCTCGAGAGCGCCAAGGAGATCCACCGCTTCCGGGAAGGCGCGGTTCTCGTGACCGGCATGACCGATCCCGACTGGGTGCCGATCATGAAGAAGGCGGCGGCGATCGTGACCGATCACGGCGGCCGTACCAGTCACGCGGCGATCGTCAGTCGCGAGCTCGGACTGACGGCGATCGTCGGGGCTGGCGACGCAACCCGAAGGCTGAAGAACGGGATGCCCGTCACGGTCTCGTGCGCCGAGGGAGACGAGGGGCACGTGTACGCGGGCCTTCTCGATTTCGAGGTGCGCGAGATCGACATCGGCGAGATTCCGAAGACGCGGACGCGCGTGATGGTCAATCTGGCCAACCCGACTGCGGCATTCCGATGGTGGCGGCTGCCGGCCGACGGCGTCGGGCTCGCACGCATGGAGTTCATCATCGGCCATCAGATCAAGATCCACCCGATGGCCCTGGTCCGGTACCGCGACCTCGAGGACGAGCGGGCGCGCCGCCGCATCGACGAGCTCACGCGGGGATACGCGGACAAGAGCGAGTATTTCGTGGATACGCTCGCGCGCGGCATGGCGCGGATCGCTGCAGCCTATCATCCCCGGCCGGTGATCGTTCGCCTGAGCGATTTCAAGACGAACGAGTACGCGCAGCTGATCGGCGGTGCGGCTTTCGAGCCGAAGGAAGAGAACCCGATGCTCGGATGGCGCGGTGCCAGCCGGTACTACAGCGAGGAGTATCGCGAGGGCTTCGCCCTGGAGTGCCGAGCCGTGCGTCGGGCGCGCGAGGAGATCGGCCTCTCGAACATCGTCGTGATGATCCCGTTCTGCCGGACTCTCGAGGAAGCGGACCGGGTGCTCGTGGCCCTGTCCGACAATGGACTCGTCCGCGGCCGCCACGATCTCGAGGTCTTCGTGATGGCAGAGATTCCGGCCAACGTGTTCCTCGCCGAGGAGTTCGCCGAGCGGTTCGACGGCTTCTCGATCGGATCCAACGATCTGACCCAGCTCGTGCTCGGCGTGGATCGCGACAGCGATCGCCTGAGCGGGCTCTTCGACGAGCGGAACCCGGCGGTGATCGCAGCGATCGCGGATCTGCTCGCCAAGGCGCGAAAGAGCGGAACGCATACCGGTCTCTGCGGCCAGGCGCCGAGCGATCATCCCGAGTTCGCGCGGATCCTGGTGGAGCACGGCATCGATTCCATCTCGGTGAGCCCGGACAGCTTCCTCGCCGTGAAGCAGGTGGTCGCTCGGATCGAGCGTGAGCTCGGGAAGGCGCACAGTGAGGATCCTGCGAAGCCATGACGCCCTTCGCCGTCGCGGTGGGCGAGCTTCGCGTCGGGCGTGCGCTCCCGTTCGGGCCGAACGGCGAGCCGAGCGCAATCGACAAGCGCACCGTCCTGGGGGCCGTGCGCGTCACGAAGGTGGGTCTCGCAGGGGACGAGCAGGGCGATCCGCGCCACCATGGCGGACCCGAGAAGGCGCTGCACCACTATCCGGCAGATCACTACACCGGATGGAGTAGCGAGGTCGCCGATGTGTCCGCGGATCGCTGGAGCATCGGCGCGTTCGGCGAGAATCTCTCGACGCGAGGTCTGGTGGAGCCCGACGTCTTCGTGGGGGACGTCTTCCGCCTGGGCGACGCGCTCGTCCAGGTCTCGCAGGCGCGGCAGCCCTGCTGGAAGCTCAACATCCGATTCGGCCGCGCGGACATGTCCCGGCGCGTGCAGGCGAGCGGCCGCACGGGTTGGTACTACCGCGTGCTCGAGGCGGGCGACGCCGCACCCGGCGACGAGCTGCGCCTCGTCGATCGCCCGTGCCCCGATTGGCCGCTCCCGCGCCTGCTGCACCATCTCTACGTCGATCCGCTCGATCGATCCGGGCTCGAGGCGATGGCTGCGCTGCCGCTCCTCGCGGAATCCTGGCGAGAGATCGCCGCCCGGCGGCTCGCGTCGGGGCGGATCGAGGAGTGGTCCCGCCGGCTCGACACGCCGCGCGCGACGGGACTCGGATAGTCTTCCGCGAGGAGCAGGGCGAAGATGGCGTCGACGCGTGGCGACAGCGGGGGAAGCAGTGGAGCGCTCGCCTGCGCGCGCGCGCGATGGGCCTCGCGGGGCTCTCGATCACGGGTGCGATGGCGGTGGCCATCGCGTGGCAGGACTTCGGCGGCGCACTGCCCCTGGGTCTATACAACGAGGGTCAGGAGCTGCAGCAACGACTCGCCGCTCGGCTTTCGCAGCGTCGCGCCCATGGACCGCGACGGTCCGCGGCCGAGGGTGCTTTTCCTCGGCGATTCCTACACCGAGGGCAGCGGGAGCGCCGCGGCCTGCAACTATCCCGAGGTGGCGACGGACGCGCTCGGGCGCATCTGGAACCGTCCGGTGCACCTGCTGAACGCGGGGGTGGCGGGGTACGGTCCGCAGGATGCGCTGCGGCTGATGGGGTTCCTCCTCGACGAGGGGTACCGCTTCGATGCCGTCGTGTTCTCGCTCTTCCTCGAGAACGACCTGACGGACGACCTTCCGAAGACCACGCGTCGGGTGGTGGCGGGAACCAACTTCCGCTTCCCCGAGTCGGCCTTCCTGCGCCGCTTCCATCCGCTGAACAGCCGCGCCTTTCGCTACGCCGTCTTCTTCGAGCGCACGCGCGGCCTGCTCCACGGAGGGGCAGAGGCCGTTCACCGCGGGGAGGGAACCTGCCGGCTCGAGCCCCGCCGCACGGATGCGGAGGTGCCCGCGGAGCTCGAAGCTCTGGTGCAGCGGCGTCTCGCGACGAGCTACGGCGCCGCACCGCGCGTGGCGGTGGACCTCGTGCTGGAGGCCGTGCAGGGGATGCAGCAGAGGAGCGCCGCCGCGGGGGTTCCCTTCGCCCTGGCGGTGTTTCCCGACCGGCTCCGCGTCGACGGCGTCCTGGGCGATCGCCTCGGGATCCCGCCCGAAGCGCGCCCCGACGACCGCTGGGTCGATCGGCTCCGAACGCGATTCCCCTCGCTCATCGACGCCTCGCCGGCGCTCGTCGGTGGTGCGGAGAACTACCGTCCCGACGACACGCACCTGAACGATCTCGGCAACGTCCGGGCCGGGCGCTTCGGGGGCCGAGCGCTGGCCGAGCGCCTTGCGCCGCTCCCCGCGCGGTAATTTGGTATTCATACGGCTCAGCGAAGGGAGGCGGCATGGCCGAAATGGACGACTACAGCGGAGAGTTCAAGCCCGATTTCCAGTTCTCGGATCTGTCGAAGGAGGCACTGGTCCGGCTGATCGAGCACTACCAGCGGATCTTCCAGGGATTCAGCGTCGTCGCACTGGACGTGCTGCAGGAGGAGCTGGGCAAGGACGAGGCCCAGACCGTGCTCAACAAGATCTACTGGCGCGAGATGGAGCGCTTCTCGGTTCCGCTCGTTCGCAAGGCATTGAAGCTCGACGCCAACGACGTGATCTCCATGTTCAAGTACTTCCAGGTCGCGCCCGACGGCTGCCGCGGTGGTGGGATGTACGACTTCGACTTCCAGGTCGACAGCAAGAACGATGTCACGTACGTGGGGAAGTACTGCCAGAACGCCTTCTACTACGAGAAGGTGGGAGACGAGGACGGGATGAACCGGCTGTGCGCGCAAGGGCCGGGCAGCTTCGAGCACAATGCCTACGAGATCATCTGCAAGCTGTTCAACCCGGACATGAAGATGGAGTGGCCGCTGCTGCCGCCGCGCAAGGACAAGAGCGCGCCGTTCTGCCGGTGGCGCTTCTGGATCGACGAGAAGGCGGAGAAGGCGGACGAGCAGAAGGGATAGTCCGCTGTCGGGAGGCCGGGGGGCTCGCAGGTCCGTCGCCGCTGGAGCCGGATCCGGGACTCCCGGACTCGTGACTCCTCCGATACTCTGGAATCCCGTGACCCCGCCGTGCGGGGCGCGAGCAGGGAATCGCATCGATCGAGACAGGGAGACACCATGGCCATCGACATCGGGATCGCGGAGAAGGATCGGCAGAAGATCGCGGATGGGTTGTCCAAGGTCTTGGCGGACAGCTATATCCTCTATCTGAAGACGCACAACTATCACTGGAACGTGACGGGTCCGATGTTCCAGACGTTGCACATCATGTTCGGCGAGCAGTACACCGAGCTGTGGAATGCGCTGGATGTGATCGCCGAGCGGATCCGCGCCCTGGGCTATCCCGCGCCGGGAACCTACAAGAGCTACGTGGAGCTCTCGAGCATCCAGGAGGAGGACGGCGTCCCCTCCGCCCAGGACATGATCCGCAATCTGGTTCGAGGGCAGGAGGCTCTGGTCCGCACGCTGCGCAAGGCGTTCCAGGTGGCGGAGGCCGCGAACGATCAGCCTACGGCGGACCTGCTCACGCAGCGGATGGAGATCCACGAGAAGAACGCCTGGATGCTGCGCTCGCTGCTCGAAGACGGGTCGGCGGTAGCCGCCGCGGCACCTTCGGTTCGCCGACGCAAGTAGCGGCGCGTCGCCACGCGCGGCGCACATCCTCGCCCACGCCCACGGGAAGAGCACGAGCATGGAACATGCGAAGAGCGTCAAGGCATTCGTCCGGCATCACTTCCGCCACTTCAACTCGGCCGCGCTGGTAGATGCGGCCGAGGGCTATGTCCAGTTCCTGGACGGCGGCGGAAAGATGCTCCTCGCGATGGCAGGGGCGATGAGCAGCGGCGAGCTCGGGCTCTCGCTCGCCGAGATGATCCGCAAGGGAAAGATCCACGCGATCTCGTGTACCGGCGCGAACCTGGAAGAGGACATCTACAACCTGGTGGCGCACGACCACTACGTGCGCATCCCGAACTACCGCGATCTCACTCCTCAGGACGAGCAGGCGCTCCTGGATCGGCACCTAAACCGCGTGACGGATACGTGCATCCCCGAGGAGGAAGCCATCCGGCGCATCGAGTCGGCGATCCTCGACGCCTGGCTCGAAGCCGATCGCAAGGGCGAGCGCTACTTCCCGCACGAGTTCCTCTATCGCATCCTGCGCGAGGGGAAGCTCGAGAAGCACTACCAGATCGACCCGAAGGACTCATGGCTCGTGGCGGCCTGCGAGCGCGACCTGCCCATCTTCGTGCCGGGGTGGGAGGACTCGACCACCGGGAACATCTACGCCTCGCACTGCATCCGCGGCCACGTGCGCAATGTGCACACGGTGCGCTCGGGGATCGAGTACATGATGGAGCTCGCGCGCTGGTACACCGAGGAGACCGCGCGGCAGCCGGTCGGCTTCTTCCAGATCGGCGGCGGCATCGCCGGCGACTTCCCCATCTGCGTGGTGCCGATGCTGCGCCAGGACATGGAGCGCGACGACATGCCGCTGTGGGCGTACTTCTGCCAGATCAGCGACTCGACCACGAGCTATGGCTCGTACTCCGGCGCCGTCCCCAACGAGAAGATCACCTGGGAGAAGCTCGACATCACGACGCCCAGGTTCATCGTCGAATCGGACGCCACGATCGTGGCGCCGCTGATCTTCGCCTACGTATTGGCGGAGTGATCCCGGCCCGGTCGATCGTCACGCCGCCTCGCGGTCGGCCTCTGGGGCCAGGGTGCGGGCCGCTTCTCGCGGCGCCAGGGGCTGCGAGGCGAGCCAGTAGCCGCCTTCGCGCGTGCGATCTCGCCGAAGTGTTCGAGGGTCTCGAAGTACATGGATGCTCCTTTCGGGGCAGACTCACGCTTGGAGATTCAGGTGGACCACGCCCTTCTCGATGCGCACGCGGAACCTGCGCGAGCAGCCTCGGTCGGGAGCCTGTGCCTCGCCGGTGTCGAGATGGATCGTCCGGCCGTGCAGCGGGCACGTGACGCGCCGATCGAAGACGATCCCCTGCGACAGCGGACCGCCCTTGTGCGGGCAGCGGTCCTCGAGGGCGAAGACCTCGTCCTCGGCGTTGCGAAACACCGCGATGTCTCCAAGCTCGGTGCGGACCACACGAGCACCGAGCCGCGGGATGTCATCGAGTGGGCAGACTTTCAGCCAGTCGGTCATGGCGATTCCTCTCGCTCGTTGGACTTGCAGGGGCCGAGATCGTCTCGAACTCGGGATTCCGTTTCGAGCTGCGCTCGGCCCACGGATCCGGCAGGTCGCGCAGCGCATCCACGAGCCGAGCATGCAGCGTCCGGCGTCCTTCGGCATCCGCGACGATGCGCTTCTTCACGGAGTCGAGCCCCACGCGGTGGATCCAGTGCGAGGTCCGGTCGAGGTAGCGCGCCTCTTCGCGATAGAGCTGCAGGAATGCGCCGGTGTACTCCATCACCTCGGCAGCGGTCGCGACCCTCACCAGGAACTGCGCGACCTCGGCCTTGATCCCTCCGTTGCCGCCGACGTAGATCTCCCAGCCCGAATCGACACCGACGATGCCGACGTCCTTGATCGTGGACTCCGCGCAGTTCCGCGGGCATCCCGACGCCGCGAGCTTCACCTTGTGTGGAGTCCACATGCGATCGAGAGCCTTCTCGAGCTCGATGCCCATCCGCGTGGAGTCCTGCACGCCGAAGCGGCACCATTCGGACCCGACGCACGTCTTCACCGTTCGCAGGGACTTCCCATAGGCGAAGCCGGAGGGCATTCCCAGATCGGCCCACACGAGCGGCAGATCCTCTTTCTTCACGCCGAGCAGGTCGATGCGCTGTCCGCCCGTGATCTTCACGGTGGGAACGGCGTACTTCTCGGCGACCTCGGCGATGCGGCGAAGCTGTGCGGGCGTGGTGACGCCACCGTGGATCCGGGGAATCACGGAGTACGTGCCGTCCTTCTGGATGTTCGCGTGCGCGCGCTCATTGATGAGGCGCGACTGCGGGTCGTCGCGGTACGCCTTGGGCCAGGCGCAGAGCAGGTAGTAGTTGAGCGCAGGACGGCAGGTGGCGCATCCATTCGGAGTGCTCCATTCGAGGAAGCGCATGGCCTCCGGGATCGAGAGCAGCTCGTGCTCGCGGATGGCCCGGCGCACCTCTTCGTGCGTGTACTCCGTGCAATCGCACATCGGCGTCTGCGAGGCAGACTTCGGCTGGTAGGCGCCTCCGACCACGGAGGCGAGGATCTGCTCGACGAGCCCGGTGCAGGATCCGCACGACGAGGACGCCTTCGTGTGCTTGCGCACGTCCTCCAGCGTGAAGAGGCCGTTCTCCTCGATGGCACGGACGATCGTGCCCTTGCATACGCCATTGCAGCCGCAGACCTCGAAGTCGTCCGGGAGCGCGGCGGCGTGGTGCTCGCCTTGGTGACCGGAGCTGCCGATGGAGGATTGGCCGAGGAGCAGCCGGCTGCGCATCTCTCCGATCGGCGTTTCATCTTTGAGGAGCTGCGAGTACCAGCTCGAGTCCGCGGTATCCCCTACGAGGACGGATCCGATCAGGTGGTCGTCCTTCAGCACGAGCTTCTTGTACACGCCGCCCTTGCGATCGAGCAGCTCGATCTCCTCTGCGTTGCCGTCGCCGCCCAGATGGCCCGCGGAGAAGATGTCGATCCCGGTCACCTTGAGCTTCGTCGAGACGGCGGATCCGGTGTAGCGAGCGAAGCCCAGGTGTGCGAGGTGGTTCGCGCAGACCTTCGCCTGTTCGAAGAGCGGGGCGACGAGTCCGTACGAGACGCCTCGATGCGAGACGCACTCGCCGACGGCGTAGATGCGCGGGTCGTAGGTCATCAGCGTGTCGTCGACGACGATTCCGCGGTTGCAGTGGATGCCGCATTCGCGCGCGAGGGTGTCGTTGGGGCGGATGCCTACGGCGAATACGACGAGATCGGCGGGGATCTCCGTGCCGTCGGCGAGGCGCGCCGCGCCCACCCGTCCATCGGGAGCCTCCTCGTTGCGCACGAGCTCACGCGTCTGTGCGCCCAGATGGAAGCGCAGCCCGCGCCGCTCGAGCGATGCCTGCAGCAGGCTTGCGGCGGTGGCGTCGAGCTGGCGCTCCATGAGCCACGGGGCCAGGTGCACCACCGTGACGCTCATCCCGCGTGCTTGCAGGCCGTTGGCGGCTTCGAGACCGAGCAATCCTCCGCCGATCACGAGGGCGTTCGTGTGGCGGGCCGCTGCTTCGATCATCGCCTGCGTGTCGGCGATGTCGCGGAAGGCGAGCACACCGGGAAGATCTGCACCGGGAATCGGCAGGCGGATCGGCGTGGAGCCCGTTGCGAACAGGAGTCGGTCGTAGGGCGCCTTCTTCCCGTCTGCGCTGGTGACGATGCGCGCGCGCCGGTCCACATGGGTGATCGGGCTTCCGAGGTGCAGCGTGATCCCGTGCTCCTCGTACCAGCGGGCGTCGTTCAAGACGATCTGCTCGAAGCGCTGCTCGCCGGCGAGCACGGGCGAGAGCAGGATGCGGTTGTAGTTCGGATGCGGCTCGGATCCGAACACCGCGATGTCGTACAAGTCGGGAGCGATGCGCATCAGCTCTTCGAGCGTGCGGATGCCCGCCATTCCGTTTCCGATCACGATCAGCTTCATCTTGCGCACGGATCGTCTCCGTCGAGGGAGTTCGTTCCGTTCTCGCAGTGCAGGCGGGATGCCAACTCCGAGAGAGCTGCGGCGACACCGTTCCCGTCGGGAAATCTGCCCCGGAACGTGCCCCGGAGCAGGTGCGGAGCTGCGCCGATCGGCGGTGTTCGCATCGCAGAGCGGGCAGTCGTGCCCAGGAACTAGGCGGTCCAAGCGGTGCGGGCCGTTCCCGGCCGCGCCGTCGTGGCCATGCACAGCGAGTCGTGCGCGATGCTCCGTGGTAGGGTGACGCGGAGGAGGATCGACACATGAGCACAGCTCCGGTGCGGCTTCGCGATCGGATCGCCGTCGTCACGGGAGGCAGTCGCGGCGTGGGCAAGGGGGCTGCGCTGGGTCTCGCCGAGGCCGGCGCCACGGTCTACGTGACGGCGCGCACGGTGGAGCCCGGCGGATCGACCTATCCGGGATCGCTCGCCGAGACCCTCGCCGAGATGGAGCACCTCGGCGGCCGCGGGGTCGCGCTCGCCTGCGATCACCGCGACGACGCCGCCGTGCGTGCGGCGTTCGAGCGGGTGCTCGCGGAGCAAGGGCGGATCGACATCCTCGTGAACAACGTCTTCGCGCTGCCGGACGACCTCACGTTGTGGAGCCAGGCGAGCTTCTGGGAGCAGCCGCTCTCCATGTGGGACGACCAGATCGACATCGGACTGCGCTCCCACTACGTGGCGAGCCGCCTCGTCGCGCCTTCCATGATCGCGCGCGGATCGGGCCTGATCGTCAACATCTCCTCGTCCGGTGCGCAGGAGTACCACATGAACGTGACCTATGGCGTGGGCAAGGCTGGCCTCGACAAGCTCTCGCACGACATGGCGCACGAGCTGCGCCCGCATGGCGTGGCGGCGCTCTCGCTGTGGCCGGGGCTGGTGTCGACGGAGCGGATCGTCGCCGCGATGGGGAGCGATCTCCTCGCCTCGCTCGGGCATCAGACGCCGCTGCTCACGGGGCGTGCGATCGCGGCGCTTGCTGCGGATCCCCGCGTGCTCGAGAAGTCCGGCCGGTACTGGACGGTGGCCGAGCTCGCGACGGAGTACGGCTTCACGGACGTCGACGGGACGGTGGCCGAGGCGCGCCGGTACCTGGAGTAGGCGCGTCTTACTCCGGGCGAAGCAGGTCGAGCACGGCCTTGCGGATGAGGGTGATGACCTCTTCGCGGCTCTGCTTTCGTCCCGTGAGCAGCATCTCGAGCAACAGGCCGCTCAAGCCCGCGAACAGGAACCGCAGCGCCAGCGTCGATCGCCCAGGAGGAAGATCGAGGTCGCCGAACAGCCGATCCCAGGATCGACGTGCGATCTCGCGGGCTTGGATCGCCAGGGGAGACATGCCGTTCGTATCACGCGAGCTGTGCAGGGCGATCTCGAGATAGGCGCGGAACATGGGGAGATCCCACACGCGCTGCGTCCCGTCGACGAGCTCTGCGAGACGGGACTCCAGATCCGCATCCTTGGCCTCGAAGTGGGGAGACAGCACATCGAGCTGCTCCATCACGTGATCGATCACCGCAGCGAGCATCGCCTCCTTGTCGGGGAAGTGATGCTGGATCCCACCACAGGTGACCCCGGATCGTGCGGCGACGCGGCTCGAGGTCGTGCGGGTGAAGCCCTCTTCCGCGAGACACTCGATCGCCGCCTCGATCACCTTGCGCCGGGTTTCGGCGGTGCGCTCCGCCTGGGTGCGGCGCGGGCGGGAGCGGGTGCGTGCGGGAAGAGGGGGATGTGAGTTCATCGTGATCGTCAGCCGGTCTCGAGTGCGAATCATCGCACATCCGTGCGGCTGGCGGTTCTTCGTCCCGGATCGCCGCCGCCGGGACAGGCGATCCTCGGTTGCCGTATGCTGGTCCGAACCGGATCCGCAGATCCTCGATCGAAGGCCGCTTCGTCGTGACCGTCGATCCTGGGGCTGCGGGGTCCCGATCGCGCAGTCCCGGTGTGGGCTTCCGGCGTGTGGATCCGGTGGGAAGCGGAGGCGGAGATGGCAGAGGCCGTGAGAGAGTGCAGGGGACGGGTTGCGCTGGTCACGGGTGCGAGCCGCGGCATCGGCGCGGCGATCGCGGAGCGTCTGGCGGCAGAGGGCGCGCTCGTCGCGATGAGCGCGCGCAGCCTCGACGAGGCACCGAAGGACATGCCCGGCACGCTTCGCGAGATGGTGACGAAGCTCGAGGCGCGCGGGGGCCGAGCGATCGCGATCCAAGGGGACGTCGGCGACTCCGAATCGCGCGAGCGCATGGTCCGCGAGTGCGAGCGACAGCTCGGTCCGATCGACATCCTCGTGAACAACGCCGCCTGCGGCCCCTACAAGCCGTTCGTCGCGTTCACCGAGTCCGATTTCCTTCGCACCTACGGAGTGAACGTCTACGGTCCGCTCCATCTGTGTCAGCTCGTGGTGCCCGGCATGCGCGAGCGCCGGCGAGGATGGATCGTGAACATCTCCTCCGCCACGGCCATGCATCCCCAGGGGCCGCCCTACATCCCGTGGCATCGTACGGGTGGCTATCACCTGTATGGCTCGTCGAAGTCGGCGCTCGACCGGATCACCACGGGCATCGCGGCCGAGGTCTGCGAGGACGGCGTCGCCGTGAATACGCTGGCGCCGCTCATGGCGGTGATCACGCCAGGGATGGCGAGGCTCGATCTCTCCCAGTTCATGGACGACTCGATGATCGAGCCGATCGAGGCGATGGCCGAGGCCGCGTTGGCGCTCAGCACCTGCGATCCGTCGAAGCTCACGGGCCGCGTGACGTACAGCCTTCCACTGCTGCAGGAGCTGAAGCGTACGGTTCGCACGCTCGACGGGCGAGAGGTCTACGCGCCGAAGGAGCCGGCGAAGCCGTAGCGATGACCGACGCGAGCAGCGGTGCACAGGGCGAGGATGGCTACACGCTTCGGCGTCGGAGCCCCGCCACGGTCGTCGCAGGGCTCGAGAAATGGCTGCCGGGGAAGCTCGGTGTGCGTGCCGTGGCAGTCAGGAACCTCGCAACCCCTGGCGGCAGCGGATTCTCCAACGAGACCTACCTGTTCAGCGCGCAGTGGGATGGAGGGCGCGCGGATCTCGTGCTCCAGGCCGCACCCATCGGATCGGCGCTGTTTCGCACGTACGACCTCGAGGCGATGTTCCGCGTGCAGGAGCGCGTGGGCGAAATCTCGTCGGTCCCCGTGCCTCGCATGCGCGGGTACGAGTCCGATCCCGCCGTGCTCGGAAGCCCCTTCTATGTGATGGATCGCGTGCCGGGTCGCATCCCCACGGATCATCCGCCGTATCACAAGGAGGGCTGGCTCACCGAGGTCTCGCCGGAATGGCGGCGGCGCGCGTGGGAATCCGGAGTCGATGCGATGGCGCGGCTCCATGCGCTCGACGTGGAGAGCGACGGATTCGGCTTCCTCGCGGATGCTCCGTGGGGCATGCGCGTCTGCGCCGATGCCGTGGCCGAGCGGCTGCGCGCGTGGCGCGAGTTCCTGACGTGGGCAGCGGAGGAGCCGCTGCCCATTGTGCTCGAGGCGCTCGACGAGCTCGAGCGGACACGGCCGCGCGTGCCGCAGCGGCTCGCCGTGCACTGGGGCGATGCGAAGCTCAGCAACTGCGTGCTCGACGAGAGAGGAGTCGCGGCGCTGCTCGACTGGGAGCTGTGCGGGCTGTCCGATCCGGAGGAGGATCTCGCGCACTGGCTCATGCTCGACTGGTTCCTGGAGTCGACCAGCGGGTCTGCGCGTCTCGAGGGGCTGCCGGGCCGTGTCGAGACGGTTGCGCGCTATGAGGAGCGGACGGGGCGGCCGACGCACGCGGTCGAGTGGTGGTTCCGCTTCTCGCTCGTGCGTCTTTCGATCATCACGCACCGGGTGATGGCCCAGGTTCGCCGCAACGGCATGATCCCGGCGGACGTCGATCTGGCCTCGGTGAATCCGGTCGCCTTCCTCGTGCGGCCGTTGTTCGAGAGAGAGGGGTTGCCGTGACGGCGATGCATCCCGACGACGAGTTCCATCCGCCGGCCACCGACGATCCCGACTGGCTCGAGACGAGCTGGTTCGCGTTCTCGGTCCCGGAGCGCCGCCTGTGTGGCTGGCTGTATCCGCTGTTCCGACCGAACCTCGGCGTGTTCGGCGGCGGCGTGTACGTGTGGGACGATCGCGGCGACGATCCGCGGAGCTGTCTGTTCGCCAAGACCTTCTGGCATCTGCCGCTGCCGGACGCGCCGCTATCGAACCTCGAGCTCCCGAACGGCATGCGCCAGCGATGCGTGGAGCCGCTGCGCCGCTACGAGCTCTCCTATCGCGATCCCGACGATGACGAGCTTCGCGTCGACCTCGCATTCACTGCAGTGATGGAGCCCTATCGCTTCCACACCCACCTCGACCAGGCAGGCCGCTTCGAGGGTACGCTCGTGTGTAGGGGCGAGCGGATCCGCGTCGACGGGCTCGGTATCCGAGACCGCTCGTGGGGCGTGCGCTCGCAGCGCGGACCGCTCATCGACTACTCCGGCTATCGCTCCGAGGCGAACGGCTACAGCCACGCGACGGCCTCGGAGCGCGACGGTTTCCAGGCGATCAACGCGGACTTCGGCGACGGGAAGCCCGTGACGATCTCGGGCTACCTGCTGCGCGACGGCGTCACGTCCCGCTTGGCGAGTGGCCGCCGCGAGGTGATCGCGCGCGATCCCGCGACCGGATGCCCCACACGTGTTCGTGTCGAGGGCGTCGACGAGCTGGGTCGTGAGCTCCACGCGGAGGGACGCACCTGCAACCGCTTCGGCGCCTTCGTGAATCCGAATCTGTGGACGTGGGCGACCCTCGTGGACTGGATCTTCGACGGCGTGCGCGCTTGGGGCGAGGACCACGACAACTACAGCGCGGCGGCGGCCCGGCGCTTCCACCGCAAGTTTCTCGGACACGAATCGCGCTGATGCGGACGGTACGATCGGAGACAGGGAGGATGGCATGCGACTGAACCTCGATCCCGACGCACTGCTCACCACGACGCGTTCCGTGCGCAAGCGACTCGATCTCGAACGGCCCGTCCCCCGTGAGGTCGTCGAGGAGTGCCTCGATCTCGCCTTGCAGGCGCCGAACGGGTCGAATCAGCAGCTCTGGCAGTGGGTCGTGGTCGACGATCCCGCCGTGCGCAGCGCACTCGCCGAGCAGTACCGCCAAGGGATGGACGACTACATCGCGGTGATCGCTCGCAAGGGCGCCGGAGAGGGCGTCGACTACACCGGTCCGGAGCAGGAGCGCATCGGTGCTTCGGTGTACCACCTGCGGCAGGTGATGGATCGCGTGCCGATGCTCGTGGTTCCGCTGATCGCGGGGCGCCTCGATCGTGCCGACGTCTTCCAGCAGGCAAGTCTTTGGGGATCCATCCTGCCCGCGGTGTGGAGCTTCTTTCTCGCACTGCGCAGCCGCGGGCTCGGGAGCGCCTGGACGACCGTGCACCTGCACCGCGAGCGCGAGGTGGCCGAGATCCTCGGCATTCCCTTCGAGCGCTACACGCAGGCCGGTCTGTTTCCCGTGGCGTACACCGCGGGCACCGACTTCGAGCGGGCGAGTCGTCGCCCGCTGCGCGAGGTGCTGCACTGGAACCGCTGGTGAGTCGCCTGCGACGCTACGAGGAGGGGCGCCGATGAGTCGGCCCCCCGAAGAGGAGCGCAACCTCGCCGTCGTCCACGGCTTCTTCGATCCCGGACCCGACTTCGACTTCCCGGGCTCCATCGCGGACGATTGCGTTTGGTGGAATGCGCTGGCCGAGCTTCCCGGGGCGGAGGGCGTCACCGAGCACCGAGGCAAGGCGGCCGTGCTCCGCATCCTGATGGGGGCGGGCGCGGACTACTCGGATCGGGGGATCGACGGCTACGACCTCTCGACGAAGTCGTACCACGACGTGATCGAGATCTGCGACGGCCCGTACGTGTTCCGCCAGCATCGCTATCGCGCGCGGACCCATGGTGGGCAGGACTACGAGAACGTGTACGGATTCCTGTTCCGCTTCGATCGCGAGGGCCGGATCGATCGGATCTGGGAGCACTGGGACACGCTCACCGCGAAGCGCGTGCTGTTCCGCGGGCGGGTTTGAGCGCGAGCCCGGAGCATCCCGAGAAGTCGATTTGACTCGTCGGTCAATGAGACTCTTTTCCGTCCGCATGCGATCCGCGTCTCGTGTTAGTGTACGCGTGTCTTCGATCTCCCGGAGGCGATCGAGGGCGCATCGGGCCTTCGCGAAGGCCCAGGAGGGAGCACGATGATGTCGAGGGGTGAGAGCGGGAATCCGCTCGGACGGGTCCGGTACGGCTTGATGGTGGGGTTCGTGTCGGTCGGCGTGGCGACGGGGGTGCATGCGCAATCGGCGGACGAGATACCCGCTGCGGTCGAGGTGGCACAGGCGGGCGATGCGGGGGATTCGAAGCCGCGCCAGATCGAGGAGATCGTCGTCACCGCGCAGAAGCGCGAGCAGACACTGCAGGACGTCCCGGTGGCGGTTTCGGCCATCACGGAGAACTCGCTGCAGCAGACGAATACGACGGGGCTGTCCGATCTCGGAAAGATCGCCTCGGGAATCACGGTCACCGCGCGCTCGGGCGGCATCGGCAACACCGTGCGCATCCGCGGCATCGGCAACAACCGCTACAGCGAGGCAATCCGGCCGTCGGTGGGCATCTTCATCGATGACGTGCCGATTCCCCGGCTGGACACTGCGTTCACGAACCTGGCGGACATGGAGCGGATCGAGGTCCTGAAGGGCCCGCAGGCGACGCTCTTCGGCAAGGAGGTGTCCGCGGGTGCCATCGTCCTGCATACGAAGAAGCCGAGCACGGCGGGCTACGAGGGCTACGCCAATCTAAATCTCGGCCGGGGGACGGAGCAGCGGCTCGAGGAGTACCGGCTCGGCGTGAACGTGCCCCTCGGAGAGATGCTCGCGTTTCGCATGAGCGGCTACTTCACGAAGAGCCGCGAGGGGATCGAGAACATCACGGACGGGGAGAAGATGCAAACGGAGGCGAACGGCCTTCGGGCGCGGCTCCTGTTCCAGCCGACGGACGATCTCGAGGCGATCGTCTCCTACGACCGACACTACATGACGGCACCGCAGTCCATGCTCGAGCGCGTGAGCTGGGGACAGTGGTCGCAGACGTTCGCGACGGGAGTTGCCCTTCGTATTCCCGTCCCCGGTGCGACGTACGTGGGGCCACCGGCCACCCCGATGAGCCTGCTCCCTGCGGATCCCTTCGACTATCGGATCCAGGCCGCGGGAGCGAGCGGGCGCAGCCAGAACGAAGACCGCTGGGCCCTGCACCTGAACTGGGATATCGCGCCGCAGTGGGCGCTCCACTCGATCACGAGCTTCCAGCAGTTCGATCGCAACCAGGCGGAGAGCGAGAACCTGATCTACAGCACCGGGGATGGTTCCCTCACGCCCTTCCAGTTCATGATGTTCAACAACCACGCGGACGACACGGCGCGGTCGCAGGAGCTGCGCCTATCCTACGAAGGAGACGATCTCTCGTCGGTATTCGGTGTGTTTCTCGCGCGGACGTCGCTCAACCAGCGCACGGACATCGCGATCACGGGAGACAACGAGCCCTTCCCCGGCTTCGTCCTCTACGTCGATACGCCGCTCCTCAACCTGCAGGAGCGAAAGATCGACGACATCGCCTTCTTCACGCACAACACCTATCGCTTCAACGACGAGTGGGACGTGACCTTCGGCCTGCGCCACTCGATGGTCCGCAAGGCGGAGCGGTCCGCGAATGTGGTCGGGGGAGGGATCTTCGGGGTGGTCTCCGATCCGTACGTCCCGCGCTCCGCGAACCGCTGGAAGGCGCTCAGCTGGACGGCGAAGCTCGGCTACCACTGGAGCGAGGATCTGTCCTTCTACGCGGGCTACGACCGTGGCTTCAAGGCGGGTGGCTTGAACGATGGGCGGCTCTTCGTGCTGCCATTGGGCCTGGATGTGGCTCCAAGCAAGTTCGACGAGGAGATCGCGCACAACTACGAGGCGGGCTTCAAGGGGATGTTCCTCGATCGCACGCTTCGGGTGGCGGGAAGCCTGTTCTTCCAGCGGTACAAGGACTACCAGGTGGAGCTGCTGAGCCCGTTCGGGATCGGCTTCATCATCGGCACGGACGCGACGGTCGAGTCGAAGGGTGCGGAGCTCGAGGTCCAGTGGCTGGCGACGGAGCACCTCTCGTTCGATGGATCGATTTCGTACGTGCGGGCGGAGTTCGAGGAGTTCCGGGCGGGCCAGTGCACGGATGCGCAGAGGGCATTGCTGCCGATCAGTGCACGGGGCACCTGCGTCCAGGACATGAGCGGAGAGCGAGTGAACGACCAGAGCCCTCTCACGTGGAATGTGAACGCGCACTACGAGAATGCGTTCCTCGACACGGGCTGGAACTGGTATGGACGCGGTGAGCTCGCGTATCGCGACGAGAAGACGGACTTCCCGAGCCTGGATCCCCAG
Source organism: uncultured Myxococcales bacterium (assembly GCA_964582775.1). Classification (GTDB taxonomy): domain Bacteria; phylum Myxococcota_A; class UBA9160; order SZUA-336; family SZUA-336; genus CAZOTO01. The sequence goes on from CAZOTO010000005.1 coordinate 49,162, forward strand.
ACGAAGGAAGGCGACTACCTGCTCGTGAACGCGCGGCTCGGTGTGCGCAGTCCGGACGATCGCTGGGATGTGGCGCTCTGGGGCAAGAACCTGACCAACCGCGAGTACATTGCCCAGTTCCACCAAGGCTTCGATGGTCTGTTCGGCATCGAAGCGCTGCCGGGTGATCAGCGCATGATCGGTCTCAACGTGAGCTTTCGCTACTAAGCGAGCGCTCTCTCGCTGGAACGGGGGAGACGGGCTCCGGCTCGTCTCCCCCGTGGTCTTCTCAGCCGACCCGATGCAGGCGAACGGCAATCGCGCTCTGGCGCGGCATGCCCACCCACGGGTCGAAGTCGCGATCGGTGGGGACGAGCGCGTTCACGGGTGTGCCGTGCGTGCGCGGATCGCACGGCTCCGCAGGATCACCGCCGAAGGCGTGTGCCATCGACACGACGCCGGGCGAGAGCCCCTCGTCCACGTCGATCACGGCGACGACTCGCGCGTGATCCGACTCGATCTCTACGAGATCTCCACGCGTCGCACCGAGCGCGGCGAGATCGGTAGGGCAGACGAACGCCGGGTTCTTGCGGCCCTGGCTGCGCGGCAGATCGTGACAGATCGAGTTGTTCACGTGCTTCATGCGCCGCGAAACGAGCAGGTGCGTGAAGCGCCCATCGCACCCGTACCGGCCCGCTTCGGGCACCGGCTCGGCGCGTACGGCGCCCAACTCCTCGACGATGCCCTCGGGCGCGACGCGCAGCCGCCCCTCGATTCCCGGGATGGGAGCCGCGACACGCACGTCGATCTCGTCGAATACGTGTCCCCCTTCGTAGCCCGCGATCGTGCGGATCGGAACCTTTGCCTGTGGAGAGAGCAGCTCGAGCACGTCGAGCGTCGTGGGATCGTCGTCGAGGTCGAGCTCGCCGCCGGGGAGCATCAGATTCTTTCCTAGTCGCTTGGCGAGTGCAGCGAACACGTACCAGTCGTCGAGCAGATCGCCGTCCGATGGTACGAGCGCATCCGTGTACTGCGCGAAGGGACGCTCGTAGAGCATGTCCTGATAGGCGGCGACGTCCGCACGCTGCAGCATGTGCTTGGCGGCGAGCACGTAGTGTGCGCGGCGACAGGTGGTGGTCATGGCGATGTCGACGCACACCAGCAGATCGAGCGATTCGAGCGCGCGGGCGAGCCGCACGGGATCCGCGCAGGCCGCGAGCGGATGGCCTCCGGTCACGATGAGGGCGCGCACCTGGCCCTCGCCCGGCTCCAGGATCTCGTCGGCGAGCGAGGGCGTGGGCATCTCCTGGTTGATCTGGCGCAGGTTGCGCAGGCGTGAGCGCCCCTTGTTCGTGTCGGGGTTGAACTCGGGCGGGAGGATCGCCGGCGGAAAGGCCTGCGCGGGGCGGGGGAGGTTCGGCGTGAGCAGGCTCGGGGAGTTCACGCGCTCGCCTTCGCGATTCCAGCGGCCGCAGATCGTGTCGAGGCACAGGATCAGGTGCTCGGTGAGCGTGGGATGGGCCGACATGTTCGGCCCCGTTCCCGCAGTGGCGACGCCCCTCGGACCGCGCGCGAACAGGCGTGCGGCCTCCGCGATCTGCGCGGCAGGCACACTCGTGCGCTGCTCGGCGTACTCGAGCGTGAACCCATCGACGGCGTCGCGAAGCTCCTCGAGCCCCTCCACGTGAGCCTCGCAGAACGCACGATCGTGTAGCCCCTCCGCGAGGATCAGCCGGATCATGCCCGCGAGCAGCGTGACATCCTCTCCGGGCCGGATCTGCAGGTAGAGGTCTGCGAGCTCCGCGGTCTCCGTGCGCCGTGGATCGACGACGATCACGCGCAGCCCCCGCTCGCGTTGCGCTTGGCGCAGCGACTGGGGCCGGAACCCGGGCGGCCCTCCATGCACGTGGAACGCGGAGACGAGGGGATTCGTCCCGATCAGCAGCAGCACGTTCGCGGACTCGAAGGAGTGGCCGCCGCCGCCCCATAGTCCGTGGCGAGTGATCGCAATGATCTTGCCTGGCTGATCGATGGTGATCGTCGTGAAGCGCATGGGCGAGTCGATCGCCGCGTGGAAGGCGCGCGTGATGCCGATCGACGTTCCGTTCATGTATGCCGCCGTTCCCGAGTAGGTGGCGATCGCGCGCGGCCCGTGCGCATCGAGGATCGAGCGCAGGCGAGCGCCGATCGCGTCGAGTGCGCGCTCACTCGGAATCGGTGCGAAGGTGCCGTCGATCCGGCGCTCGTAGCAGGCGCGCAGCCGGTCCGGATTCTCGAGGTGGGCTCCGATCTGCCGGCCCTTCTCGCACGTGTGGCCGTGGCTCATCGGATGATCGAAGTCGCCTCGGGCCGACAGCACGCGGCCGTCCTCGATCTCGATCTCGAGCCCGCACAGGGCCTGGCAGATGCGGCAGAAGGTCTTTCGCGTGACGGGCATGGATCGGATCTCCACGAAGAAGTGTAGACTGCACGTATCCTGGTTACGAGCCAGCGCCGGCTGCAGCGAGCCACGAGTACGGAATCTCGAGCAGCTCGGCGAGGACCTGTGTCGCCGGATTGTGGATTGGCATGTTCATCGACGCGGGAACGAGCCCCGCATCGGTCATGCGCTGGCAGGTGCGGATCATCACGGTGGTGAAGCGCGCGGCAGCGAAGACCTCGTAGTAGAAGGGATCGCCCATGGTACGGCCCGTATGCCGCTCGTACAGCGCGCGCTGCTCCTCCCGCGTGGGCTCCCCCTCCAGGCGCGGGGCGCCGCTGCTCTCGTGCGCGAAGCGGTCGAACATGAGCCACCAGCCGAGATCGAGCTCGGCGGGGCCCAGCGCCACGGCCTCCCAGTCGTTCACTGCCACGCACTCGAAGTCGCGGAAGATCATGTTTCCGATGCGCGCATCGCCCCAGCTCGGCACGATCGCGCCCTCGGCGGGGATCTCGCGCGCGAGCCAGGCGAGGGCGTGCGACAGGATTCCGTGGGTCCGCCCGTCGAGCAGCTCGTGCGCATACCGACCGTAGATTTCGAGCTGACGGCCGAGGCTGGGCGATCCTCCAACGCCGAGCCAATTCATGCCTGCGCGCTCGGGATCGAGCGCGTGCAGGCGTGCGAGCACGGCGAGCCCGCTATCGATCAGGCGATGGCGCTGCTCGGGCCCCGCCTCGACGAAGAAACCTTCTTTGGTGTAGAGGGGATTGTCCTTGGGTACATCACCTTCGACGAAGCCCATCACGTAGAACGGGCCGCCCAGGGGTGAATCGCTCGCCTCGTAGCCGACGAGCGGTGCGATCGGAACGCCACCCGCGCGAGCCACCCCCTGCATCACCCGGTACTGGAGCGCCACGGAGGGCAGGGGCTCCGCCGTCTGGGACGGGTACACCGGAGCAGTTCGCGGCTCGATGCGCACGACGTAACGGCCCTCGTGCGGAGCTCCGCATTCGCGCCACCGCGCTCGGAAGAAGACGGTGTCGTTCGAGAATCCCGAGGCATTCGGTGTGCGGATCTCGTCCACGCGCACGTCGCTCGCCCGGGGGCTTCGCTCTGCGAGCCATGCCTCCAGGGGAGCTTGCAGGAGGGAACGATCGGTATCGTGCTTCGTGCTCGCGTCGGTCATGGCGCTCTGTCTACCCGAATGTGTCCTCGTTCTTACTTCTGCAGGCCGAGCCACTTCACGGGGCCGGCGGCGACGAACACCTGGTGTCCGGCGCTACGCGGGTTGCGCTTGCCGTCGACGATGATCTCGCACGGCGCCTCGCGGTGGCCGGGGGTGCGCACTTCGCCGTTCGGTCGCACGACCTGCTCGGGATGCGTGATGTCGTAGACGTCGTGCTCGGTCGCGTACTCGCCACGGTAGAAGCCCAGACCCTTGTCGTCGTTCCAGCCCCAGTCGTAGCCGGTGCCGTCCATCGACCAGTATCCGAGCACGGGCTTCGCCACGAGTTCGACCTCGGTTCCGTCCGCTCCACGCAGTCGCGTGCGCAAATGCTTGTAGATGCGCGTGCCCGGGTGAAGCTCCGCCTCGACCTCGGCGTCGATCACGGTGAAGTGCCGCCCGCTCTTGGGCCACACGATCTCGCCGTCGGTGTAGATCCGCGTGCCGTCTCCCAGGAACTGCAGCTGAACGTAGCCGCCGCAGTCGCCCGTGTTGAAGGTGAGCCAGTAGTAGACGTATCCCGCGGCGGCGAGCAGGGCATCGGCGCCGGGGCCGTTCACGGGTTCGTAGCCGCCGACCTGTGTGCGCACGCCCCAGGAGTGATCGCGTCCCGCCCACCAGTCATCGACCTCGAACGTGCGATCCCCGAGCTGGACCACGCCCGAGCCCCGGCCCGCCTGTGTATAGCGGTGATAGTCGTGGAACGCGCGCCCGTTGATGCGGTTGAAATGGTGCTTCTCTTCGCTTGGCGGCAGGAAGGCGCTCCACGCGAGGTCGAAGCTCACGGGGAGATCCCCCGCTTCCCAGAGCAGGCGGATGCGCTGGAAGGGTTCCTCGATCCGCACCGAGAGGGGACCGACCTTCGCCTCGTCCAGGTTCGGGCGCAGCGCCCGCGACAGGCGGAAGTTGTGCTGCTCGACGCCGCCTCCGTCGCGTGGCAGCTGCAGGGCACAGAAGCCATCGAGCACGTTCATGTTCACGTACAGGCCCATGCCGCAGACGAGCGCCATGCGGCCGGCGGGATCGTAGACGCCGAACCAGTAGCGATCGAAGAAGCGGTGATCGGTCGTTCCGACGTGATCGAACGTGGTGGGAATCTGGTGGCGCAGCGTCTCGTCGAGCGCGGTGAGCACGGTGGAACCCTCCCTGTGGTGAGCGGATGGAGGGAAGACTCGCATCGACCGCGACGCCCCGTCAAAACGGCCGGAGC
>CAZOTO010000006.1:0-5482 GCA_964582775.1 uncultured Myxococcales bacterium
GTGAAACCCTGAGTGCGGCGCATCGGGAGCCCTCGCATGGCGTCGAAATCGGCGTGGTTGTGATCCAGGCAGGTTCGCGGGTGGGATTCGCGCCAAGAAAGGCCTCGAATCCCACCCGCTGGCCTTGGTTCCCAGAGGCCTAGAACACCTCGAGGCCTGCGGACACGTCGTCGCAGGGACCCACCATACCGAGCACACCCTGATTCAGCTCGCGATTCAGCACGTCCGTGCAGTTCTCGAACGCACCGATGGTGTAGTTCCCGGCCGCATCGGGCTTCTGGATGCCCCAGCGATTGTAGTTGAGATCACCATCGATGTCCGAGCTTCCGACCGCCACGAACTGGTTGGACGGGTTTCCAGGAGCCGGCACGCCGTTGTTCGTCGACACCGCATAGTTGAAGTAGACGTCACCCTCGGGTGCCCATCCGATGAAACAGAATCCCGGATCACCTGCTACCGGCGGATGGTTCGGGCAGAGCACCGCCGCATCCCACGTCTGCTTCTGGCTGCTCAGCGTCGCATCACCCGCGCCCGGAGACGAGCCCCACGGCCAATATGTACCGGCCTCGGCGAAGTACGACTCCTCGGCGGTGCGGATCGCGGCGAGGTTCAGCTTGCCCTCGCCCGCCTTCGAGCGGAGCTGGAACTTCAGGAAGTTCGGAATGGCGATGGCCGCCAGAATTCCGATGATCGCCACGACGATCATCAGCTCGATGAGGGTGAAGCCCTCGTTCCGTCGAATCTTGTCACTCAGCTTGATCATGTTGTCTCCTCGTTTTCTTCCTCTGGAACTCATGCGGAACCGACCTCTGGGAAATTCCGCGCGCCATCTTCAATGGCTCGACCCGCTCGTCAGCAATTGGCATGCCGAGACGAGCCCCCACGAACCCAACGATGCAGGTAGCGATGCAAGGTTCAGAGCCAGCGCATGAATCGAGTCCCACACTGCCTTGTGCTCCATCCCAGTCCAACTCGACCAACGCCGGTTCTCGTCGCCCTGGGTGACGCGAATCGTCACCTAGGGTCCGAAGTTTGTTATCGAATCAGTCGTCGATCGGATCGTCGCTGCCGACCGAGTCGAGACCAAGCTTTTCGAGGCGATAGCGAAGCGAGCGGAAGCTGATCCCGAGAATCCGCGCGGCGTGCTTCTTCACACCCGCGGTGCGCTCGAGAGCGATCCCAATCAGCGATCGCTCGTAGTCTGCGAGCAGTCCATCCAGGTCCACGGGGACCTCAGGAAGACGCCCCGAGACAACCTTGCGCGCCCCCTCCCGAACGACCGAGGGCAGACACTCGAGCTCGACCCGCCCGTTTCGCGACAGGGTCACTGCCCGCTCGAGGATGTTCTCGAGCTCTCGCACGTTCCCAGGATAGTCATAGGCCTCGAGGCGCGAGAGAACGGCGGCATCGACCTCGGGCGTCTCCTTGCCGAGCTCTGCGGAGAACTTTCGCAGGAAGTGCTGCACGAGCTGAGGGACGTCCTCTGGGCGCTCTCGCAACGGCGGAAGCACGATCTCGATCACGTTCAGGCGATAGTAGAGATCCTCGCGGAACCGACCGGCCCGGACCTCTTCGTCGAGCTTCCGATTCGTCGCAGCTACGATGCGGACATCGACGTGGACGTCTTTCGTTCCGCCTACCCGCTTGAACGTGCGCGACTGGATCGCACGCAGCACCTTGACCTGAAGGGCGAACGGCATCTCCCCGATCTCGTCGAGAAACAGCGTTCCGCCGTCTGCAACCTCGAAGAGCCCCATCTTGTCCGTAACCGCACCGGTAAAGGCCCCCTTCACGTGTCCAAAAAGCTCACTCTCGAGAAGGTTCTCGGGGATCGCCCCACAGTTCACGGCGACGAACGCGCGGCCTCTCCGATCGGAGAGCGAGTGCAGCGCACGGGCGACGAGCTCCTTCCCAGTGCCGCTCTCGCCGCTCACCAACACGTTCGTTCGCGCCGGAGCGACCTGACGCACGAGATCGAACACCTCAGCCATCTGGGGACTGCGGCCCATCACGGTGGCCGGAATCGCGCGATCCTGGATCTGCCGTCGGAGAACTTGATTCTCGTGGGAGAGTTCGCGCTTCTCGACCGCCTTCTGCACGACGAGGCGAATCTCGTCCACCGAGCAAGGCTTCGTGAGGTAGTCGTGCGCCCCGGCCTTCATCGCCTCGACCGCCGATTCGGTGGTTCCGTGCGCGGTGATCAGAACGACCAACGTCTCGGGGCTCGTGCTCTTCACGTGGTCGAGCAGCTCGATTCCGCTCATCCCGGGCATGCGGATATCACTGATCACCAGGTCGAAGTCGTCGCTCTCGAGCGCAACCGTCGCCTCGCTCGCCGATCCACAGACGACGACATCGTGCCCATCTCGTCGCAGCAGGATTTCGAGAAACTCCTGCATGCTCCGCTCGTCGTCGACGACCAGGATCCGCGCCACGTCACCCTCCCCGGTGGCCCGATCGGCCCCTCGACGGGCCTCCTTAAGACGCGGCCGGCAGGAGGATTCGCACCTCCGTTCCGATGCCCGGGTCGCTCCTCACCGAAATCTGCCCGCCATGTGCCTCGATGATCCGATGCACCATGGCGAGGCCCAGTCCGGTGCCTTTCGGCTTCGTCGTATAGAAGGGCTCGAAAATCCGCTCGAGAACTTCGGGGGGGATTCCGCACCCGGCATCGCTCACGCGCACGTCGATCCAAGATCCTCGGCCGAGATCCACGCGACCTGCCCGAAGTCGTACGACACCATCTCGAGATCCCGCCTGCGCTGCGTTGAGCAACAAGTTCCAGAGGACCTGACGGAGCTGATCCGCATTCCCCAGCACCCGCAGCCCAGACGCACACTGGACATCGAGCACGACGGCGGGCCCCTCGCCGACACGGAACAAATCGCGCACCTCTGTAACAACTCCGTCAAGCTCCACGACCTCCGCCCCCCCCTGGCCAGGCTTCGCGTACTCGAGAAAGTCCCCGACGAGGCGGCTCAAGCGCGACGTCTCTCGCCGAACGATCTCCCCTAGGCGCCGATGCGTGTCGTCATCCTCCGGTAGATCGGCCGCAATGAGCTCGACCGCGCCAGAAAGCGACGCGAGCGGATTGCGAAGCTCGTGCGCAAGACCCGCAGCAAGCTGTCCAACCGCACCGAGCCGCTCACTACGGCGCAGCCGATCCTCCATCTCAACCACGCGCGAAAGATCCTGGAAGATCACGATCCGGCCGTCGGGATCGCCCCGCGAATCCCGAAGAACCGAGATCGACAGACCGAGATGGAGGTGCTCCCCTCTCCGATTCTCGAACTCCACGCGTAGGCGCGAGAGGGGTTCATCGCATTCCGCAGGCGCCTCCGCACCCCCACCCATCCGAACCTCGAGATCGAGACCCGGGAACAGCCGCCGCAGTGACAAGCCCACCACCTCGGAGCGCCGAAAACCCGTGATTCGTTCCGCCTCGGTATTGAACGAGGTGATCTCCCCCGATCGCCCCACCGTGAGGAGCCCGCTCGAGACGTTGTCGACGATTCGTCGATGGAGCTCGCCAAGCTCCTCCAATCGAACCCGGCCCGCATGGATCTGCGTCGCGAGCCGATGCGCCAACACCGCGACCGCAGCGAAGGCCGACGTGTGCCAGAACACCATCGTGGCCGCCCGCTCGAACGGGGCTCCATGCGATCGATCGAAGGCAGGGAAAAACCCTAACGATTCCCCCCACACGATGGCCGCATACCCGGTCGTCGATACGCCCCACGCCCCGATTGCACCCTCGCGCCCCGACGACAGCGCCGCGTACACGATCCAGACGACGTAGAGCACCGAGAAAGGCGACTCGAACCCGCCCGTACAGTACACCAAGCCCGACACCAAGAGACCGTCGCCTGCGAGCTCGACGAAACGAGACCAACCGCGTCGCCCCCGCGCCGCAACCAGCCCGAGAGCGAGCGCCTGCATGAAGCCGACGAGTACCAGCGCATAGAGGCCAGCGAGCTCGCGCTCGGAGAACGGCGTGCGCCCGTGAAGCTCCGTGAGAACCGCGAGTCCGAACACGCCGCCGACGGTCAGCAGTCGACCCGCGAGCGCGCCCGCAGAGCTCGAAACGAAATCGAGCCTCTGCGACATCACTGGCTACTGAACTGCTTCCGCAATCTTGAAGATCGGAAGATACATCGCGATGAGGAGACCGCCAATCGTTCCGCCCAGTACGACCATCATCAGCGGCTCGAGCAGCGCTGTCAGCGCGTCGACGGCCGCGTCGACCTCCTCGTCGTAAAAGTCCGCAATCTTTCCGAGCATCGAGTCCATCGCTCCAGTCTGCTCACCGACGGAGATCATCTGCACGACCATTCCCGGAAACACCTTCGACTTCTGAAGCGGCTCCGCAACCGTCTTCCCTTCGGAGACCGCTGAGCGGATTGCAAGCACCTCGCGCTCGACGATTACGTTACCCGCCGTTCGCGCAACGATCTCGAGAGCGTCAAGGATCGGAACCCCGGACGACAGCATGGTCCCCAACGTGCGACTGAACCGGGCAACCGCGACCTTTCGAAGAAGGTTGCCGAAGATCGGCGATTTGAGGAACAGACCATCGAAAAACAGGCGCCCACCCTCACGCCTGTAGATCAACCGAAACGCAACCACTAGAACCACAACACCGCCCAACATGTACCCTACATATTCCTGCATAAAGTGGGAGATGTTGATGACGGTCTGGGTCGGCCCCGGAAGTGTCCCACCAAAGTCGGCGAACATTTTCTCGAACACCGGAATGACCTTCACGAGCATCAGGACGACGACCGCAGCAGCAATCACCGTAACCGACGCGGGATAGACCATCGCGCCCTTTACCTTTCGCTTGAGCGCCTCCGCCTTCTCGAGATGAATCGCGAGTCGATTCAGAATCGTGTCTAGAATTCCACCTACCTCGCCCGCGGCGACGAGGTTCACGTACAGGCGATCGAAAATCTTCGGATGCTTCGCAAGCGCATCTGAGAATGTCGCACCGCCCTCTACGTCCGCCTTGATCTGAAGAATGTGCTTTTTGAACGTCGCGTTCTCGCTCTGAGTCCCGAGAATGTCCAAGCACTGAACGAGAGGAAGCCCTGCATCGATCATCGTCGCGAACTGTCGGGTAAAGATCACGAGATCCTTCGTCGCGACCTTCGGAGCGAGAAATGGAAGATACTCGGAGAGGTCCTTTGGTCTAGCACGGACCGCTGAAGGGAGAATCGACTGTGCCCGGAGCTGCGCAGTCGCAGCGTCAGCGGAGTCCGCAATGATTCCGCCCGTCTTGACTAGCCCTTCGCGAGTCTTGCCTTCCCAATTGAATGCGGGCATTTCATCCCTTCCTCTCGCCTGAAATTCTCAGCTCAATCATTGCTTGACACGAGCCATCCCGACAGCCTGCGGGTTCTGGATCAAGCTCTGGAGTTCGTCGGGATCGCTGCTGCGCGCCATCGCGTCCTCAAGAGCAATTACTCGCCGCAAGTACAGCCTC